>CAMBZS010000036.1 GCA_945872335.1 Bordetella parapertussis | reverse complement strand
TTCGGTCTTCTCAACGTTGTGAACTTTGCCCACGGGGCGCAATACATGCTGGGTGCCCTCACCGCCTGGGTTCTGCTGAAATACCTGGGTATTTCGTACTGGGCTGCGCTTGTCATAGCGCCTCTGGTGGTGGGCCTCATCGGCTTCGTGATCGAGCGATTGTTTCTGCGACATCTCTACCGGCTCGATCACCTCTACGGCATGTTGATGACCTTCGGTATCACGCTGATCGCCGAGGGCGTGGTCCGCAATATTTTCGGCGCCTCCGGCGAAGGGTATGCCTTGCCGCAGGGTCTCACGGGCGCGTGGAACTTCGGTTTCATGCTGCTGCCGCACTATCGCGGCTGGGTCATCGCGGTTTCCATCGTCGTTTGCCTGCTCACCTGGCTCGCGATCGAAAAGACCTCCATCGGTTCCTACGTTCGCGCCGCCACCGAGAACGCACCGCTCACGCGCGCTTTTGGTATCAACGTGCCGCGCATCCTCATGCTCACCTACTCGTTCGGTGTCGCGCTAGCCGGGTTTGCCGGCGTGATGGCGGCGCCGCTGTATCAGGTCAATGCAGGCATGGGGTCTGAGCTCATCATCGTAGTGTTTGCAGTGGTGGTGATCGGCGGCATGGGTTCCATCATCGGCGCGGTGATCAGCGGGTTCGGTCTGGGAATCATCGAGGGTCTCACAAAGGTGTTCTACCCCGAGGCTTCCACCACAGCGGTGTTCCTGGTGATGGCCATCATTCTCCTCATTCGGCCCTCGGGTCTCTTTGGCGTGGTGTTGTCACACAGGCCCGATCCCTCGGAAACCGCCAGCCCCGGCGCCATTCCTTTCCTCGATACCCGACGCACTTATCTGATTCTGCTCGCAGTCCTGATCGTGGCCCCGTCGGTCATCTATCCGCCGTTCCTCCTCAAGGTGCTGTGCTTTACGCTCCTCGCCTGCTCGTTCAACCTGCTGCTCGGCTATTGCGGCATGTTGTCGTTCGGCCATGCGGCGTTTTACGGCGCGGGCACCTACGCCGCTGCGGTGTGCGCCAAATTCGCAGGGCTCGACCCCTTGTCATCCGTCTTGGTGGGCGCCTTGGCGGCGATGGTGCTGGGCGCAGCGTTCGGCTTTTTGTCCATCCGGCGTCAGGGCATTTATTTTTCGATGATCACACTCGCTCTGGCACAAATGTTCTACTTCTTCATCGTGCAAGCGGAATTCAGCGGCAACGATGAGGGCATTCAGGCTGTACCACGGGGAAGCTTCCTCGGAATCAACCTTACCGATCACCTGAACATGTACTACTTCGCCCTGGCCATTGCCGTGGCGTCGTTTATCGCAATCAACACGGTCATTGCCTCGCCGTTTGGCCTGGCGCTCAAATCCATCCGCGACAACGAGTCCCGGGCCTTGTCGTTGGGCTATCCGGTCGAACGTTATAAATGGATTGCGTTTGTAATCTCGGCATTTTTTGCCGGTATCGCCGGTGCGCTCGATGCGCTCAGCTTTCAGCTCGCCTCGCTCACCAACGTGCACTGGACCATGTCGGGACACGCCGTACTCATGGGCATCATTGGTGGGGTCGGCACTCTGCTTGGGCCCCTGGTGGGTGCAGTGGTGGTTGCCGCACTCGAGAACTATCTCGCCAGCCTGGGCACCTGGGTGCTTGTGGTGCAAGGCGTCATCTTTGTGGCCTGCGTGCTCGCGTTTCGTCGCGGCATCGTGGGTGAACTCGGCGCCTGGCTTGCCCGGCGGCAGGTGCGCTAAGCGCGCCAGCCCGCGGCATCTATTTTCGTTCCTCGTTGCAGGAGACCCTCGATGAAGCAGCTATCCGATGTCACTCAAAAATTTGCCGTCAGTCACTTTACTGGCGACGGCGACTACAAAGCCGACGGGTTGCGTCCCTACGCCCGGTATCGCGACCTCGGATTCGCCGAAGCCACCGAAGGCATGGTGCACGCGCATGTCATCAAGCTGATCGGCCCCTGCACAGACCAGGTTCGGAAGCGCCACATGCACGGGGTACAGCTGCAGGTGGTGTACTGCCTGCAAGGCTGGATCAAGATCGAGCATGAGGGGCAAGGCGTCATGACGATGAAGGCAGGCGATGCATGGCTGATGCCACCGAATATCAAGCACACTGTGCTCGACTATTCCGATGATTGCCACAACCTCGAGATCACCATCCCTGCTGAGTTTCCGACAGTCGACTGCTGACGGACGACCCGGGAATGAAATTGCTCTGCTATCAGGATGGCCCCTCACATCGCTGCGCTGCCCTCATAGCCGACCAGGGCGACACGGTCGAAGTGATTGACCTGCTCGAGGCCGCCGCCGCTGCGGCACACGAGGCAGGGCCCTCGGAGCCGTGGTCGGCGCTCAATCATGTGCGAGACGTTGCCGATCTTGCGGCCGCCCCCGCCGCAGCGCTCGCCACCCTCAGCGTCTTTCTTAATGCCGAATCAAGCGCAATACTCGTTCGGCGGATCGATCGAAGCAGGCTGCTCGCACCGATTCCGCACCCAAGCCGCAATATTTTCTGCGTGGGTCGCAACTATCTGGAGCATGTTCGCGAAGGCGATCTGAAGCGCGGTATCCAGACCCCGATCCCGCAACACCCTCAATACTTCACCAAACCGCCCAGCACCGTAGTCGGCGATCAGCGCGCGATCGAAATCGAGCCCTCGGTGTCCGACAAGATCGACTACGAAGTTGAACTCGCGGTGGTCATCGGCCGGCCGATACGGAACGCGGATCCCGACGCGGCCATGGCCGCGATCTTCGGGTATACGATCATTAACGACGTTACTGCGCGCGATCTTCAGCGCCGACATGATCAGTGGTTCAAGGGCAAAGGGCTTGACACCTTCTGCCCCATGGGGCCCTGGGTCGTCACACGAGACGAGATCCCTGACCCTCATGCGCTGGCACTGAGGCTCTGGGTCAATGGCGACCTGCGCCAGAGCGACACCACCGCCCACATGCATTTCTCTGTCGGTCGGATCATCTCAGACCTGTCACAGGGGATGACGCTCATGCCCGGCGACGTGATCGCCACCGGAACCCCTCCCGGTGTGGGTTATGCGATGACTCCGCCACAATTTCTCCGGGCGGGCGACCGCGTCACGTGTGAGATCGAGGGCATCGGGCGCCTGTCAAACCCGGTTCGTTTAAGGCCCGACCCTCAGTTGCGCTGATCGGGAAGGTGGGCTGTCACGCTCGCCAGCCAGTCCTGGTCAGAACTCAACGTGGCGAGCTCGGCCACCGCCTCCTGGCGGGTCTGGGTCCAGCGCTCAATCACGCGGACATCGTCGCCATCGCCTTCCTGATAGGTGTACTCCAGCCGAATGCCGTTAGGGTCAAAAAAGTATATTGACCATGAACCCGAGCCCACGTTCAAGGGCCCAATCACAGGCACCTGGTGATCTTGCAATCGCTTAAATAGCACCTCGAACTGCGCCTGCGTAGTCGTAAATGAGCAGTGCTGCATCGCTGCGACCGAGTTCCGGTCGGCGGTACCCGTTTCGCCTTTGGGCAATTCGAAGAATGCCACCATCGCATCACCCCCGGCATCAAAGAAATAGTGCCGCAGGTTTTCGAACGGAGGATTGCCGCGATTGAGTGGCCCAGCGCCGACGCCCGGCGGTACCTTGAGCGCATGAATCAGCGGCATGCCCATGACCCGCGTGTAAAAGTCGATGGTCATCTTCATGTCGTCGGTGTTCAGTGCCAGGTGATGCACACCGCGGCTCGCCGGTTGGGCGGCATGGGTTGCACGGGCCTCAGGGGGTAGCGTGTCTGGCTGAGTGGGGTGGTTCATCACAAATGTCCTGTGCTAGTGGGGGGCATCGCCCGCCAGCGTGATCCTGTGCATGATCCTGCGATAGCCATGATAGTCATTCACCGGGTTATGCATGGCGCAGCGGTTGTCCCAGAGCGCGACTGACCCAGATTGCCAGCTGAACCGACAGGTAAATTCAGGCCGAACCTGATGCTCGAAAAGGTAGCGCAGAAGGCCCCTGCTTTCTTCCTCGGTCCACCCCGCGAAGCGAATCGTATGCGCAGGATTGACATACAGCGCCTTGCGCCCGGTTTCAGGATGGGTACGCACCACCGGATGTTCGGAGGTGAAATCGCGACGTGCCTCGGCGCCGTCGGACTTGACCCGATCTTCCCGCGTGCGCGTCACATCGGCCTTGGCCGACGAGTTCACCGCGCGCAGCCCGTCGATTGTGGCGCGTAATCCGGCCGACAGGCTGTCGTAGGCGGCGTACATGCTGGAGAAAAGGGTGTCGCCGCCAAACGGCGGCAGCTCGCGGGCTATCAACATTGAAGCCATCGGAGGCCGCTCCAGATAAACCGTATCCGAGTGCCAGACCGCGCCGAAGGCGTTTCGTTCGTGCTCGAGCTTCTTGACCTCGATGATTCGAGGAAAATTGGGCAACCCTTTGACCATGGGGTATTCCACAGGCTCGCCAAAGTGCTCGGCAAAGCGCATGAACTCAGCGGGCGGAAGATCCTGGTCGCGAAAAAACAGCACCTGATGCTCGAGCCAGAGCGTACGCAACTTTGCAAAAAGACTGGCGTCGTCGAGTGATTCGCGCAAGCTCAGTCCGATGATTTCGGCGCCCAGAGCGCCAGCAATTTTTCTGCAATGGATCATCGAGAATCGTCGCTTTCCTGGATGAAATCGAGGATGAATTCCGATACTACCGAAGATCGCGGCGCTACGTGGGACACGATCTCGTTAGCGGTCTCGTTCGATCTCGGATTGCAAGCAGAGGCCTTCAGCGCCTATAGTCGAAGAGATGCCCGTCATGTACGGGACCCGATTCAATGCCGTCCCATCGGCCCTACCCATCGACCAGGAGCCCCCATGACACCGGTTCGTCAACTCGCCCTGAAACTCAGCGCGCTCGCCATCGCGGCCGGAATGTCCGCCACCGCCCTCGCCCAGGAAATCCGCATCGGCCTCACCGGCACCTTCACTGGACCCAACGCCTCGGTCGGCATTCCTTACCGCAACACGGCTGAAATCTATCCGCCTACCCTGGGCGGCGTGCCCGCGCGCTGGATCGTGCTGGACGACGGCGGCGATCCCACGGCTGGAATCAAGAACGCCCGCCGCTTTGTTGATGAGGACAAGGTCGATGCCATCGTGGGGTCCACCTCGACACCGGTGGCCACCGCCATGTTCGACATCGCGAGCGAATCGCGTACCCTGCAGATCGCCATGGCGCCGGTGGCGATTCCCGCTGGCAAGGCAGCATGGCTCTTCAACATCCCGCAGCCGGTGCCACTCATGGTCTCTGCCATCGTGGAGGACATGAAGCGTCGGGGCATCAAGACGGCCGCGTACATCGGCTATGCCGACGGCTGGGGCGACCTCAACTGGAACGGATTCAGCAAGCTTGCCGCCGATGCAGGCATCAAGGTGGTGGCTACCGAGCGCTTCAACCGCACCGACACATCCGTCACGGGGCAGGCACTCAAGGTGTTCTCGGCCTCGCCTGGCGCGGTGTTTGTAGGCGCCTCGGGCACCCCGGCCGTGCTGCCCCACGTCAGCATCAAGGACCTGGGCTTCAAGGGGCCCATCTATCACACGCACGGGGCAGTGGCTGGGGCATTCATCCAGTCGGGGGGCAAGGCGGTCGAGGGGGCATTGATGCCCACCGGCCCAATGGTGGTGACAGCCGACCTGCCTGAGTCCAATCCCATCCGGAAGGTATCGACTGATTTCATTACCCGCTATCAGGCGAAGTGGGGCCCCGGCGCAGTGACCCCGTTTGCGGGCTATGCCTGGGATGCCTACCTGCTGCTCGATGCCGCTGTTGCCTCCGCGGCCAAGACCGGTGCCAAACCCGGTACCCCGCAATTTCGCGCTGCGCTCCGCGACGCGATGATCGCTGGCAACGAGGTAGTGGGCACCAACGCGGTCTACAAGCACACCGACGCCGACCGATATGGCGTCGATGAACGCGGTCGCGTACTGGTCGAAGTCAAGGGCGGCGCATTCCGGCTCTACAAGCCCTGACCGAGGCCGCTTGAACGCAACGATCGCCACCCTGCTGGTCCAGGACGGTCTCACCAGTGGCCTGATTTACGCGCTGCTCGCGGTCTCGATCGTCTTGGTGTTTCTGGTGACGCGGGTGCTCTGGGTGCCGGCGGGCGATATGGTCGCCTTTGCCGCGCTCACCATGAGCCTGCTGCGTCAGGGGATCGCACCCAACACCGTGTGGTTGCTCGCCGGGCTGGGTCTGCTCGCAGTGATCGTGCAGGCATGGCGCTGCCACCGGAGCGGCGAGTGGCGGTCGCTGCGCGGCGTGCTGCTGCTTGCGCTGCTGCCTCCGCTGCTGGGCTATGTGATCACAAGGAGCGGGCTCGCAGGCGCGGAGGCGCCGGTGCTCGTGCATGCGTTGATCACGCTGCTGCTGGTTGCGCCGATGGCGCCGCTTCTCTACCTCACCGCTTTCCGGCCGCTTACCGAAGCAAGCGTATTGGTCAAACTGATTGCTGCAGTCGCCACGCACTACATGCTGGTGGGATTCGGCCTGTTGTTTTTCGGCGCCGAAGGGCTGCGTACTCCGCCTTTCATTAGTGGCCGGCTGGATGTGGGGATCACCACCCTGTCCTGGCACCTTCTGCTCTCGCTCGCTGTATCGATTGTCATGATCGCTGCGCTATGGGTATTTTTCGAGCGCACGCTTTGGGGCAAGGCACTGCGCGCCACCGCACTCAATCGATTCGGCGCCCGCCTGGTGGGCATCCGCACCGAACGCGCCGGCCTGCTCGCATTCGGAATTGCCGGCCTGATTGGCGCGCTATCGGGCCTGATGATCGGCCCCATCGCCACCATCTACTACGACTCAGGCTTTCTCATCGGCCTCAAGGCATTTATCGGCGTGGTGTGTGCAGCAATGGCCAGCTTTCCTGTGGCGGTGCTGGGCGCGCTCGCAGTGGGCGTCTTCGAAGCGTTTGCATCGTTCTTTGCCTCGGCGCTCAAGGAAGCCATCGTATTTGTCCTGCTGGTGCCCATCCTGCTCTGGCGCTCGCTCACCGACCACTCGCTTCATGGCGAGGACGACTGAGCATGGGCGTTCCTGCTCATCGTATCCCCGCGCTCGTGGTGGGCGCGGTGATCGTGCTGTCGCCGTGGATCATGCCGGTCTGGGTGGTCACGCTGCTGGGCTACATCGGGCTCAACGCCATTGTCTGCCTGGGTCTGGTGCTGCTCACAGGCATGGTGGGCATCACCTCGTTCGGACAGGCGGCCTTCGTTGGGCTGGGTGCCTACGTGTCAGCACTCTGTGTGCTCGGATTCGGCGTCTCGCCCTGGCTCACCCTGCCGGCGGCACTTGCCGCGAGCGGGCTCGCAGGCGCACTGATCGGCTGGCTCACGATCCGGCTCTCCGGTCACTATCTGGTCCTGGGCACGATGGCCTGGGGCCTGGGACTCTTCTACCTGTTTGGCAACCTGCAGGGACTCGGCGGCTTCAACGGTATTGCGGGCGTCCCCAGGCTGGAAGCGGCGGGTCTCAGTCTGGTTGAACCCGCACCCTTCATGCTGCTGGTTTGGGCGGTGCTCGCGGTGCTGCTTGCGGGGACGACCATCCTGATCAACAGCCGGGCCGGACGCGCGATCCGTGCCCTCCGCGATCCGGTCATGGTTGAAAGTTTCGGCGTGCAGTCAGCCACGCTCAAACTCAAGGTCTTCGTGGTGGCCGCGCTTTTTGCCGGACTCGCGGGCTGGCTGCATGCCCACTATCTGGGACATGTCAGCCCGAGTCCATTCGGTATCAATGCGTCGGTCGACTATCTGTTCATGGCGGTGATCGGCGGCACCGGATCACCTGCCGGTGCGGTGCTGGGCCCGGCAGTGGTGGAATCACTTCGAACGTTGCTTCGCGACGCGGTGCCGGCGCTCAAGGGCGTGGGCGGCAATTTCGAGGCAATCGTTTTCGGGGCGCTGGTCATTCTGCTTTTGCAGCGCGCAAGCGGCGGACTCGCCCCCTACCTGTCGCGCTGGTTGCCGCAACGCCCGCCAGCGCGGGCGCCCGCCATGGCTCAACCCCTACCACGGCGCTCGCTCCCCGCCACGGGCAGCGCGCTTCTCGAGGTCCGCGGTCTGGGCAAGCGGTTTGGTGGGCTGGTGGCGCTTCAGGGGGTGAGCTTCGACATTCGCGCAGGCGAGATCGTCGCGCTGATCGGACCCAACGGCGCGGGAAAGAGCACGCTTTTCAATCTGGTGACGGGCGTGCTGCCGCCGTCGGAGGGTGAGGTGTTGCTCCAGGGCACACGCATCGAGACCCGCCCGCCGCGCGCCATCGCCGCGCTTGGCGTGGCGCGTACCTTTCAGCATGTACGCCTGCGTCCCACCATGACCTGCCTTGAAAACGTTGCTATCGGCGCCTGGCTGCGCGGCCGCTCGGGCGTGCTGGCGGGCGCGCTGGCGCTTTCCCGCCGTGAAGATGCGCAGAGCCTCTTCGAAGCGCAGCGTCAACTCAACCGCGTGGGGCTGGGCGCTCAGGCGGATGCCCCGGCGGGCAGTCTCGCACTGGGGAGCCAACGGGTGCTTGAAATCGCACGCGCGCTGGCAGCAGATCCATCGCTGCTCATGCTCGACGAACCCGCGGCAGGCCTTCGCCTGCAGGAAAAACAGGCGCTCGCCGCGCTGCTGCGCGAGCTCAAATCACAGGGCGTCACGGTCCTGGTCGTTGAACATGACATGGACTTCGTCATGAATCTGGTGGACCGGGTGGTGGTGCTGCAGTTCGGCACCAAGATCGCCGAAGGCACGCCCGACGAGGTCCGTCGCGACCCACGCGTGATTGAAGCTTATCTGGGTGGACTGGACGACTGATGACGGCGCTTCTCGAGGTGACCGATCTGCATGTGGCCTACGGCAAGGTGGAGGCCGTCCGGGGCATTTCGCTCTCGGTATCCGAAGGCGGTGTGGTGGCAATCGTGGGTCCGAACGGAGCGGGGAAATCCAGCATGCTGAATGCGCTGGCGGGCGCGCTCCCAGCCAGCGGCGAGGTGCGCTACGCAGGCCGCAGCCTTGCTGGTCTGCCAGTCGAAGACCGGGTGGCTGCAGGCCTCTGCCTGGTTCCCGAGCGCCGCGAACTGTTTGCCGATATGACCGTGGCAGACAACCTCGAGCTGGGTGCGTTTCTTGCGCGCAGCCACCGCCGCGACAACCTCGACTGGGTGCTCAAGGTGTTCCCGCGCCTGCGCGAGCGGCTGCAGCAGAAGGCCGGTACCCTTTCCGGGGGCGAACAACAGATGCTTGCGCTCGGGCGCGCCCTGCTCTCGGCACCCCGCCTCCTGATGCTGGACGAACCTTCGCTCGGCCTCGCGCCGCTGATCGTTCGCGAGATTTTTCGGGTGGTGCGGCAGCTGCGAGAGCGTGGCGTGTCGTTACTCATCGTCGAACAGAACGCGCGCGTGGCGCTCCAGGTGGCCGACCATGCGTACGTCATTGAAAACGGCAGCGTCGCACTCTCGGGACCAGCCGGTGAGCTGGCTCGTGACCCACGCGTTGCCGCGGCCTACCTGGGTGCCGCCTGACAGGAGCTCCAATGACCGACGTTGCCATTCCCTACGGGGCCTACTGGTCGACTCCCTTTGCGCGTTGGCAGGGGGCGCTTGCGCATCTGCATAGCGTACGGTTTGCAGCGCATGTCACGACGCAGGCGCTTGCTCGCCGTGGCTTGGCGGTTGAAGCCTTTGACTACGGCGTGCTGGGTATCACTGTGCCTCAGCGGGCAAGCTTCTACGGCCTGCCCTGGCTAGCAGGCATGATCGGTGCGCCCTCCCTTGCCGGGCCCACCATCAGTCAGGCATGCGCCACCGGCGCTCGCGTTTTGCGTGCCGCGGCCTCGGAAATCATCGAGGGCGCAGCCACCACCGCGCTGGTGGTCACCACCGATCGCACCTCGAACGGGCCACATCTTTACTACCCCGCCCCCGACGGCCCAGGCGGCACTGGTGAGCACGAAAACTGGATTCTTGATAATTTCGAGCGCGACCCCTGGGCTGACCTTGCCATGGTCGATACAGCCGACCGGGTGGCCGCCCGACACGGCATCAGCACCGCGCGCCAGCACGAGGTGGTGCTCGAGCGCTATGCCCAGTATGCGGAAGCGGTTGGCAACGACAGCGCTTTTTTGAAGCGCTTCATGGATCTGCCATTCGAGGTGCCCGATGCCCGGCTGAAGCGCGTGCGCACCACGCTCGCAGGCGACGAAGGCATTCACCCCACCTCGGCCGACAAACTCGCGAAGCTGTCCCCGGTTCGGCAAGACGGCAGCGTCACTTTCGGCGGACAGACGCATCCGGCGGATGGGTCGGCGGGCGTCGTGGTGACCACGCCTCACCGCGCGCGCGAATTGTCGTCCAACCCGTCGATCGCGATTCGAATCCTCGCGTTTGGACAGTCGCGAGTGGAAAAGGGCTACATGCCTGAAGCGCCGGTGCCGGCCGCACGACAGGCGCTCGAGCGCGCCGGCCTCGGCATTGCCGATATCGATGTCATCAAGACCCATAATCCATTTGTCGTGAACGACATCGTGCTCGCGGATGCCTTCGGGATCCCCACCCATCGCATGAACCGCTTCGGCTGCTCGCTGGTGTGGGGACACCCGCAGGCACCCACCGGACTTCGCGCCATCATCGAGCTGATTGAAGAGCTGGCCATGCGCGGCGGCGGCCAGGGCCTGTTCACCGGCTGCGCGGCCGGCGACACCGGCATGGCGGTGGTGATTCGTGTTGGAGACGACGCTTGACCGAGGCGGGGCACCCACTACCGAGGCGGTATCCCACTGTCGTTCATGCGCTGGTCGACGCAGCGCGGTGTGCACCCGATGCTCCCGCGCTGATCTGCGGCGACGAGACCCTCAGCTATCGCGACTACGCCGCGTGCGTGGCGGGGCTCGCTCGCGAGCTCGCCAGTGGCTGCACGCCGGGTGGCCGCATCGCCGTGCTGATGGTCAACTCCATCGATATCGCCATTGCAAGCTTCGCAGTGCAGGCCGCAGGGCTGCAGCTGGTGCCGCTCAACCCTGCCTACACACCTCATGAGCTTGCGCCGATTCTTGCAAACGCGGCGCCTGTGGGGCTGATTCACGATGCCGACTGCGCGTTCGCCATCCTCTCGCTCGCCACAGAGCAGGGTGTTCAGCATCGCTGGTCAGTAGGCCCAGAGCGGCGCCTTACACGCTGGCGCGGTGGTCCGCTTGATCTGGGCGCGTTTCCCCTGCCCTCGCCCGAGGCACTCTCCACGCTTCAATACACTGGCGGCACCACCGGTCGCTCGAAGGGCGTGAACCTCACGCACGCATCGGTTTCCATCAATGTCAGCCAGCGCGAGGCACTGCTTCCCACCCGACTGGGTAATGAGCGCATCCTCGCGGTCACGCCCCTCTTTCATGTGTATGCGGTCGCCATGGGTCTCTACCTGGCTGTGTTCTGCCGGGGAACGCTGGTGATCCTGCCGCGCTACCGCCCCGAGTGGGTGTTCGAGGCCATCGAACGCCATCGGATCACGCTGTTTTCAGGCAGCCCAACCCTCTTCACCGGCCTCATGGCGCACGAGGGCTTCGCTACCGCGGCACTTCAGTCGCTACGCCTCTGCTATTCCGGTGCGGCGGCGCTTCCCGTCCCGGTGCTCGAGCGCTGGCAGCAGGCAACCGGATGTACGGTCGTGGAGGGTTACGGTCAGAGCGAAGCCGGACCGGTGCTGAGCTACAACCCGGTGGAAGGCGTTCGCAAGCCCGGATCGGTCGGCATGGCGCTGCCGCTCACCGAGATTCAGATTGTTGATCTTGAAACAGGCAACCAGGTGCTGCCTGTGGGCCATAGCGGCGAGATCCGCGCCCGCGGCCCACAGATCATGCGGGGCTACCGCGGGCTGCCGGAAGAAACCGCCTCCGCACTTCGCGACGGCTGGCTCTACACCGGCGACATCGGCGAGTTCGACCACGATGGCTATCTGTTCATCCGCGACCGCAAAAAAGACATGGTGATCGTGGGCGGCTTCAATGTGTATCCCCGCGAGGTAGAGGAGGCGCTGCTCACCCACCCGGATGTGCTGGAGGCCTCGGTCGTGGGCATTCCCGACAGCTACCGGGGCGAGGCGCTGGTGGCCTATGCGGTCGGGCGTGTGAAGGTTCTGAACCGCGAGGCGCTGCAAGCGCACCTCGAGGCACGCCTCACGCGCTACAAGGTGCCCGTGCATCTGGTTCAGGTGGACGCCCTCCCCAAGACGGCAGTGGGCAAGCCCGACAAACCGGCCTTGCGGAAGATGGCCTTGGCGTTGGCAAGGTAGCGGCGTCGCGCCGAAGACTTAGATATACTGATTCCAAAGTATATCTAGCGAGTCAGTATGCAAGTTTCCAAATGGGGTAACAGTCTGGCTGTACGCCTGCCCGTTTCGGTCGTTCGCGCCCTCGAGCTCAAGGAGGGCGACCAGATCGAATTACACCTGGCCGATCGCAGAACCCTGGAAGTCTCAAAAGCCCCCGGCCGGCGCGAGCTGCTACGGCGGCTCAGAAAATTCCGTGGCACTTTGCCCGCCACCTTCCACTTCGATCGGCTGGAGGCCAATGAGCGCAGCTGAACCGTTTTTCGATACCAATGTTCTGCTATATCTGCTATCGAGTGACACCCGTAAAGCTGACCGCGCAGAGCGTTTACTGGAGACGGGCGGAGTCATCAGCGTGCAGGTGCTGAACGAGTTCGCGTCGGTCGCACGTCGAAAGTTAAATTTACCGCTGCCGCAGGTCAGGGAAGTGCTGGCCACCTTCCGAGTGGTCTGCAGCGTGATCCCGCTCACCGAATCCATTCATGATCGCGGACTGGATATCCACGCAAGGCATCAGCTCTCGCTTTACGACGCAATGATCGTCGCCGCCGCAATCGAAGCCGGGTCATCCGTGCTTTATTCAGAAGATCTGCAGCATGGGCGAATTTTTCAGCGAAGCCTTCGTGTCGTGAATCCATTCTGACTTTCTGGTGCGGGCCCGCTCGTCCTAAGATCGCACCGCCAGTCAGACCGCTGCCGAATTGGACCTCGCCAGGTTGACACCCCGGGCTGCCCCCACCCACAATCGACCACTCTCTGCCAATGCGTTTTTGCTGCGAGCACGTTCATGATCTCCCCCGCCTTACGCGCCACTGAAATCAACCCGGGCAAGCTTGGATTTCTGTTTCGTCGTCAGTTCGAGATGTCGAAAGTTGGCGCTGGTGAAACCGTTGTGCTGGTGAGCGATCTCGCCACCCGGCGCGAATATATCGAGGCCGCGTTCGCTGCCTGCGACGAACTCGGCGCAGACGTCTACGAAATGCGCGTCAACTCGGTGCCTTCCTGGACCAAGGTGGGCGTGCCCACCATCGGCAAGTGCAAGGGCACCCTGGATGCGGTCAAGGCCGCCGATCTGCTGGTCATTTTTCATGTGCCGCTCTTCACCCGTTGGTTGAAGGAGGTGATGGACGGCGGCACCCGCGTGCTCATGATCATCGACGGGCCCGATGATCTTGAACAGCTGATATCGCCACCGGGACTGAAAGACGCCGTGAAATATGCCGAAGCCCTGTACAGCCGTACCCGCGAGGTGCGGGTGGTGTCGGAGGCGGGCACCGATCTGCGCTACACACGTGGCGAGTATCCGGTGATGGCGCAGTGGGGGTTTTCAGACGAGCCCGGGCACTTCGATCACTGGGGCGGCGGTCATCTGCACACCTTCCCCAATGAGGGCTCGGCGAACGGTACGGTCGTCATTCAACCCGGGGATATCGTCATCCTGCCCTACTGCCGCTATGTGCAGGACGCGATTCGCCTGGAGATTCAGGACGGGTTCGTCACTAGTGTCAACGGGGGACTCGATGCCAAGCTGATGCGCGACTGGCTGGACGATGGCAAGTCTCATCACGCTGATCGCGATCCGTATGCGGTGTCGCATCTGGGCTGGGGGCTCAACCCGCAGGCCCGGTGGTATGCCATGGCGCTCCACGGTGAGGAGCCCGAGCGTCACCGGGCAGGCGCTCGCGTTTTCGCGGGCAATTTCCTGTTTTCCACCGGGCCCAACTCGCAGGGCGGGGGCAAGCGGACCACGCGCGGGCACTACGACGTGCCGATGCGCGATTGCACGGTGATGCTGGACGGTCAGGTCATCATCGACAAAGGCCGGATCGTCGACCCCGCCATGCAGGTCCGACGCGTCAGCATCACCTGAGGATCCAGCAGGTGTCGCTGTCGGTCGGGCCCGAACCCCGCAACATCTCGAGCCCCACCGCGGGCGTGCGCGAGGCCGTTCGGATCCGTGCGCTTTCCAAGTCTTTTGGCGCCACGCAGGCGCTCGATCAGGTCGACTTCACCGTCGCCGTGGGCGAGATCCATGCGGTGGTGGGCGAGAACGGAGCGGGGAAATCGACCCTCATTCGCATTCTGAGCGGCATCCATCAGGCCGACTCCGGTTCGATCGAGGTTGCAGGCCAGACCGTTCAATTCAGCAGTCCGAGGGCGGCGATTGCGAGCGGCATTGTCACGATCCCGCAGGAGCTGCGGATGGTGCCCGCACTGTCGATTGCCGAGAACCTGATGCTGGGCAGCCTCCCCATGCGGCGACGGTTTGGCATCGTGCCCGGTATCGATCGCTCACGCATGAACGCCGAGGCACGCGAGCAGCTCGCACATCTCAATCTTGACGTGGACGTGCGGAAGCCAATCCGCGCGCTCAGCTTTGCCGAGCAGCAACTTGTGGCAATCGCCAAGGCGCTTCGCCGGCAGTGCAGCGTCTTCATCCTTGATGAGCCAACAGCCGCGCTCGAGTCACGCGAGATCGACCGACTCTTTTCGGTGCTGGCGCGCATGAAGGCGGCCGGAACCGCCATCATCTACATTTCTCACCGGCTTGATGAAATCGTCTCGCTCGCAGATCGCTGCACCGTGCTCCGCGACGGCCGCGTGGTCACCGTCAGCGAGCGAGGCCAATTTTCGATCGGTGACCTGATCGAAGCCATGACCGGCCGCGCGGCCACTCACGAAGACAGCGCTGCCCGCCCCCATGGGCCAGAGTTGCTCGCCGAGCAGACCGCGCAGGCGCCCATTTCGCTTCGCGCCGGGCAGACCCTTGGCATCGCCGGGCTGCTGGGTAGCGGCGCAGACCTGAAGGTACGTGGACTGTTCGGCGCAGGGCCTGAGCCGGCTACCGTTCGGCGGGCCGACGGCGTGACCGTGCGCCTGGGGCAACCGGGTGATGCGATCGCACAGGGAATCGGCCTGGTCCCCGGCACGCGTTCGCTCGGGCTGGTCATGAACCAGTCGGTCCGCGACAACATCCTGCTTCCGAATCTGTTTCAGATCGGATCCGTTTTCAGAATCGACCGGTCGCGTGCCGACGCGCTGGTCGATGAAATGATGGATCTGATGGACATCCGACCTCGCCGTCCGGAGGTCCGGGTGGGATCACTCTCGGGCGGTAATCAGCAGAAGGTCATTCTTGCCAAATGGCTGGCGCGCCGTGTCTCCATCCTGCTGCTCGATGAGCCCACCCACGGCATCGATATCGCCGCCAAGATGCATGTGCATGCGCTGATCAGGCGCTTCACGCACCAGGGCGGTGGCGTGCTGGTGAGTTCCAGCGACCTGGGCGAGCTCGCCCGCTTGTGTGATTCGGTGCTTGCCATGCGCGAGCGACAAATAGTGGGTCGCGTTGAACGCGCCGATGGCATGAACGAAGCGCGGCTTCGCGCTGCGCTCGAGAGGACACGCTGATGGCTTCCAGTTCTGTTTCGTCGCGGCTGCTTGGCCAGATTCCGCTGGTCACACTCCTTGTGCTGTGCGCCGCCACCGCACTGATGACCGATCGCTTTCTGTCACCCGTCAATCTCAACAACATCCTGGTTCAGTCGTCGATCATGGCGGTGATCGCAATCGGCATGACCTTCGTCATCATCGGCGGAGGGTTCGACCTGTCGGTGGGGTCGACCGCAGCGCTGGCGGGCTGCGTGTCGGCCATGGTCATGCTTGAGGCGGGTATCGGTGCGGGCGTCGTGGCAGGTGTGCTCGTGGGCGCACTGGTAGGCCTGGTGAACGGCCTGGTCATCGCCTATCTTCGGGTGAACCCCTTCATCACCACACTTGGCACCATGGTGCTGGTTCGGGGCGTGGTGTTCCTGATTACCGGCGGCGCACCGGTCGAGGGTGACGATGGCCTGCCCTCCGCCTTCGTGGGCTTTGGCTCCGCGCGAATCCTGGGGCTACACGCGCTGGTCTGGGTGCCCATCGTGCTGCTCGTTGTGCTGTCGTGGGTCATGCATGCCACACCCTTTGGTCGGCATATCTACGCCACGGGCGGTGGCCGCGAAGCCGCCTATCTGTCGGGGGTTCCGGTTGCCCGAATCACCGCATCCACCTATGTCATCTGCGGCGCACTGGCGGGCGTTGCCGGCGTGATGCTCGCCGCGCGCCTCCAGTCGGGTCAGCCCACTGCAGGCGAGTTTTATGAACTGACCGCGATTGCCGCGGTCGTGCTGGGCGGCGCCGCCCTGCACGGTGGCGAAGGCACGCTCTACAAAAGCGTAATCGGTGTGTTCATCATGATCGTGCTCGGCAACAGTCTGAATCTGCTCAATGTTGATTCCTACTGGCAGCGGGTCGCGATTGGCGTGGTGATCATCGCTGCCGCCGCAGCAGACAGCCTGCGCTCCAAGCGTTAGCATTCAGACCATTCCCAGTCACTCTCACACTACCCAGGAGACACCCCATGCGTCGCACCCTACTGATGGCCGCTCTGGCCGCCTGCACAACGCTTTCAGCCCCGCTCACCGTCGCTCAGGCTCAGGGAAAAATCACGATCGGCGTGTCCCTCCCGCAAGACGACAATCCTTTCTATATTGCGATGATGCGAGGCATTCGGGCCCGCGCTGGCGAACTCGGCTGGGAGGTAGTGTCGGTCTCGTCCAACGAAGACAAGCTCAAGCAGATCAACGGCGTACAAGATCTGGTGGCCCGTGGCGTCAAAGGGGTGCTCATCTCGCCCATTGATGCCACCGGCGTCAACGCGGCCTACGATGCGGCCGCTGCGGGCAAAGTGCCAATCGTCTCGGTGGCGCGTGGTTCCACCTCGCCCAACCAGACCCTGCATGTCGCCATGGATGAAAAGCAGATCGGCCGCGATATTGCCGAATGGACTGCCAAGAGCATTGGCGGCAAGGGCAAGGTGGCGATGCTGCTCGGGCCCTCGGGCGCGCCCACTTTCCGCAATCTCGCCGAGGGCTACACCGAAATCATGGCCAAGTATCCCGATATCCGGGTGGTGTTCCGCAATGACGGGCCGCTCACCCGCGAGCGGGGTCTCAAGAACACCGAAGATGTGCTGGTGGCCAACCCCGATCTGGCGGCCATCTACACCGCCAATGATGATGTCGCGCTCGGCGCCACCCAGGCGGTGCTGGCTGCCAACCGCAAAGGAAAGACCCTGGTCACCGGCATGAACGGCGTGCCGCCCGCACTGCGGTCGCTGAAGGAGGGCAACCTCGCCATGACAGTGGAGCTGAACCCCGTGCTCTGGGGCAGGATGGGCGTTGATGTTCTTTCCGAATACCTCAAGGGAAGCAAGGTCGAGGCGCGGGTCTTTATCAAGCATGTGTTGATCGACAGCGGCAACATCGATCAGAAGCTTCCGAAGTAATCGCCCAAGGGCCTCAATCCGGAGAACCGGGTCATGAATGACGCCGTCACGGGCACGGGCAACGACCTGCCGCCCTATCTCGCCGATCTGTATCGGGCGAACCTCCATCCGCTCTGGGATCGATACAAGCGGATCACGCCGCGCGAGCCAAAACCTCGCGATACACCGTTCATCTGGCACTGGCGGGACGTCGAGCCGCTGCTGCACCGAGCGGTATCGGAGGTGCCGATTGAAGAGATCGAGCGACGTGCGCTCATCATGACCCATCCGAATTTCGGCGGCGATACCGCCACCAGTGCCAACATGCTCGGTGCCTTCACCGTGCTCGATCCGGGTGAACAGGCGCGGCCGCACCGGCACACGGGCGCTGCATTGCGCTTTGCCGTGAAGGCCGAAGGCGCCGCCACCATCGTGAACGGCCGCTGGTGCGAGATGCACTCGGGCGACCTGATCCTCACCCCACCCATGGCCTGGCACGGACATATCAATCAGAGCAACCGCCGGATCATCTGGTTTGATGCCGCCAACATGCCGCTCCTCTGCGCACTGAACGCCCATTTTTTCGAGGCTGGCGATCCGACCAACGATGATTTCTGGAAGGTGGATGCCGGCGAAGAACGCATCTGGCAGGCAGCTGGGCTTGCCTCGCCGGAAGCGGCCACGGTGCCGGGCTGCTCACCCAAATTCCACTACCCTGGCGCGGCCACACGAGACACACTCGCAGCCGCCACTCCAGGCGCAGACGGCGCACGCACCGTGCGCTATGTGAACCCGGCCACGGGCGGCGCGGTCATGCCCACGCTCGACTGCTATGCGGTGCGGCTCAATGCCGATTCGCCCACACGAACCCGCCGAGGCGCCTACACCTCCATGTGCCTGGTAGTGTCCGGGCACGGTCGGTCGCGAATCGGTGATGCCGAGTTCGAGTGGGGTCCGAACGACGTGTTCACCATCCCGTCCTGGCACTGGGTGAGCCATGAGGCCCGGGGTGGCGAAGCCGATCTGTTCGTGGTGAGTGATCGGGTCGTGTTCGAGCGCCTGGAGTTGCTGCGCGAGGAGTGGCGTTGAGGCGGGTCGCCACCGCGAGAGCGGGCTGACACCCGGCGCCATCGTCGGGTCCACCGCCGACCGGGCCGATAAGCTTCGCGTCAGGGTCGTTCGCTAAACTAGCAAGTTATGAATACCCCATACCGCACCCGCCTGCCCGGCACCTCGCTCGATTACTTCGATGCCCGTGCCGCCGTCAACGACATCGCCCCCGGCGCCTGGGACAGCCTGCCCTACACCTCGCGTGTGCTGGCCGAAAACCTGGTACGCCGCTGTGATCCCGCCACGCTCACCGATTCGCTCAGGCAGCTGATCGAGCGTAAACGCGATCTCGACTTCCCCTGGTATCCGGCGCGGGTGGTCTGTCACGACATCCTCGGACAAACCGCGCTCGTCGACCTCGCAGGTCTGCGCGATGCCATCGCCGACCAGGGGGGCGACCCGGCCCAGGTCAACCCGGTGGTGCCGGTGCAGCTCATCGTCGACCATTCGCTCGCGGTGGAGTGCGGCGGGTTTGATCCGCAGGCGTTCGAGAAAAATCGCGCCATCGAAGACCGGCGAAACGAAGACCGCTTTCATTTCATCGACTGGACCCGCCTCGCGTTCAAGAACGTAGACGTGATTCCCCCTGGCAACGGCATCATGCACCAGATCAACCTGGAGAAAATGTCGCCAGTGATTCAGGTGCGCGATGGGATCGCCTTCCCCGACACCTGCGTGGGCACCGACAGCCACACGCCCCATGTTGATGCGCTGGGTGTGATCGCCATCGGCGTGGGTGGGCTGGAAGCGGAAAACGTCATGCTGGGCCGCGCATCCTGGATGCGGCTGCCCGACATCATCGGCGTCGAACTCACGGGCAAGCCCGGCCCGGGCATCCTGGCCACCGACGTGGTGCTGGCCCTCACCGAGTTCCTGCGCAAACAGAAGGTGGTGGGCGCGTATCTCGAGTTCCGCGGTGAAGGCGCGGCAGCGCTCTCGCTCGGTGATCGAGCCACCATCTCCAACATGGCGCCCGAATATGGCGCCACAGCAGCCATGTTTTTCATCGATGGTCAGACCATCGATTACCTGAAGCTCACCGGCCGTGACGATGCGCAGGTGGCGCTGGTTGAAACCTACGCCAAGACCGCCGGCCTCTGGTCAGACAGTCTGGCGAACGCCCGCTACGAACGTATGCTCCAGTTCGACCTCTCCTCTGTGGTGCGCAATATGGCGGGGCCCTCCAACCCCCACGCACGCGTCGCCACGACCGATCTGGCTGCCAAGGGCATCGCTGCCCCCTGGCAGGAAACCCCCGACCAGATGCCTGATGGGGCAGTGATCATTGCGGCCATCACCAGCTGCACCAACACCAGCAATCCGCGCAATGTCATCGCAGCCGCGCTGCTCGCCCGCAACGCCAATCGGCTGGGGCTCAAGCGAAAGCCCTGGGTCAAGACCTCGCTCGCGCCGGGCTCGCGGGTCGGTGCCGAATATCTGCGTGAATCAGGGCTGCTGCCCGAACTCGAGAAGCTGGGCTTTGGGATCGTGGCCTTTGCCTGCACCACCTGTAACGGCATGTCGGGCGCGCTCGATCCCAGGATTCAGCAAGAGATCATCGACCGCGATCTCTATGCCACCGCCGTGCTGTCGGGCAACCGCAACTTTGACGGCCGCATTCACCCGTATGCCAAGCAGGCGTTTCTCGCCTCGCCGCCTCTGGTGGTGGCCTACGCCATCGCCGGCACGATCCGCTTCGATATTGAAAAAGACGTCTTCACCGTTCACAACGGCCGCGATATCCGTCTGAAGGATCTCTGGCCGTCCGACGAGGAAATCGACGCGGTCATGCGCGCAGCGGTCAAGCCCGAGCAGTTCCGGCGTGTCTACACCCAAATGTTCGATATTCGCCGCGACGACAGCCAGAAGGTCTCGCCGCTGTACAACTGGCGGCCGCAGTCCACCTACATTCGCAGGCCGCCATACTGGGAAGGCGCACTGGCGGGAGAGCGCACGCTGAAGGGCCTTCGCCCGCTGGCAGTGCTGGGCGACAACATCACCACCGACCATCTGTCACCGTCGAACGCCATTCTTGCCGATAGCGCGGCGGGCGAATACCTCAAGAAAATGGGTCTCCCAGAGGAAGACTACAACTCCTACGCCACGCACCGCGGCGACCATCTCACCGCGCTCCGTGCCACCTTCGCCAATCCCACGCTCATCAACGAGATGGCCGTGCTCGATGGCAAGGTGAAGAAGGGGTCGCTCGCGCGCGTTGAACCCGAGGGCAAGGTGATGCGCATGTGGGAGGCGATCGAAACCTACATGAACCGCAGCCAGCCGCTCATCATCATTGCGGGCGCCGACTACGGCCAGGGTTCCTCCCGCGACTGGGCTGCCAAGGGCGTGCGGCTTGCCGGTGTCGAGGCAATCGTGGCCGAGGGCTTCGAGCGCATTCACCGCACAACCCTCATCGGCATGGGCGTACTGCCACTTGAATTCCAGCCTGGCACCACGCGCCTTACGCTGGGTATCGATGGCACTGAAACCTTCGACGTGATCGGCGAGCGCACCCCACGCGCCACCCTCACCCTGGTCATTCGCCGCCGCAGTGGCGATACGGTTCAGGTCCCCGTCACCTGTCGTCTCGATACTGCCGAAGAGGTTTCCATTTACGACGCGGGCGGTGTGCTGCAGCGCTTCGCACAAGATTTTCTCGAGGCCGGCCAGGCCGCCTGACCCTTGCCGGGTCTTCTGACAGGACACGCCAACATGCCCCACGCACCGCAGATCCGCATCCCGGCCACCTACATGCGTGGCGGCACCAGCAAGGGCGTGTTCTTTCGCCTCACTGATCTCCCCGTCGCGGCGCAGTCACCCGGCGCGGCACGTGACCGCCTGTTGATGCGGGTGATCGGCAGTCCCGACCCCTACGGCAAGCAGATCGACGGCATGGGCGGGGCCACCTCCAGCACCAGCAAAACCGTGATCCTGTCTAAAAGCAGCCGCCCCGACCATGACATCGACTACCTGTTTGGCCAGGTGTCGATCGACGCCGCGTTTGTTGACTGGTCGGGCAACTGCGGCAACCTCTCTGCAGCGGTGGGGCCCTTCTCCATCGCCAACGGGTTGGTGGACCCTGCCCGCGTGCCCCGCAATGGCGTGGCGGTGGTACGGGTCTGGCAGGTGAACATCGGGAAAACCATCATCGCCCACGTGCCCATCACCGATGGCCAAGTTCAGGAAACTGGCGACTTCGAACTCGATGGCGTCACCTTTCCGGCGGCAGAGGTGCAACTCGAGTTCATGGATCCGGCGGCTGAAGAGGAAGGCGCTGGCGGCGCCATGTTCCCCACCGGCAATCTGGTGGACGATCTGGTGGTGCCCGGCGTGGGCACGCTGAAAGCCACCATGATCAATGCCGGCATTCCCACCATCTTCATCAATGCCGACGCAGTGGGCCTGTCGGGCACTGAACTTCAGGACCCCATCAACGGCAACGCCAACATGCTCGCCATGTTCGAAACCATCCGCTCGCACGGCGCCATTCGGATGGGCCTGATCCGCGAACTGAGCGAAGCGGCGCGCCGTCAACACACCCCCAAGGTGGCGTTCGTCGCCCCCCCGAAACACTACACAGCGTCGAGCGGCAAGGCGGTCGACGCGCAGAGCGTCGACCTGCTGGTGCGCGCCCTGTCCATGGGAAAGCTTCACCACGCCATGATGGGCACAGCCGCTGTGGCGATCGGTACTGCAGCAGCCATCCCCGGCACGCTGGTCAACCTCGCAGCGGGCGGTGGCCCGCGTCAGTCGGTGCGCTTTGGACATCCGTCCGGCACACTCAGGGTGGGTGCCGAGGCCAGCCGCGAGAACGGTGAATGGGTGGTAAAGAAAGCCATCATGAGCCGCAGCGCACGGGTGCTGATGGAGGGGTTTGTGCGGGTTCCCGGAGACGCGCTGTAATCGCTACGCGAACCGCCCCAACTCCTTCATCGCATCAGCCAAGCGCTCGGCACACGGCCTCGGTCACTTCAGAGCATCGCGCATTCCCGCCCTGATCGGCGGGCACAACCTCTCCAGCGGCGAGCACCGTTTCCACCGCACGCTCGATGCGGGCAGCCGCCTCGGACAGCGCAGCATCACCATGCTGGTCGTCCAGCCACCGCAGCATCATGGCGCCGGAGAGAATGGTTGCCAACGGACTCGCGGCATCCCTTCCGGCGATGTCAGGCGCCGAGCCATGCGCCCCCTGAAACAGGCCCCGCTTGTCACCCAGTTCGGCCGACGGCGCCATGCCCAGCCCGCCCACGGTGCCCGCGCCCAGATCCGACAGGATGTCGCCGAACATGTTCTCGGCCACGATCACGTCATAAAAATCGGGGCGTTTGAGCATGTGAACGGTGATGGCATCGGCGTAGGCGTAGTCAAGCTCCACGTCCGGAAACTGCTCCGCCACTTCCGTGCAGACCGCTCGAAAGAACGCGTAGCTTCGCAGGATGTTGGCCTTGTCGCA
>CAMBZS010000035.1 GCA_945872335.1 Bordetella parapertussis | reverse complement strand
TGACCGAGATGAGCGACGGGCGCTGCGTACCGTAGCGGTCCTCGTTGTTGCGCTCGGCATCGGCATCGGGTCTGGCCTCGCGGCCGGGGGCGCAAGCGCGGCCGGCCCGGCAGCGGCCGAGGCCGATCCCGGGCTTCTTCGCGCGGCGCTTGGCGAGCCGCGCGAGGTCGGCCGCGGCACGCTTCGGTTTCTTGGCATGCGTGTCTACGAGGCGATTCTCTGGACCGCGGGCGCACCCCGCGCCGTGGCGCCAGAATCGCTCATGCCGCCGTTCGATCGGGATTTCGCGCTCGAACTGGTGTATGCAATGAGCCTGTCCGGCGCGCGGGTTGCCGAGCGCAGCGACCAGGAGATCGGTCGACAGCCCGACCGTGGCTCGGCCGCCGAGCGCGCGAATTGGCTGGCCCGCATGCGCGCGATTTTTCCGGATGTGCGCGCGGGCGATCGCATTACCGGCATCTATCGTGTCGGGGGACCCACCCGGTTTCTGTTGAACGACAAGCCCCTCGGCGAGGTCGACGACCCGGCGTTTGGCCGCGCGTTCTTTGGCATCTGGCTCGATTCTCGAACCAGCGAGCCAGCCCTGCGCGAGGCACTTCTGCGCGGGCTCGCCCCGGGCGCTGCGGCCTCGGCACGCGCGGCCGAGTTGCCCCCCAGTGCGCCGTCCAGTGCGCCGCTCAGCGCGCCCGCGCGCTGAGCCCGCCGTGGCCGGCACTCCGCTGTCTGCGCACGGCGCCCGTCTCCCCGGCGGCGGGCTCTCGCCCAAGCTTCCGATGCGTGCGCTTCTCGCCTACGGGTTTCTGCGCGCGCCACTCGCACTGCTCGAATTGCCTCTGTTCGTGCTGCTGCCGGCGTTTTACGGACGCGAGGCAGGGCTGTCGCTCGCACTGGTCGGGCTCGTCCTGTTTGGGGCGCGATTGGTTGACGCGCTCGCCGATCCGCTGATCGGCCGGGCCATCGACCGCACCCGCGGCGTGACCGACTACCGTCGCTGGGTGGTTGTCGCGTGCGTGCCGCTCGCCGCTGGCTTTGCCGCGATGCTTCATCCGCCGGCGTGGTCGACGACCGGGCTCGCGGTCTGGCTTGCCGCTGGCTCGGTGGTCACCTATCTCGCGTGGTCGACCGTTACGATCGCGCATCAGGCCTGGGGGGCTGAGCTGGGAGCCGATCCCGCAACTCGGGTGCGCGTGACCGGCATACGCGAAGCCTGTGGCCTGGCCGGGGTGCTCGCCTCGGCTGCCTTGCTTGACCCCAAGCATGTGAGCACGCTGTCGGTACTCCTTGCGGGCGCGCTGCTACTGGCCGCCTGGCTGGTACGACATGCGCCGTCGCCGGTGTCCGCCCCGTCGGCGGGCGCCTCCGACGTTTCTGGCGATCCGACCTCGCCCGGCCCCGCGCCGATCGGCCGCACTGCGCCCTGGCGCGAACTCTTCGCCCATCGCGCGTTCACCCGGTTGCTCGCGGTGTTCATGCTGAACGGCACGGCGAGCGCGCTGCCCGCCACCCTGGTGCTGTTCTTCGTCGCCGATGTGCTGGGCGATGTCTCGCGGGCGCCGCTCTTTCTGCTCATTTATTTCGCGGCGGCTGCACTCGGCATGCCGCTCTGGATCCGGTTCGGTGTTCGGGTGGGTGCCAAGCGGGCGTGGCTCATCGGCATGGTGGCCTCGGTGCTCGCCTTTGCATGGGCGTTTGCACTCGGACCCGGCGAGTGGCTGGCCTTCGGCGTGATCTGCGCGGTGACCGGGCTTGCACTCGGTGCCGATCTGGCGATGCCGCCTGCGCTCCTCGCTGCCGTGATTGCGGCGGCCGGCGGAAGCGGTGCGCGCGAGGGCGCCTACTTTGGTGTCTGGTCGCTTGCCACCAAGCTCAATCTCGCGCTGGCTGCCGGCCTGGGCCTGCCGCTGATCAGCCTGCTGGGCTATCAGCCGGGCGTAGCCGGTACCGTCACGCAGGCGCTGTCTCTTGCCTATGCGGCGCTTCCTTGCCTCATCAAGACCGCGGCCGCGTGGCTGTTGTGGCGCCTTCCCAACCCGGACCTCGCCGCTGCCGGTCCGACAAGTCACAGGATGGATGCATGATGGGGTTCAGTCTTTCATTGCTTGGGCGAGTGGTGACATCGCCGGTTCGCGCCTTTGTTTCGGGACGCCTCGCGCGCGTGCTGCAGGCCACGCTCCTCGCCGCAGTGGCGGTGTTCGGTCTGGGTCTGGCTGGCTGCAGTGCGCCGCTTCCCGCGCATTACGCAGCCGAGCGGCCGGTGCTCGACCCGTCGCGCTACTTCAACGGCCGTCTCGATGCCTGGGGCATGTTCCAGGACCGGTTCGGCAAGGTCGTCAAACGTTTTACGGTCGAGATGAACTGCCGCTGGGAGGGCGATACCGGGACCCTGGAGGAAGACTTCCTCTATGCCGACGGCACCCGCGAGCGCCGCGTCTGGACGCTGCGACGGGTGGCGCCCGACCGCTATATCGGGACCGCTTCGGATGTCGTGGGCGAGGCGGTCGGCGTCATCGCGGGAAATGCCTTCAACTGGCGCTATACGCTGGCCCTGCCCATCGATGGCCGGACCTGGCATGTCGACTTTGACGACTGGATGTTCCTGATCGATGACCAGGTGATGCTGAACCGGGCCGTGATGAGCAAGTTCGGCATCCGGTTGGGCGAGGTTACGTTGTCCTTTACCAAACGCTGAGCACCGCGCCCCATGATGCAATTCGAATCCACCCCGCCCGCCACGGGTGCCCTCGTCCGACCCCGGGCGCCCGACCGCCGGGGCGCCCTCAACCCCAGGATCGTCGACTGGCATGGGCGCAGGGTGTGGCTGATCGGCGCCTCGAGCGGCATTGGCGAGGCGCTCGCGGTCGAGCTCGCCGCCCGCGGCGCGCTGCTCGCGCTCTCGGCGCGGCGCAGGCCGGCACTCGAGTTGCTCGCGCAGCGCCTGGGATCCGTGCCGCACATTCTTCCTGCCGATGTGGCCGATCGAGAGGCGCTGGCGGGGGCCTGCCAGTCACTCATCGGGAGCTGGGGCGAGATCGATCTGGTGATCTGGCTCGCGGGCGATTACCGCGAGATGCGCGTCGACAGCTTCGAGCTCGCCGAGGCGAGACGCCTGGTCGAGATCAACCTGCTGGCGGTCTACAACGGGCTCGATGTGCTGCTCCCGGTGTTCGAGCGCCAGCGCTCGGGCGGCCTCGCGCTGGTCTCAAGCGTTGCGGGCTATCGGGGGCTGCCCAAAGCCCTTGCCTATGGACCGGGCAAGGCCGGGCTCATCAACCTGGCCGAGTCGCTTTACCTCGATCTCCAGCCGCGCGGAGTCGGTGTCTGGCTGATCGACCCCGGGTTTGTGGCAACGCCGCTCACCGCGCAAAACGCCTTCCGGATGCCGGCCCTGATCAGCGCCGAGGCGGCGGCGCGCGAGATCGTCTCGGGCTTTGCGTCGGGCGGCTTTGAAATGCATTTCCCCAAGCGCTTCACCCGTTGGATGAAGCTCCTCCGTATCCTGCCCGAGCGCCTGTATTTTCGAGCGGTTCGCGCCATCACGGGAGGGTGATCCCATGCCCCCGCATGATTGCCTTGCCGAGCCTATCGCCCGCGTGGTGAGTTTTTACGAGACGCTCAGCCGCGAGTCGCTTGGGCGCCTGGGTGAGGTCTACGCGGCGAGCGCGCGCTTCAAGGATCCGTTCAACGAAGTAGTGGGCACGGGGCCGATCACCAGGATCTTTGAAGCCATGTTCGAACAACTCGAGGCGCCGCGTTTTCATGTCCTGGAGGCGGTCGGTGATGCCCGTCGAGCCTGCCTGGTGTGGGTGTTCGATTTTCGGAACCCGCGGCTGGATGGCGGCCGGCCGCAGCAGATCCGTGGCGCGAGCTGGCTGGAATTCGACGACCAGGGCCGCGTGAGCCTGCACCGCGACTACTGGGACGCGGCCGAGGAGCTCTACGAGAAGCTGCCGGTGGTGGGTGCGCTGATGCGCTGGCTGAGACGGCGCATCGCACACTGAACGTCACAGCTGCGAGTGTCACGACAGATTGATACACTGCGTCCGTTCAAACAGACGGCAAGCCATGATGCTGTATCCCGAATTGTTCGCCTCGCTCGAGGCGGTGCGCTGGAACATGGAGCGTGACATTCCGTGGGCGCGGTTCGACCCGGCGCTGCTCACCGACGAGCAGGCCCTCACGATCAAGATGAACGCGATCACCGAGTGGGCGGCGCTGCCGGCCACCGAGATGTTCCTGCGCGATAACCGGCATGACAGCGATTTTTCCGCGTTCATGTCTGTCTGGTTCTACGAGGAACAGAAGCACGCCCTGGTGCTGATCGAGTACCTGAGGCGCTTCCGGCCCGATCTGGCACCTAGCGAAGAGGAGCTGCACGCGGTCCGTTTCGAGTTCGAACCCGCCCCGCCGCTCGAAACCCTGATGCTCCATTTCTGCGGTGAGATCCGCCTCAATCACTGGTATCGTCGTGCAGCGCAGTGGCACACCGAGCCGGTGATTTGTGCCATCTATGACTTCATTTCGCGCGACGAGGCCCGCCACGGCGGCGCTTATCTTCGCTACATGAAGAAGGCGGTGAGCGAAGCGGGCGATGCCGCCCGCGCGGCGTTTTCGCGAATCGGTGTGCTCATGACGAGCGCAAGGCGGACCAGCCGGGCGTTGCACCCCACCAACCTGCATGTGAATCGAACGCTGTTTCCGAACGACACGGTGCAGAGCCGGATGCCCGAACCCGGTTGGCTCGAGCGTTGGCTCGACGAGCAGATCCGCTTTGACGCCGACTGGGAGCAACGCGTGATCGAGCGGATTCTCCACAACCTGTCACTGCTGTTTGGCCGCAGCATCGACACCGCGCAGGAGCTCAACCGCTACCGCCGCGAGCTCGTCCAGCGGCTGGGTGTGGGCGCCACGCCGCTGTCGGGTGAGTCCCAGGCGGCCTAGCAAGGCGGGGCGTGGTCGCGGTAGAAGCCCGCCGCTGAATCACGCGCAAAGCGCTCCGGATCCCAGTCCGCGCCGTCGAGCGCGGTGGGGTCGATGAAGCGGTAAACCTCGGCTGGCAGGGTCAGGCGGCGGCCGTCAAATGTCGCTACGCTCACCTGCACCGATTCGCGCTGGTATGCATCGCCCTCGAAGGCGTCGAGCCGGGCGAGTTCACGCTCGTCAACATTCAGATAGAGACGGCCTTCGGTGCGCGCGCTGGCCTCTCGGCGGATACCCGGGTAGCGCTGCCCCCGAACCCCCTCGCGGACAAAGCCCTCGAGCACCGCGGCCACACTTGCCAGCGGGCGAGGCACAAGCGGCTTCCAGACCTGCACAAACATCAGCGAGCCGTAGGTGAAGACATGCCGGGTCATGGGCTTACGCCTGCCTCTCGGCGCGAAGCGAGAGATCGCCCGCCACGATCTGTCGTTCGCCCTCATCGGTCAGCAGGCGGAGCGCGCCGCTTGGGGCAATGCCGAGCGACTGGCCGCGCGCGAGCGTCTGTCCGGCTTCGTTCACCACCACCTGCTTGCCATGCCAGGCATCGAATCGGGCCCAGAGCGGCAGGAATGGCGCAAGACCCTCGCGCTCATGCGTGGTCCACGCCTTCGCCACAGCGAGCACGACGCGCGAAACGAGAGCTTCTACCCGAATCGGCGCGGCGCCGTCGAACAGACCGCTCGCGGGCTGGCCGATCAGCGCCTGGGCGTCCTGGGGCGCGAGCAGGTTGAGACCCACCCCCACCACCACACGGACCCGCGGTTCGAGTCGGGCTCCACCCGGGCGAGACTCGATCAGAATCCCGCCGCATTTGCCGCCGTCACGAAGCAGGTCGTTGGGCCATTTGAGCGCAAGCCCCTGGCAGTCCTCGGACAACGCTGCTGCGATGGCACAGCCCACCGCAAGGGACAGCCCGGGCGCAGGCGGCGTGGCACCGGCGCGCTCGAAGGCGAGCGACAGGGCGAGACTGCGGCCTGGCTCGGCAAGCCAGCTGCGTCCGCGCCGCCCACGGCCGGCGCGCTGCGTCTGTGCGAGCACCGCCCGCGGGCTGGCGGGCATGCCGGAAAAAGGCGCGTCGAGCAGCCAACTATTGGTGGAGTCGACCTCGGCAAGCAGCTCGAAGTGTGGGCCGTCGGGGCCCAGGAACTCGCGGATCAAGGTGGTATCGGGTGAGGGCATCATCGACGCAGGCTGGGTTTGGCGCGATCATACGGGTCGCGTCCGCCCGACTATAATGGTCCGATGAGTACCCCCTATTTCGAGCGTCACATTTTCTTTTGCACCAACCGGCGTGATGACGGCCGGGCCTGCTGTGCGGCCAACGACGCCGAGCGTCTGCAGGCCCATGCCAAGGCGCGCGTCAAGGCGCTCGGGCTCGCGGGCGCCGGCAAGGTGCGGGTGAACAAGGCGGGCTGCCTGGACCGCTGCGAACTGGGCCCGGTCGCGGTCGTCTATCCCGATGCCGTCTGGTACACCTTCGTTGACGAGCACGACATCGACGAGATCGTTGATTCGCATCTGCGTGACGGCCGACCCGTGGAGCGACTGAAGCTCGAATGAACGCGTCCACCCGCACGCTGCTGATTGCCGGGCCCGCGGGTCCGATCGACGTTGCCCTCGACCTGCCCGCCGGCCCCATCCGGGGCATCGGTCTGGTTGCCCATCCGCATCCGCTCTACGGTGGCACGCGCGACAACAAGGTGGTTCAGACGCTCGCGCGGGCGATGCTTGCCACAGGCTATGCGGTCTGGCGCCCCAACTTTCGCGGGGTCGGCGCGACAGCGGGTGAACACGACCACGGTCAGGGCGAAACCGATGATTTGCGTGCCGTGCTCGAAGCCGCGCAGGCCGACCCCCTGGTGCCCGATACGGCCCGTGGCAACCTGGCATTCGCCGGATTTTCCTTTGGCAGTTTTGTGCTGTCGCGGTTGCTCGCGCAGTTGCCGCCCGCCGAGCGCCTTGCCGCACCGGTTGTTCTGGTGGGCGTGGCGGCCCAGCGTTTTGCGGTGGAAGAGGTGCCGCCCGGCGCGCTGGTGATTCATGGCGAGGTCGATGATGTGGTGCCGCTTGCGGCTGTGCTCAATTGGGCGCGACCGCAGAACCTGCCGGTGGTGGTGCTTCCTGGGGCCGATCACTTTTTTCACCGCAGGCTCACGGACCTCAAGCGGCTGGTGGTGGCGCATCTGGTGGCAGCGCCTCTCCTTGGGTCGGTGCCGGGCCTTGAGCCGGCCGACGTTACGGCCGACTGACACGGCCTGTTTTCATCGCGTCGCTATCCGGAGATTTCACGATGATCCGCCTGCTTGTCCGTCTGGTCGTCGGCCTGCTCGTCGGCGCGTCTGCCATCCCAGCAGCCTGGGCGCAGGTCGCCCCCCCCACGATGACCGCGCGTTCCTGGCTGTTGCTCGATGCCACCACCGGCCATGTCATCGCGTCGCACGAACCCGATCGGAAGTCCGATCCGGCCTCACTCACCAAGCTCATGACCGCCTATCTCGCGTTTTCTGCCGTCAAGGAGAAGCGACTGGCACTTGATGCGCGACCCATGGTGTCGCAGCGCGCCTACAAGGCGATCGGCTCCAGGATGTTCGTCGAACCGGCCGCGCCCGCCACGGTGGAAGAACTCCTGCGCGGCATGATCATTCAGTCGGGTAACGATGCCTCGGTGGTGCTTGCCGAGGCACTCGCCGGCGGCGAAGAGCCGTTTGCCCAGCAGATGAACCGCGAGGCCGAACGGCTGGGAATGCGGAACTCCCAGTTTCGAAATGCCACCGGGCTGCCCAACGCCGAGCACTATTCCACCGCCCGTGACCTCGCGATTCTGGCCAGCCGGCTGATCAGCGACCATCCCGACTTCTACAAGTTCTATTCGGAGCGTGAATTCACGTTCAACAAGATCCGCCAGCCCAACCGTAACCGGCTGCTGTTCATCGACCCCAGCGTTGATGGCATGAAAACCGGCTACACCGAGGCCGCGGGCTACTGCCTGATCGCTTCGGCTCGGCGCGAGCAACCGGGCGCCGGCTTCTCGCGCCGGCTGATTGCCGTGGTCATGGGCGCGGCCACCGAGTCCATCCGAATCACTGAATCGCAGCGCTTGCTCAATTACGGATTCCAGAATTTCGAGACCATCCGGGCCTATTCCAAGGGCCAGGAACTGGGCAGCTACCCGGTCTGGAAGGGCAAGGGCGTGCTGGTGGCCGGGGCGGTTGAGCAGGACATCCTGATCACGGTTCCGCGCGGTCAGGCCGAAAAAATCAAGGGCGAAGTCGAGCGGGTCGAGCCACTGCTTGCGCCGGTCACCCAGGGCCAGAAGATCGGCACGTTGCGAGTGAAGCTGGGCGAACAGGTGCTCGCCGAGCGGCCGGTGCTCGCGCAGGCAACCGTCGACCAGGCGGGCTGGATCGGCAGGCTCTGGGACGGCTTGCGGCTAAAGTTCGCCAAATAGCGCTGACCTACCCCGCCATCTGTTCCGTCTTCCCTTCACCTCCTTACTAGAGCGAGACCCCCATGAGCGAGCAGGTTGTTTATCTCAACGGATCGTTTGTGCCGCTCTCCGAGGCCCGCATTCCGGTGCTCGATCGTGGCTTCATCTTCGGCGACGGCATCTATGAAGTCGTCCCGGTCTATGAAGGGCGCCCGTTTCGGCTCACCCAGCACCTGAAGCGTCTGGAGCGAAGCCTCGCCGCCATCAGCATCGACAACCCCTTCGATGAGGCGGGCTGGCGCGCCCTGATTGCCGATCTCGTTGGCCGTCATGGGTGGCCCAATCAGTTTGTCTACATGCAGATCACCCGTGGCGTCGCGCGCCGCGATCACGCGTTTCCAAAGGGCATCCAACCCACGGTGTTCGCGATGACCAGTGAATTCGTGGCGCCGGCTGCGGCACTGCGCGAACAGGGCCTGGCCGTCATCACTGCCGACGATGAGCGCTGGCTGCATTGCGACATCAAATCGGTATCGCTCCTTGGCAACGTACTGGCCAAGCAGGCTGCGGTTGATGCGGGCGCCGCCGAGTGCATGATGTTCCGCGACGGCATCCTCACCGAAGGGTCCTCGAGCAACATCTGGGTCGTGCGAAATGGCCGTGTCCTCGGCTCACCCGTCAACCACCTGGTCCTGGAAGGCATCCGGGTGGGGCTGCTCGCCGAGCTCTGCGCGCGCTGCGGGCTCGACTACGAGCTGCGACGTGTTCCGCGCGAGGAGGTGCTCCTGGCCGATGAGCTGATGCTCACCTCCGCCACCCGCGAAATTCTGCCGATCACGCAGGTGGATGGCGCACCCGTGGGCAACGGGCGCCCGGGCCCGGTGTATCAGCGGCTGATCGAGGCGTATCAGGCGGCCACCCGCGAGGCCTGAGCCCCGGTCATGAGTGATGCCGAGGTCTGGGAACGGATCGGAAATCTGCTTGAGTTTCCAGTGGATTTTCCGATCAAGGTGATGGGTCGGCGCACCGACGAGTTTGCTCAGACCATTGCCGCGCTGGTGAGCGCACGCGTACCGGACTTCAACCCGGCGTCGATCGAACTGCGTGCGTCCTCGCGGGGGGCATGGCTGAGCGTCACGCTCACGGTCCGTGCGCAATCGCGGGAGCAACTCCAGGCGCTCTACCGCGAGTTGTCCTCGCACCCCATGGTCCGGATCGTTCTGTAGAGCACAATCATCGAGCCGCTGCTCAGGCCATTTGCACGCACCGGGTATGCCGGCACACTCGCGGCGATGCGCGACTTCACCCGCGCGCGCGACGCCGCCACGCCCGACGAGATCTGGCTGGTTGAACATCCGCCGGTGTTCACCATGGGTCTTGCGGCGCGGCCCGATCATCTGCTCGCGCCGGGCGAGATTGCAGTGGTCGCGACCGAACGCGGTGGTCAGGTGACCTATCACGGGCCCGGACAGGTGATCGCCTATCCGCTGATCGACCTGCGCAGGCTGGGTATCGGCGTGAAGGAGCTGGTCTATCGCTATGAGCAGGCGATCATCCAGACGCTTGAGGCATGGTCGGTGGACGGGCGCCGCATCGCGGGCGCGCCCGGCGTGTTTGTCGCGCTCGAGGGCGGGGCCGGACCCTTCGCGGGCTGGGCAAAGATCGCCGCGTTGGGCGTACGCATCATGCGGGGCTGCAGCCTCCATGGGCTCGCGTTGAATGTGCGCATGGACCTCGAGCCGTTCGATCGCATCAACCCCTGCGGTTACCCGGGATTGCGCTCGGTGGATCTTGCGAGCCTGGGCGTGTCGGTATCGCCCGAGGCGGTGGCCGCACGGTTGGGTGAGCGGCTGGTCGCCCATCTGCGCCATGACCAACTCCGCTAGACTGCTGGTATTCCTTTTCGAGCAGAAAGGCGCGCGCCGTCTGGTGTGCCGATCAACATGAGCGCTTCCGACCTGTCCGACACGCCCTCAGCCTCTTACGACCCGAGCGCCAAGCAGAAGGCAGGCGCCAAGACTTCGCGCATCCCCATCAAGGTGGTACCGGCCGAAGAAGTGCTTCGCAAACCCGACTGGATCCGGGTGCGCGCGGCAAGCCCTGGCAGCCGGTTTCACGACATCAAGCGCATTCTCCGCGAGCACCGTCTGCATACGGTTTGCGAGGAGGCAAGCTGCCCGAATATCGGCGAGTGCTTCGGCAAAGGCACAGCCACCTTCATGATCATGGGCGACAAATGCACCCGGCGCTGCCCGTTCTGCGATGTCGGTCACGGCCGGCCCGATCCCCTGGATGCCGACGAGCCCGCCAATCTTGCGCGCACCATTGCGGCATTGGGCCTGGACTACGTGGTCATCACCAGCGTCGATCGTGACGATCTTCGCGACGGTGGCGCAGCCCATTTTGTCGATTGCATCCGGCGCGTGCGCGAGGCCTCACCGCGCACCCGGATCGAGGTGCTGGTACCCGATTTTCGTGGCCGGCTCGAGCGGGCGCTGGCAATCCTGGAAGCGGCCCCGCCCGATGTGATGAACCACAACCTGGAGACCGTGCCGCGCCTCTACCGAGAAGCGCGCCCCGGATCCGACTATCAGCATTCGCTGCGGCTGCTGTCCGAGTTCCGAGCGCGCGTGCCGGGTGTCCCCACCAAGTCGGGCCTCATGCTGGGCCTGGGCGAAACCGACGATGAAATCATCGAAGTGATGCGCGATCTGCGTGCGCATCAGGTCGACATGATCACCATCGGTCAGTACCTCGCTCCCTCCAACGCTCATCTGCCAGTGCGCCGGTATGTGCACCCGGATGGGTTTGCCATGCTTGCCGAGCGTGCCCAGGAAATGGGCTTTGTGCACGCGGCAGTCGGCCCGCTGGTGCGCTCGTCCTACCATGCCGATCGACAGGCCGAGGCGGCCGGGGTGCATGGCAACTGACCGCTATCGATCATCCCAACCCGTCAGACCAGCGACATCACCGGAGACCTCTCATGATTGAACTCTATTACGCGCCGGGCGCATGTTCGTTTGTGCCCCATGTGGCCCTGGAAATGATTCGCGAGGCCACCGGCCAGGCGTTCGAGCCCCGGTTGATCAAGCTGCACCGCGCCGAGCATCGTGCCCCCGACTATCTCGCGATCAACCCCGAGGGGCAGGTGCCAGTGCTGGTGGTCGATGGCAAGGTGCTCACCCAGATTGTTGCCATGTGCGATTTTCTCGACCGCAAGCATCCGGCGCTCGGCCTGCTGCCTGCCGAGCCCTGGGCCCGCGCGCAGGCGCTCGCCACACTCGCATGGTTCAACAACACCGCCCACCCCACCTTCACCCATGTCTTCATGCCCCACAAGTTCGCTGAAGGCGAGGCCTGTCAGGCGGAAGTCAAGCGGGTGGGGCGCGATCGGTATCACGACATTCTGAAGCGCATCGACAGCCAGGTGGCCGCGCAGACCGGCCCCTATTGGCTGGGCGATCAACTGTCGGTGCTTGATGCGTATGCGCTCACGGCGCTTCGCTGGGGGGGCCTGGGCGGCATCGACCCCGAATCGCTGCCCGCCTATTACGCCTACATGCAGCGCGTGGCGAAAGCGCCGGCGGTAGCCGCGGCCATCGAGCGCGAGCGTTTGCAGCTCAACGTTTTCAAGAAGGTCTGATCAGCGCGCGGCCGCAGCCGCGCCGTGGGTGCTCACACGAAAAGCGTGAGCACGCCCGTGTAGCCGTGCAGCCGGCCGTCGGCGATTTCGCCGTGGGCGAAGAACCCCGCGAGCGGGAGTTCACCCAGGTTGTGACGGATCAGTGCCAGCTCGGCGCCGTTTGCGCCGAACAGATGCTGGCCGCGTGCCACGCAACTGACATAGTGCGCCCCTCGCGCGGTCTGTCCGCTTGCTTCGAGGTCTTCGCGAAGCTCGGTGCAGATCCGGATCAGATCGGCGCGTGCGGCGGCGGCGTCGCGCCGGCAGAACACCGCGCGATCGCCAGTCTGAGCGCCGCCACCCACCGCAATCGCACGGCTCACCGGATCGATGCCGAGAAGATCGCTGATCCGGTGCGCGCCGAAGCCGATGGCTCGCGGCCGGTCGCTTGCCGCGAGCCCGACCTGCAGCCCACGCGCGGACGGCGCATCGCGCAGGAGCCGCAGCAGATGTTGTGGATCACGGGCGCTGCGCTCGGCCAAGCCGATACCGAGGTCCTCGAACATGACATCAAGCGCGGGTCGGTCATCCAGCGCAAGGATGGCCTGTCCTCGACAGTCGGAGACCGTGCGCTCGCGGCCGATTGGCGAACAACCGTGCGTGACGCGCGACAGCAGCGTCACCTCGGGCCCGAACCATACGCCCGACAAGGCACGCGGGCCGGCAGCCTGCTCGCCGGTGCGGGGGACGGTACCGAACGGCTCCACGACACCGCCGAACACCAGACCGGGGGCCGCGGCGTCGCTCAGGCTGCGCAGGCGCTTGCTCATGTCCTCCGCATAGGGGTCGGCGTGCAGCAGCAGGCTTGATCCCGGCGTGGCCAGCCGCTCGGCTTCGCCGCGCGCGTCCTGCCAGGCGGCGCCAAATGCCTGCACGCTGCCTGCGGGCAGCTGGCCGATCAGAATCGCGATCGCCGGCTCACCGACATACTCGGCGGTTTCCGCGCAGAGGCCCGGTACGCAGGCCCCGCTCCACTGAACCTGCGGCAGCCGGCGCTCGAGCAGTTCCTGGATGTCGGAGAAGTGGCTCGCGAAGGGCGTGCTTGCATAGACCAGCCCCAGGAGGGGGTTCGGCCGCGAGTCGTGCTCTCGGCCGAGCTGGCTGAGCGCAAGCTCGGTAGCCATCCGCCAGTCGGGATGGCTTGCATGGCCGCAGACGAATCGGGTCACTGGTGGCTCGCGCGGCGCGATCTAGCGCGCCTCGCGCACACGGCGCGAGGCGGCGGTTGCCCCTGGCGCGGGCTTGGCCGCGCGCCGCGCCTTTCGGCGGGTTGTGCGTGGCGGTGCGGCGGGGTCTGCGGACGGACCGCGGGCGCTCGCATGGGTATCGGGCGGTGTGGCGGCCGAATCGGTTGCGGCGGGGGCGATACCGGACAGGGCCGATTCGGCCACCTGCTGGAACTGTGACTGAAGCGTCTGCCACCAGGTGGCCGGGTCGATACCGGCCGTCCAGGCGGGGACTGCTGCGCCGGCAGGCGGCGCAGCGGTGGCGCGAGTGTGAGCCCTGTGCGAGGCGGGCGCCTCCGCATGGTCGCGCGTGCCTCGCGATGTGGTTTGTTGCGCCTCGCTGGCGCCACCCGGGGGCGCTGATGAGGTGGCCGGGCGATCGGCCTCGCGCGCGCTGCTGCCCGCCTGTGTGGCCGCTTCGGCAGCGGCGCGCGCCGCTTCGCCGAAGCTTTGCAACGAGGCGAGCGCTGCGCGCTGCAGTTCGAGCGCCTGAATCGAGCCGCGCAGCAGATTCAGGTTGAGAACCAGCCACTGCTCGACAGTCTTCAGGTCGGCAATTCGCTTGTCGAGTTCAGCCGGGTCGATAGTTGGGGTCAATGACGACGGGACAGGCATCGCCGACCAGTTGCGGCGCGCTACCTCCATCGCGTCGAACATCGCCTTGAAATCGAATAACCCACCCATCGGATCGACATGCGGGAAAGGGGGATCGCTGGCCATCGGGTGCTCCCTGGTGCAGCGGCAGAGGGCGCGAGCCGCGCCGGAACCTCCGATTATCGCTACCCAGGCCCGTACCGCAAGTCAGTGCTGCTACATTTGACAGACCGGCCGGACCTTGACGCGGCCGATCCGACACCCGGCCCCATCGTGATGACCGACGGCAACGATATCGAGACGCTGCGCCAGATCCTCGCCCGTTCAACCACCATTGCCGTGGTGGGACTGTCGGCCGACTGGTTTCGACCGAGTTTTTTTGCTGCCAAATACATGCAGGAGCATGGCTACCGAATCCTTCCAGTCAATCCGAAGTATCCCCAGATTCTGGGCGAACGCTGCTACCCGTCGCTGGAAGCGATCCCCGTGCCGGTCGATATCGTCGACGTCTTCCGGCGCGCAGACGACCTGCCGCCCATTGCCGAGCAGGCGGTGAAGATCGGGGCGAAGGTGCTCTGGCAGCAGCTCGGCGTGGCCAACCCGGCGGCGGATCGCCTCGCGCGCGAGGCGGGGCTCGCCTCGGTGTTTGACCGCTGCGTGAAGATCGAACACGCCCGCATTTTTGGCGGCCTCAACTGGGTGGGTGTCAACACCGGCGTGATCAGCGCCCGACGCCCTCGGCTCGCTGTTCGCTGACCTGCGCGGCAAGAGGACATTCCCATGGCAGATCGGCGGTTCGGGCTCGAAACCCTGTGTGTGCATGCCGGGCAGATCCCCGACGCGGTCACGGGCGCGCGAGCCGTTCCCATTCACCAGAGCACCTCGTTTGTATTCGATTCGGCCGACCATGCGGCAAGCCTCTTCAATCTGCAGACCTTCGGCAACGTCTACTCGCGGCTCTCCAATCCCACGGTGGCGGTGCTAGAGGAGCGGGTGGCAGCGCTTGAGGGCGGCCGCGCCGCCATTGCGAGCGCAAGCGGCATGGCTGCCGAAGCGATGGCGCTCATGACGATTCTGCAATCGGGCGATCACGTGGTCGCAGCAGGCGCGCTCTATGGCGGCAGCGTCACCATGTTGTCGGTCAGTCTCAGGAAATTCGGAATCACCACCGCTTTTGCCGATGTCACCCGGCCAGAGAGCTTTGCCGCAGCCATCCGGCCGGAGACGCGCGCGCTCTTTGTGGAAAGCCTGGGTAACCCCAGCCTCGCTATCGCCGACCTCGCGGCGCTTGCCGATATTGCGCACGCGCACGGTATTCCACTGGTGGTTGACAACACGGTGCCCAGTCCTGCGCTCTGCAATCCCATCGCCCATGGCGCCGATATCGTGGTGCACAGCGCCACCAAATACCTGGGCGGCCACGGCACCACGCTCGCGGGCGTGGTGGTCGAGTCCGGAAAATTCCCCTGGGACAACGGCCGCTTTCCCGGTATGACCGAGCCCTCGGCGGGCTATCACGGCGTGCGCTGGTATGAAACCTTTGGCGACTTTGGCTTCACCATGCGAGCCCGCATGGAGACACTGCGCGTGTACGGCGCTGCCCTCGCACCGGCGAGCGCCTGGCAGATCCTGCAGGGCATCGAGACGCTGCCGCTACGCATGCAGCGGCACTGCGACAACGCGCTCGCCGTCGCAAGATTTCTGATGGATGACCCGCGGGTGACCTTCGTGAACTATCCCGGTCTGCCCAGCCATCCGCAGCATGCGCTTGGCAAACGCCAGATGCGGGGCGCCTCGGGGCTGCTTGCGTTTGGCATCCGGGGCGGAGCCGAGGCGGGCGTGCGTTTCATCGAAAGCGCGCAGCTCATGAGCCACCTGGTCAATATCGGCGATACCCGTACCCTGGTGAGCCATCCAGCCAGCACCACACACCGGCAGCTTGAGGCCGAGCAGATGCTGGCCGCCGGTGTCACGCCCGAGCTGGTGCGCATCTCGGTAGGGCTCGAGAGCCTGGAGGACATCCTGTGGGACATCGACCAGGCGCTTGCTGCGGCCACCCGCTAGGCGCAGTCGCTCAGCTCTGCAGCGCGCGCCACATCTCGACGTCGCGCTCGGCGGTCCAGATGCGGGGATGCCTGATGCCGCTTGCCTCATCAAACGCCCGCGACACATCAAACGGCAGGCAGTGCTCATAGATGAAGACGTTGCCGAACACCGGGTCCATGACCTTCCTTGTGTCATCGAACACCTGCTTGAGTGACTTCCCGGCTGCCACGCCGGCCTGCGCAGTGGCGTAGAGATCGCCCACCCATTTTTTCGTGTAGTCAATGCCCGCGTTGCAGGCGGCTATGCCCTGAAGCACTGGGCCCCGGCCAGGCACCAGCTGCTCGGGTCCGAGCGCGCGCAGCCGTTCCAGCGTGTCGGGCCACTCTTCGAGTTGGGCATCGCCCGTGTAGACCCCGGCGTTGTACTCGACCAGATCGCCCGAGAAGCAGATTTTCTGCGAGGGAATCCAGGCGATCGTGTCGCCGCGGGTGTGGCCGGCGCCGATGTGCATGAGCTTGACCTCGAGCTTGCCCAGATGAAGCGTGAGCTCGCGCTCAAACACCAGCGTGGGCCAGGTGAGTCCGGGTACCGATTCAACCGCCTGAAAGAGTCTGGGAAAACGCTCGATCTCCGACTTCATGTCGGCCTCGCCCCGCTCGACGATCAGATCCCAGGTTCCGCGCGAGGCAATGATTTCGGTCGCACCCTCGGCGAAATAGGCCGATGCGCCCAGGACGCGGACCGCATGGTAGTGCGACAGCACCACATGGCGAATGGGCTTGTCGGTGACTTCGCGGATGCGGGCGATCAGGTCGCGGGCCATCACCGGCGTGGCGGTGGTGTCGATCACCATCACCGATTCGTCGCCAATGATCACCCCCGAGTTTGGATCACCCTCTGCGGTGTAGGCATAGGCATTGTCGGACAGCCGCGTGAACGAGATCTGCTTGGCCGAGAGGTCAGCTTTCGAGGCGAATTGTTTGCTCATCTGAGGGAGTCTCCGGAGAAGTCGGTTGACCGGCAAGCCCGTCCAGGCCATCAAGCCAGAGGCTTGCGGCGAGATCGGCGAACCGTTCGTGGCTGACCGGGCCATCGGGCCTGAGCCAGGCGAAAGTGAAGTTGATCATACCGAGAAGCGCCATGGTGATGACGCTGCGTTCGGCCGATACGGTGGAGCCGGGTGCCGCGCGCTCGATCAGCGCCCCCAGGGCGGCCACCATGGCGCGCTGCTGCGCGCGGACCTGCTCGGCCTGTGTGGGTGACAGAAAACGCAGGTCATGGAGGAGCGCAGCGTGGTACGCGTGCGAATGGCGGTACTCGGCCATGAGTGCGCGCAGGGTGGCCCGCAGGACGTCACGCGGACTGTCGGCGCTGCCTGAAGTTGCCCGTGCCGCGATGGCGGCAAGGCGGCGGGTGTAGCGATCGAGTGCCTCGAAGAGCAGCGCCTGCTTGCCCGGGTAGTAGTGATAAAGCGTGGCCTTTGAGACCTGGCAGGCGGCCGCGAGCATCGACATGGAAGCTGCTGCATAGCCGGTTCGCGCAAACGCTTCGACCGCGCGCGCGAGAATGCGCTCGCGCTGGGCGTCGTAATCGGCGGCGCGTGGGCGGGCCATCAGCGTTCGTCGAAACTCAGCCGCACCTCGGGGGTCACCGGGTGTGACTGACAGCTGAGCACAAACCCCGCATCGAGTTCGTGCTGCTCGAGCGAATACTGCTTGTCCATGGTCACCTCGCCCTCAAGCACGCGCGCGCGGCAGGTGCAGCAGACGCCCGCCTTGCAGGCATAGGGAAGGCCGATACCGGCCGCCATGGCGGTATCGAGAATGCTTGCGCCCTCGAAGGGTACGGTGATGGGCCGCGCTTTTCCGTCGATGATGACCGTGACGCGCGCGCCGGGTGCGTCGGAAGCGCTCGCGCGCGGCGCGTTTGCGCGAGCCGACACGTGTGCGGCCGCGGGCGCGTCGGGGCTGCCGAAGCGCTCGATCCGGATTCGGCCGCGATCGAGTCCCGCGTGAACGAGCGCATCTTCAGCCGCTTCCATCATGGGTGCAGGCCCGCAGACGAACGCGCAATCGATTCCGGGCACGTGGATGGCCTTGCCGCACAGCCGCGCAATCCGGGTGCGATCAAGAAGCCCCGTCAACAACTCGATGTCGGTGGTTTCCTCCGAGAGCACGTGGAAGATCGACAGCCGTTCCATCCAGCGGTTCTTCAGGCCCTCGATTTCCTCCAGGAACATGATCGAGGACACCGTACGGTTTCCGTAGACCAGTGTGAAGCGGCTTTCGGGTTCGCACTCAAGCGCGGTCTTGATGAGCGACAGCATGGGTGTGATACCCGAGCCGCCGGCAATGCCGAGGTAGTGGCGACGGGTGGTCGCGGTGAGCTCGATACCGAAGCGGCCATCTGGCGTGAGCACGGCGACTTCGCTGCCTGCACGCAGATGGTCATGGGCCCAGTTGGAGAATCGTCCACCCACCACACGTCGGATACCGACCCGCAGGGTGGCGCTTGAGCGGTATTCCGAAGGCGACGAGCAAATCGAGTATGAGCGGCGGAGCACCTCGCCGCCGACCGTGGCCTCGAGTGTGAGGAACTGCCCCGCAGTGAAGGCAAAAGCCTCGAGGAGCGAGGCGGGGATCGCGAAGCGCACGCTCATCGCGTCGGCCGCTTCAGCGCGCACCTCGGTGATCGTCAATCGGTGCAGGGTGGGTAGGGCCATGGCGGGGTCCGTGATCAGTACGGCTTGAAATAGTCGAACGGCTCGGCGCAGGCCCGGCAGCGATAGAGCGATTTGCAGGCGGTCGAGCCGTATTCGGAGAGCAGCTCGGTCTGCGTTGACTGACAGCGCGGGCACTCGGGGGAGGCGTCGGCGTGCGTCAGCCAGTCGGCCGCAGGCGCGCGCCCGGGTTCGCGCCGCATGAACCGGAGGGGGGCGGAAAGAGAGGGGGGTTCGCCCGCGCGGGAAGCGAGACAGGGGGGCGGAGCGATGCCTGCTTCAAGGAGTTTTCTTCGCCCTGTCGTGGTGATCCAGTCGCTGCTCCAGGCGGGTGTGAGCGATACCCGGACCGTGAAGGGCGCGACGCCCGCGGCCTCGAGCGCAGCCCCTACGTCATCGCAGATTGCCTCGGTGGCCGGGCAGGCGGTGTAGGTGGGGGCAAGTGTCACTACCACCTGCTCGGCTTCAATCTGCACCTCGCGCAGAATGCCAAGATCCTCGAGCGAGAGCGAGGGGATCTCCGGGTCGCAGACCTGGGCGGCGGCGTCTCGCGCCCGGACCAGGCGTTCGTTTGCCGTGAGGCTCACCAGCGCGCTCCGGGGTGTGCGCGCGCAAGCGCCTGCATCTCGGCAAGCATTGGGCTCAGGTGTTCGCTGTGGCGCCCGAGCTTGCCGGTGGACACGAACCGGCTGTCGGCTGGGCGGGAAAGACCGGCTTCGTTCAACACGGGGTTGACGGTCTGATCCCATGCGGGCTTGAGGTGCGCCACCACCACGCCACGGCTGGCGGCTGCGAGCGCCGCTTCCACCGGGTCGGCGCTCCAGAATTCGTTGGTGTAGGGAAACAGGCGTTCGAGCGCGCTCACCATTCGTTCGTGCGACAGGTCGGTGCCGTCGCCCAGTCGCACCACCCATTGCCCGAAATGGCGCAGATGGGCGCGCGCTTCATTGATCGAGCGCGCGGCGATCGCCGCCAGCTCGCGATCAGCGCAAGCGGCAAGCGCCGGCCACAGGTGAACCTGGAGCGCGGCATGCAGAAAGCCGCGCACCACGGTGATCGCGTAGTCGTCGTGCGGGCCATTCCCGTTGGGCAGCTCGAGAAGCGTGTAGTTCCGAAACGCCGCTTCGTCGCGGAGGTAGGCGAGCGCATCCTCGTCGCGGCCCTGGCCCTCGCGCGCGCCGGCAAGCGCGAGCAGCAGACGCGCCTCGCCCACGCAGTCGAGCGCGATGTTGGCGAGCGCGATGTCTTCCTCGAGGGCCGGCCCGTGGCCGCACCACTCGGACAGGCGTTGGCCATGCACGAGCGCGCTGTCACCGAGTCTGAGGAGCTGCTCGACGCTTGCCTGATCGGTGGCGCCCGGGGTGCTCATCGTGCCCCTCCCGCAGCGCAGCCGCCCGCAGGCCGCGGCGCACGCTTCGCGCCTTGCTCACATGTGGCGCACTTCATCGGGCAGCTCGTAAAAGGTGGGATGACGATAGATCTTGTCGGACATGGGGTCGAAGTCAATGCCCTGGTCTTCCGGCTGCGACGCGATGATGGCCTGGGAGGGCACCACCCAGAGGCTCACGCCTTCCATCCGGCGGGTGTAGACATCGCGCGCCATCTCGAGCGCCATGCGGGCGTCGGCCGCGTGAAGGCTGCCGCAGTGGCGGTGATCAAGCCCCTGGCGGCTGCGGACGAACACTTCCCAGAGCGGCCAGTCGGCAGGCGAAGCAGCGTTACCGTTCATCAGATTTTTTCCTTTCAACGTCCGCTCAGGCGGCCTCAGCCCGGCTGCGTGCCGCGCGCCTGGCAGCATGTGCGGCCGCGGCCTCGCGAACCCAGGCGCCCTTGTCATGGGCACTCTGCCGCGCCGCGATCCGCTCGCGATTGCAGGGCCCGTCACCGCCCACCACCTGCCAGAATTCATCCCAGTTGATCGGGCCGTGGTCGTAGTGGCCGCGGTCGGCGTTCCAGCGCAGATCGGGGTCGGGCAGCGTGATGCCCAGCAACTCCGCCTGCGGGACGGTGGCATCGATGAATTTCTGACGCAGATCGTCGTTCGAAATGCGCTTGATGCCCCATTTCATGGTCTGTGCCGAGTGAATCGAGTCGGCATCGCTGGGCCCGAACATCATCACCACCGGCCACCACCAGCGGTTCACTGCGTCCTGAACCATGGCGCGCTGCGACTCGGTACCGCGCATCATGGAAAGGAGCGACTCGAAACCCTGCCGCTGGTGAAAAGACTCTTCCTTGCAGATGCGGATCATTGCCCGCGCATACGGTCCGTATGAGCAGCGGCAAAGCGGGATCTGGTTCATGATCGCCGCGCCATCCACCAGCCACCCGATGACGCCGACATCGGCCCAGGTGAGCGTGGGGTAATTGAAAATGCTGGAGTATTTCGCCCGGCCGTCTAGCAGGGCCTGCTGCATTTGCGCCCTCGGCGTGCCCAGTGTTTCGGCCGCCGCGTAGAGGTAGAGCCCGTGGCCGCCCTCATCCTGAATCTTGGCAAGCAGAATGGCTTTGCGTTTCAGGCTGGGGGCGCGCGTGACCCAGTTGCCCTCCGGCAGCATGCCCACGATTTCCGAGTGCGCGTGCTGCGAAATCTGCCGCACGAGCGTTCGCCGATAAGCATCGGGCATCCAGTCCTGCGGCTCGACCTTTCGGTCAGCCGCGATGCGCGCCTCGAACGCTTGCTCGGCATCGTTGCCCGCCACGGCGGCGGGTTCACGGGATAGGTCCATCGACTGGGTGTACATCGTGACTCCGTCGTCGGTCGGTCGATCAGAAGGCGACAAGTATATTAGTCGACCGACCGGTCGGTCAATTAACCATTCAAGCCCGGGCGTCGTCCTGCTTTGGGCTCAATTTGACAGCCGTCACGGAATTGGCGACAATTCAAGGTTCCCTGGAGGGGTGCCCGAGTGGCTAAAGGGGGCAGACTGTAAATCTGTTGGCTTACGCCTACGTTGGTTCGAATCCAACCTCCTCCACCAGGAATGATTTCAGCGGTTCAGGTGAGCAGCGGTTCAGGATACGGCTGCGGTGCAATGTTGGCGGCTGGATGTTGGCGGCTAGAGGCTGACGGCTAGGGGCTGACGGCTAGGGGCTGACAAGCGAGGTGTCCTCGGCCGGGTAGCAGCCAACTGGAGTTGTCGTCGCGTGCGGGTGTAGCTCAATGGTAGAGCAGAAGCCTTCCAAGCTTACGACGAGGGTTCGATTCCCTTCACCCGCTCCATGTTGCGCCGGGTCTCGTTTGTGGTTTCGGGTTTGCGGTTTTGATTTTTGCCCATGTGGCTCAGTGGTAGAGCACTCCCTTGGTAAGGGAGAGGTCACGCGTTCGATCCGCGTCATGGGCACCACTAACCCGCCGGGTGTGTCGGCGGACAATTGGCCCGTCAGGCAGGTTGCGGTCTGCCGGGTTAGGGTTGCAACCTCGGGTCGCAACAGCGTCGCCCGGTCTTGAGTAGATCGGCCGACGTCCCGGTTGGAGGCGCGTCGGTCGATCGTCGCCCGTGTCAGGAATCAGGAGCGTAGAGATGGCAAAAGGCAAGTTTGAGCGTACGAAGCCCCACGTGAACGTGGGTACGATCGGGCACGTGGATCACGGCAAGACGACGTTGACGGCGGCGATCACGACGGTGCTGTCGATGAAGTTTGGTGGCGAGGCGAAGAAGTACGACGAGATTGATGCGGCGCCGGAGGAGAAGGCACGCGGGATCACGATCAACACGGCGCACGTGGAATACGAGACGTCGGCGCGGCACTACGCGCACGTTGACTGCCCTGGGCACGCTGACTATGTGAAGAACATGATTACGGGTGCGGCGCAGATGGACGGAGCGATTCTGGTGGTGTCGGCGGCCGATGGCCCGATGCCGCAGACGCGCGAGCACATTTTGCTGGCGAGGCAGGTGGGTGTGCCGTACATCATTGTGTTCATGAACAAGTGCGACATGGTCGATGATGAGGAGTTGTTGGAGCTGGTGGAGATGGAAGTGCGCGAGCTTCTGTCGAAGTACGAGTTTCCTGGCGATGACATTCCGATTGTGAAGGGTTCGGCGCTGAAGGCGCTGGAGGGCGACAAGGGGGAGCTGGGCGAGGCGGCGATCATGAAGCTGGCCGATGCGCTTGACAGCTACATTCCGACGCCTGAGCGTGCGATTGACGGTGCGTTTTTGATGCCGATCGAAGACGTGTTTTCGATTTCGGGTCGCGGCACGGTGGTGACGGGACGGATCGAGCGCGGGATTGTGAGGGTGGGCGACGAGATCGAGATTGTGGGGATCAAGGCGACCACGAAGACGACGTGCACGGGTGTGGAGATGTTCCGGAAGTTGCTGGACCAGGGGCAGGCGGGCGACAACGTTGGGGTGTTGCTGCGCGGCACCAAGCGTGAGGAGGTCGAGCGTGGCCAGGTGCTGGCCAAGCCGGGGTCGATCATGCCGCACACGAAGTTTGAGGCGGAGGTGTATGTGCTGAGCAAGGAGGAGGGCGGACGTCACACGCCGTTCTTCAACGGTTATCGGCCGCAGTTTTACTTTCGCACGACGGATGTGACGGGGTCGGTGGATCTGCCATCGGGGGTGGAGATGGTGATGCCGGGAGACAACGTGAAGATGACGGTGGCGCTGATTGCGCCGATCGCGATGGAGCAGGGGCTGCGCTTTGCGATCCGCGAGGGCGGTCGCACGGTCGGTGCAGGCGTCGTCGCCAAGGTCATCGCGTAAGGGGGT
>CAMBZS010000034.1 GCA_945872335.1 Bordetella parapertussis | reverse complement strand
AGCCAATCCACGCCGCAGGCAGGCGCTTCGCCTGTCTGCCGGTGCCGCCTTGCCGTTCATCGCTCCGGCGTCACGGGCTCAGGCGTTCCCATCGCGCCCACTCAAGATCGTGGTGCCCTTTCCCGCGGGCGGCACCACCGATGTGGTCGCACGGGTGGTCGGCCAGCGCCTGAGCGAGAACCTGGGTCAGCCGGTGGTCATCGAAAACCGCGCTGGTGCGGGTGGGGCGATCGGTGCCGATGTCGTGGCGAAGGCGCCGCCCGATGGCTACACCCTGCTGATGCACAACATCACCTTCCCGCTGTCGTCCGTGGCACAGGCGCTTGCCAACCGCTCGCCGTTCAATGTGGATACCGACTTTGCCGGGGTCTCGATCGCTGTGTACGTACCGCTGGTCATGACCGCGCATCCTTCTGTGCCGGCACGCGATCTGCGGGAACTGGCGGCGTTGCTCCGAAATGATCGCAGTCTGCAATACAACTTCGGTTCCACGGGCCCGGGGTCGGCAATGCACGTGCTGGGCGAGGCATTCAAGCGAGCGGCCGGCGTCGACATGCAGCATGTTCCCTTCCGCGGCGCCGCGCCGCTCAAGCAGGAACTGCTGTCGGGCCGGATTCAGATCGGGGGGGATCAACTCTCCACATCGCTCGCCGAGATCCGTGCCGGTACGCTCAAAGCGCTGGCCTGCAATGCTTCACAGCGAACGCCTGCCTTGCCCGATGTTCCAACCGTCCGCGAACTGGGCTACCCGGAGCTCGAGCTGGAGGGCTGGAACGGCCTGTTTGTTCCAGGGAAGACGCCGCGAGACATCGTTGAAAAATTGAGCCAGGAGATTGCTGCAGTGGTGAAGCACCCCGATATCGTCAAGCGGTTTTCCGGCATGGGGGCACAGTCGGTCGGATCGCCTCCCGCAGACCAGGATGCCATCCTGCGGCGTCAGATGGACCAGTTTCGCGACATCATCCGCAGCCTGAAAATCGATCAATGAGCCCCTCCATGATGATCAACCGGTGCAGGTCACTGTCGAACGCCTTTCTCGCCTTGATGGGCTGCGTCGTGCTGGGTTCGGCGGCGGTGCCGGTCGCGGCGCAGCCGCTTCAGGTGCTTAGCGCAGGCGCCTTCAAACCGGTGGTGGTTGATATTGCCGCATCGTTCGAGGCCCAACAGCGACGGCCATTGCGCGTCGACAACGGCACGGCAGGCGAAATCCTGAAGCGCCTGCGGGCAGGGGAAAGCTGGGATGTCGTCATCGCGCCGCCCGGTACGCTCAAGATTCTCGCGGACGAGGGCCGGATCGACGCTGCCTCGATCCGTCCTGTCGCCCGGGTGGCAATCGGTGTCGCGGTCAAGCGAGGCAGCCCGAGGCCAGAGATCCGGACAGTGGAACAGTTCCGCGAGGCCGTGCTGAGTGCGCGCGCACCTGCGTTCATCGACCCCAAGGCGGGCGGCTCGAGCGGCATCTATCTGGACGGACTGTTTCAGCGAATGGGTATCGCCGAGACCATTCGTCCCCGTGCGGTCCTGGTGCCCGGCGGCCTGGTTGCCGAGCGTCTGGTCACTGGCGAGGCCGATCTTGCGATTCACCAGATCAGCGAAATCCTGCCCGTAGCGGGTGCGGAACTGGTGGGCCCGCTGCCTGACAGCATTCAGAACTTCACGGTGTATGCGGCCGCGCTGACGCGCACCTCCAGCGAGGCGGCAATGGGTACAGCGTTGATCGCACTGTTGAAAGCTCAGGGCGCAGCAGCGGTGATTCGTGCAAGGGGCATGGAACGGGTAGATTAGCGGCCTTTTCAGGAGAACTTATGAAGGCGGAAATCGGCACCAGCGTCCACCTGCCCAGTGCCAAAGGTTTGCTGGATGCGATCGTGCATGCCGAATCGGTCGGAATCCCTGCGTTTTGGCTCACCACGGGGGCCGGACCCGATGCGCTCACCGTGTTTGCGGCCGCCGCGCCTGCCACGCGCAGCATCCGCATGGGAACGGCCGTGGTGCCCACCTTTCCACGCAATCCGGTGGTGGTGGCCCAGCAGTCGCTCGATATCGCCTCGCTTGCCCCCGGGCGCTTCCGCCTCGGCCTGGGCCCGAGCCACGCGCCAACGATACAGAACCGCTATGGTCTTCCCTACGAACGACCGCTCGAGCACCTGCGCGAATTCGTCGCCATCGTGAAGGGGCTCCTCGCAGGCGGCACGGTGCGCTTTGCCGGCAAGCGATACACGCTGGAGGCGACGCTCTCAAGCGGTGCCGACGTGCCCATCATGGTGTCGGCGCTCCGCGCAGGATCGTTTGAGCTCGCAGGTGAAATCACCGATGGCGCGATCACCTGGCTGTGCCCGGCCCGCTACATTCGCGATGTCGGCATGCCCGCCATGGCACGGGGGGCTGAGCGCGCGGGCCGTGCGCGTCCTCCCATGATCGGTCAGGTGTTTCTCGCACTCACCGAAAGCGAGGCGGAGCTGCATGCGGCGGTCGAGCGTGGCCTCACCTACTATCCGCGCTTACCGAACTATCAGGAGATGTTCGCTGCAGCGGGTCTGCCCGAGGCGCGCGAGGGGCGCTGGTCGCAGGCCATGATTGACGCCACGGTCATTCACGGTGACGAGAGCGCATGCGCGGCGAAGCTCGATGCTTTTCTCGAGACCGCCGGGTGCGAGCATCTGATCGTGTCGGTGCTTGCGACGGGGTCTGATCAGCAATCGTCGATCCGTCGCTCGCTGGACCTGATCGGCCGCTATGCGACAGCGCGGTAATCGCGCGGGCTCCTGATACTCACTCTGCTCGGTCAGTCCGCTCTGGGCACGCCCGCCCGCTCCACCACCTCGGTCCACTTGCGGATCTCTTCGCGTACGAACCGCTCGGTCTGCTCAGGGGTGGTGGTGACGGGCAGCGCCCCCTGATCCTGGAGGCGCTGTCTCACCTCTGGCAGCTGGAAGATCGCCGCGGTTTCGCGTGCGAGGCGATCCACCACCGCGCTGGGCGTGCCGGCGGGGGCGACCAGGATGGTCCAGGTGGCCACCTCGAAGCCAGGCATGCCAGATTCCGAGAACGACGGCACGCCGGGCAAACTCTCCATGGCCTGTGCGCTGCCCACTGCAAGCGCCCGAATCTTGCCGGCGCGAATGTTCTGCATGGATGCAAACAGATTGTCGAACATGACCGGCACATGACCCGCCATCAGGTCGGCAATGGCCGGTGCGCTGCCTTTGTAGGGAACGTGCACCAGAGAAAGCCCATGACGCTGCGCGAGGAGTTCCATCGCCAGGTGCGGCGGCGAGCCGTTACCGGGTGAGGCGTAGCTGATTTTTCCAGGCTGCGAGCGCGCCCAGGCGATGAACTCGTTGAGGGTATTGACCGGTTGCGCGGGGTTGACGTTCAACACCAGCGGCAGCTGTCCGGTGAGACTGATCTGCGCAAAATCCCTGAGCGGGTCGTAGGGAAGCTTTCGAAACAATGCGACGTTCGTGGCGTGCGGGCCGTTACCGCTCATGAGAAGCGTGTAGCCGTCAGGCCGGGCAGTCTGCACGGCCTGGGTGCCGACAATGCCCGATGCGCCACCCCGGTTTTCAACGACAAATGACTGGCCCAACCGTTTGGTGAACTGGTCGGCCAGCATGCGGGCGATCAGGTCGGTGGCCCCACCCGGCGCGAACGGCACGACGATTCGAACCGTTTGCTGAGGCCAGGTTTGGGCGTTTGCGGGGCTGGCCAGCAGACCGGCTGAGAGGGCTGCCGACAGCAGGCAAAGAAGAGGGCGTCGGGTCATGATGAAAATTCCCTGGGCAGGCGGGCGGGGCGGAATCAGAACGGTGCGTCGCCCTGAACGGTGGTGCGGCGCATGAGGCGTCGGTACTGGTTGTCGAATTCCGTGGCGCGATGCATGGTGGAACGGTTGTCCCAGAACACCAGGTCGCGTGGCTGCCAGCGGTGCCGGTAAAGGAAAGCCGGCTGCGTACTGAAGTCGGTCAGCAGACAGATGAGACGGCGCCCTTCGGCTTCGTCCATACCCTCGATTGCGCGGGTGAGGCCTTCGCTCAGATAGAGCGCCTTTCGGCCACTGACCGGGTGCGTACGAATGATGGGGTGGCTCACGGGCGGGGCCTGGGCCTTTTCATCGTCAGTGAGCGGCTTGCGGTGTGAGAGGTAGGTGGCGTAGTGCCAGGGATAATCATGGATGCCGCGCAGACCGGTGAGCCGCGCGCGCAGCGACTCGGGCAGCGCATCATGGGCGGCGAACATGCTGGCGAACTCGGTGTCGGCACCCTCTGGCGGGCACTCGACACCGTAGAGCATGGAGCCCAGCATGGGCCTCGCCATGTAGGACATGTCGGAATGCCAGATCATGCCGGCCCGGTCAGCACCTATCATTTCGCCTTTGTCGTTCCTGACATTGGAGATGTAGGTCACCTCGGGGAAATCTTCCACCGAAAAACGCTTCACAATGTGTCCGACAAGCGGCCCGAAGCGCGAGGAGAAATCAACATGCATGGCTGGCGGAAGATCCTGGTTGCGAAACACCAGAACGCCATGCTCGACCAGCGCGGCATTGATCGCCTGGAACTGCGCCTCCGAGATGGGGCGGGACAGGTCAACGCCCTTGATTTCGGCGCCGATGTGGTCGGTGAGCGGGCAGACCTGGAGCCCGGAGGACAAGCTGGCAGCGATGGCAGACATGGGTCACTTTGTCGGACAATGTGTCGACAAATCATGCGGCATAGCCCGCTGGAGTGTCAATTGAAATGAGCATTCGCCAGGCCGAGGATCCCACCACCGCCAACCGGATCGCAAGCGTTCTTGCCAGGCGGATCGTCGAGGCCGAGATCGCCCCGGGATCGCGGCTTCGGGAGGTGCCCCTTGCGGCGGAGTTCGGCGTAAGCCGGGGTTCGGTCCGGGAGGCGCTGCGCATTCTCGAGCGCGACGGGGTGGTCCGAATCGAAGCGCATCGCGGCGCTCAGGTGACGCTCCTCAGTACCGATGAACTCATCGAGATTTTTCAGGTGCGCACCGTTTTGCTCGGGCTTGCCATGGCGCTCTTCTGCGAGCGCTGCGAAGCCTCCGACCATGTCTGGCTGAAGGAGCAGATTGGACGGCTGAAGAAAGCCGGGCGCGATACCGATTCGAAAGCCGCGTCGTTGCACGCGGATATTTCCGCAGAGATGGCGGGTTATGCGCTGCGGCGCGGCGGTAATCTTCGTCTTGAGCGCATGTTCATGCAGATGTCGGCCCAGGTGGCCCGCTACACTCGCCTGGGGTTGTCGGCAAAGGAAAGGCGACGGCAGTCAATCGACACCTGGCAGCAATTGTCCGAGGCGCTTCGACGTCGCGATCCGTCGGCAGCCGAGCGCTGCGGGCGTACGCTGGTGACCAACACCTTCCGGTTCGCGCTCGGCCAGATCGCCGGGATCCGCCCGGATCTGTAGGGCCCCAGGGCTGCGGGGGGCGGGTCGCGCTCAAGGCAGCCCGCACCGTATACTCGGTCCGAAATTCAACCGCGATTCATGATGAACACCCACGTTTTTCATCGGCATCTGCATCATCGTCCGCCTGTCGCGGTGTCGGGGCACGGTGCCTGGCTGGTTGACAGCGAAGGCCGTGAGTACCTTGACGCGTCGGGCGGTGCCGCGGTGTCCTGCCTGGGGCATGGCCACCCCGCGGTCCTCGCTGCCATGCATGAACAGATCGACCGTCTGGCCTTTGCGCACACCAGTTTCTTCACCACCGACGTGGCTGAGGAACTGGCAGCGCACCTGGTTGCCCGCGCGCCGGCCGGCATGAGCCACGCCTACTTCGTGAGTGGTGGCTCCGAGGGGGTGGAGGCCGCCCTCAAAATGGCCAGGCAATATTTTCTCGAGATCGGCGAGCCGCAGCGCACCCGCTTCATCGCCCGCAGGCAGAGCTATCACGGCAACACCCTGGGGGCGCTCGCTGTGGGCGGCAATGCCTGGCGGCGCGAACCCTTCGCGCCCATCCTGATGCCGGCCACCCATGTGTCGCCCTGCTATCCCTATCGCGAACAACGCGCAGATGAATCCCTCACCGATTATGGCGAGCGGCTGGCGCGCGAGCTGAACGAGACGATCGAGCAGCTCGGCGCCGATCAGGTGATCGCGTTTGTTGCGGAAACAGTGGGCGGCGCCACCGCCGGCGTACTCACGCCGGTTCCCGGCTACTTTCGCGCGGTTCGCGAGGTCTGCGACCGCCACGGCGTGCTTCTGATTCTTGACGAGGTGATGTGTGGCATGGGGCGCACCGGCAGCCTTCATGCCTGCGAGCAGGAAGGCGTGGTGCCCGATCTGCTGGTGATCGCGAAGGGGCTGGGGGGCGGCTATCAGCCGATTGGTGCTGTGCTTGCCCAGCGGAAAATCGTCGAGGCCATGTCTGCCGGGTCAGGGTTTTTTCAGCATGGCCACACCTATCTCGGCCATGCCGTGGCCTGTGCTGCTGCGCTAGCGGTCCAGCAGGTCATCGAGCGCGACGCGCTGCTTGATCGCACGCGGCAGGCTGGCGCGCGGCTTCATCATCTGCTTGAACAGGTCTTCGTCGGGCACCCGCATGTGGGCGACATTCGCGGTCGCGGGCTGTTCTGGGGGGTGGAAGTGGTGCATGACCGCGTCACCCGGCAACCGTTTGATTCAACCCTGCGGCTTCACGCACGAATCAAGCGCGAAGCGATGGCGCGTGGCCTGATGGTGTACCCCATGGGCGGAACCGTTGATGGCCGCTCGGGCGACCATGTGCTGCTTGCGCCGCCCTTCATTGCGACCGACACCGAACTTGAACTGATTGCTGAACGCTTTCAATCGGCACTCGATGCCGCGATTTCCTCTTGTTGATTCTTTTTTAGGAGACGACCCATCATGTCACGTCAATCTTTCCTGGCTGGTGCGTTTGCCGCAGCCGCGCTTGCGGCGGCGCTTCCCGGCGCCTCGGCCTTTGCCCAGCAGAAGTTTGTCACCATCGGAACCGGTGGCGTCACCGGGGTTTACTACGCGGCGGGCGGCGCCATCTGCCGGCTGGTCAACAAGGATCGCGCCAAGCACAACATCCGCTGCTCGGTGGAGTCCACCGGCGGTTCGGTATTCAACGTGAACACCATCAAGGCGGGCGAACTTGACCTCGGCTTTTCGCAGTCCGATGTTCAGTACAACGCCTTCAAGGGCGAGGCGCAGTTCAAGAGCGGAGGCGCCTATGGCGACCTGCGCGCGGTGTTCTCGGTTCACCCCGAGCCCTTTACCGTGCTGGCCCGCAAAGAGCTCAATGCCAAGACGCTCGCCGACATGAAAGGTCGTCGCTTCAATGTGGGCAACCCGGGCTCGGGTACGCGTGCCTCCATGGAGGAATTGCTTGGCGCGATGGGCTGGAAGATGGGTGACTTTTCGCTTGCCGCCGAACTGAAGGCCGATGAGCACGGGCCCGCCCTGTGTGACGGCAAGATTGACGGCTTCTTCTACGGCGTGGGCCATCCCAGTGCCAACATCCAGGATCCCACCACCAGCTGCGGCGCGCGTCTGCTGTCGGTTACCGGGCCTGCCGTGGATCAGCTCGTCTCCAGCCGGCCCTATTACGCGCGCGTCACCATCCCGGGTGGGCTCTATCCGAACAACCCCGATCCAGCGCAGACCTACGGGGTGCTCGCCACGGTGGTTGCATCGTCGAAGACGCCCGCCGATACCGTCTACCAGGTCGTGAAGGCGGTGTTCGACAACTTTGACGAGTTCAAGAAGCTGCATCCGGCGCTCGCGCATCTCAAGCCCGAGAACATGGTGAAGGATGGCCTCTCGGCACCGCTCCACGACGGCGCGGTTCGCTACTACAAGGAAAAGGGCTGGATCAAGTAAACCGGTCTCGCCCCGAGCCACCGCGAACGAAGCTCGCTTCGCCCGCGGTGGCTGTGCCTACCCCTGACCCAGGCCCATGGCAACCGACATCGAGAAGGCCCCCGAAGCGCTGCAGCAGCTCGTGGCGGATGCCGACACCGGTGCACGTCAGCCCTCGGGTATCGCCAGGCACGTCATTGTGGTGGCGGCGCTTGCCTGGGCGGTGTTTCAGTTCTGGTACGCCTCGCCCCTGCCGTTTGCGCTGGGCTTTGGAATCCTGAACGACACCGAAGCGCGCTCGGTCCACCTCGGGTTTTCGCTGTTCCTCGCGTTTCTGGCCTGGCCCGCACGGCGTCGGTCGCCGCGCGACCGCGTGCCCGCTTCAGACTGGCTGTTCGCCTGTGCTGGCGCCTTCGCTGGCGCCTACCTGCTGCTTTTTTACGCACAGCTTGCCACCCGCCCCGGGCAACCCACCGGGTTTGACGTGTTCACCGCAAGCGTCGGCCTGCTGCTGCTTCTCGAAGCCACGCGGCGCGCAGTCGGTTGGCCGATGGCAGCGCTCGCGGTGCTGTTCATTGGCTATGCGATGGCTGGGCCCTTCATGCCCGAGGTGCTGCAGCACAAGGGGGCCTCGCTCAACCGCCTGATCTCTCACATGTGGCTCACCACCGAAGGGGTCTATGGCATTGCGCTGGGGGTCTCCACCGGTGCAATTTTTGTGTATGTGCTGTTTGGCGCGCTGCTCGACCGCGCGGGCGGCGGCAACTACATGATGCAGGTGAGCTTTGCCGCGCTCGGACACCTGCGCGGTGGCCCGGCCAAGGTGGCGGTGGTGTCGTCGGCGCTGAACGGCATGATCTCGGGCTCGTCGGTATCGAATGTGGTCTCGGGCGGGATCTTCACGATTCCGCTCATGAAGAAGGCGGGTTATGGCGGTGTGAAGGCGGGGGCCATTGAGACCATGAGCTCGGTCAACGGCCAGATCATGCCCCCTGTGATGGGGGCGGCGGCGTTCCTCATGGTGGAGTATGTCGGCATTCCCTACTCCGAAATCGTGAAGCACGCGCTGCTTCCTGCTGTGCTGTCCTATGTGGGCCTTTTCTACATCGTGCATCTTGAAGCGCTCAAGATGGGCATGGTGCCGCTGGTGCAGCGCGCACCGCGGTCGGTATCTGACCGTCTGATCCGTCTGGGGCTGGGCCTGTCGGGCAGCATTGTGGTGGTGGCGCTGATCTATTACCTGCTGCTTGCGGCCAAGGCGCTTCTGGGTGAGGCTGCGCCGTGGGCGGTGGGCGCCATTGTCGCCGTGCTGTACCTGCTGTCGATTCGCGAGGCGGCGCGCTCGCCCGATCTGCCGCAGGACATCGACATTGATCATCCGCAGGTGCTCGACACCTGGGCAACGGTGAGGGCCGGGCTTCACTTTCTGCTGCCGATCGGCACCTTGATCTGGTGCCTCATGATCGAGGAGCTGTCGCCCTCGCTGTCTGCGTTCTGGGCGGTGGTGGTGCTGATCGCTCTGATGCTCACCCAGCGGCCGCTCATCGCATGGCTTCGTCATGAACCCGGGAAAGGCGGCTGGCGAGACGGTCTGAATGATGTGGTGGCGGGCTTTCACGACGGCGCGCGCAACATGATCGGCATCGGCATTGCCACGGCCACCGCGGGCATCATTGTGGGCGGCATCACGCTCACCGGTCTGGGGCTCCGCATGACCGAGTTCGTTGAGCTCGTCTCTCAGGGCAATGTGATCGTCATGTTGCTCTTCATCGCCTTCGTCTGCCTGGTGCTCGGCCTGGGTGTGCCCACCACCGCCAACTATGTGCTGGTGGCCACGCTGATGGCGCCGGTGGTGGTGGAACTGGGTGCGCAGAGCGGTCTCATCATCCCGCTCATCGCGGTTCATCTGTTCGTTTTCTATTACGGCATCATGGGCGACATCACGCCGCCGGTCGGGCTTGCCACGTTCGCGGCATCGGCGATCTCGGGTGAGGACGCCATCAAGACAGGGATTCAGGGAGCGCTTTACGCGCTGCGTACCGTGATTCTTCCGTTCATCTGGATCTTCAACCCGCAGTTGCTGCTGATCGACATTCACGGCTGGTGGGAACTGTGCCGCGTGGTCCTCGCCTGTACGCTCGCCATGCTGATCTTCAGCGCCCTCACCATGAACTGGTTCAGGGTGCGCAGTCGCTGGTGGGAAAACCTGCTGCTTGCGATGGCGGTGCTGCTCCTGTTCCGTCCTGACCTTTTCATGGACCAGCTGTCGCCCGAGTACCGCGCCGAGCCTGCAGCGAAGGTCTACGACGTGGCGCGTGCTGTCCCCGATCACGACCGCCTGGTGATGGTGATTCGCGGCACCAATATCGAAGGCGATGACATCACCAAGACGGTGGCGATCGGACTGGGTGCTGCGGGCGAGGACGGGAGGCGGCGCCTGTCGCAATCGGGCCTGCAGCTGATGACGCTGGGTGACCGGGTGCAGATTGGCGCCGTGCGGTTCGGATCACGTGCCCAGAAGGCGGGTCTCGAGCAAGGCTGGGATGTGGTGTCGCTCCAGGTGCCTGCCGATCGGCCCACGCCTCACTGGTTTTACCTTCCGGCGCTGCTTCTGATCGGTGGGGTTTGGCTTTCCCAGGGCGCAAGGATGCGGCGCGGCGCTGTGATGTCCGGAGCTCGGTGAGGCCGCCGCGTGCTGTGCGCCGCGTGCTGTGCGCCGATTGACCGCTCCGTGCATATACCGATTCCTGAACCGTCCCACTGTGTCCCGGCCTTGTCTGGCCATTCCCCCAGGGTTAGAGTTCGCCGTTGAATATCGATAACTCAGGAGGAGACCCATGAAATCAAGCCGCCGACTGGCGCTCGCCGCCCCCCTTGCAGCAGGCCTGCTGCTCGCCTTGTCCGGCCCTGCGGCTGCGCAATGGAAGCCTGCCAAACCCATCACCATCATCGTGCCCTGGGCTGCGGGCGGCGCAACCGATCAGGTGACGCGATTGGCGGCCGCCGAGCTCGAACCGGCGCTGGGCCAGAAGATCGTGGTGGTCAACCAGCCGGGCGGCGCTGGCTCCATCGGCACCAAAAATGCGATGGAAGCGCCGCGCGATGGCTATACCTGGACAGCGGGCGCAGCCAAGCAACTGGGTACCTATCCGCTTCTGGGCATGCTGAACAGCAAGGTCGACGACTTTCACCTGTTCCTGTCGGTCACCAATGTGTCGATTGTCGCGGTGAATCCCTCATCGCCCTATCAGACCCTGCCCCAGCTCCTCGAAGCCATGAAGGCCAAGCCGGTGTCGGTCGCCACCGCGGGCAATAGTTCATCCGGGCACTTCGCAATGGAAACCATTGCCAAGGCCACTGGTGCCAAGTATCGTCATGTCACCTACGACGGCGGCAACCCTGCGGTCGTGGCCACCGTGGCGGGTGAAGCCGAGGTCACCACGCAGCTGGCTGTCGAGATGGCCGAGATGATTAAAGCCAAGCGTCTGCGCCCTCTGGCGGTGGTGGCCGATACCGCGCTCACGATCGAAGGGTTCGGCACCATTCCCCCGATCACGCAATTCGTGCAGAACTTCCCCAAGGTGACCACCGGCTTCGGCATCTTCATTCCGAAGGGCGTTCCCGCAGAGGTCGTCGCCACCGTCGAGAAACTCTGGGCCGAGAAAATCGAAAAATCCGACAAGATCCGCAGCTATGCCACATCGCGTGGTGCGCTCTTTACGCCGCTCTTCGGCAAGGCCGCCTATGACGCGGTCTGGCCCACTGTGGTCTCGGATGCGTTCCTGCTGCAGGATTCGGGCATGGCCAAGGTCACGCCCGAGTCCATCGGCATTCGTCGCTGAGCGAATTGCGCCTGCGATGAGACCAGGCCTCGGTTGGGCGGTGCTGGGCGCCGCGGTGTCAATCGGGGCCTGGCGAATGGACCGGCTCGAGTCACTCAATATCGAGCCATGGTCTGCGCCGGGTCTGGTGCCTGGCGTGCTGGGTGTGCTCATGCTGGTGTTTGGTCTTGCGCTCGCACTCTCGCCGGCAAGCGTCGATTCCGATCCGCCCGCACCCATTGCCTGGGGCAAGCTCGCGGGGATCCTGGGCCTCACCGGGATCTTTGTGTTTGGCGCGCTTGGCCGGGTGCCGTTTGCAATCGCTGCAGCAGTCGTGATGTTCGTCTGGATGCTGACGCTCAGCTGGAATGCTTCGCCCGCCCCGCGTGCGCGCCTCGTGCTGCGCATAGCCGTCACAGCGGGCATTGCGGCCCTCGTGATCGCCCATCTGTTCCAGGACGTGTTCCTGGTGCGGCTTCCCTGAAGCGGAGGCGGCGCTGGACGGACTCACGATGCTGTTCGGTTCCCTCGTCAATCTGACGGGGCCCTGGCAGATTGCTTACGCGCTGGGCGCTACGCTGGTGGGGATCGTGATCGGTCTTCTGCCGGGGCTGTCGGCAACATTGGGCATTGCGCTCTTCACCACGCTCACTGTCCGCATGCAGCCGACCGATGCCATTCTGGTGCTGGTCTGCGTCTACGTCGGCGCAATCTATGGCGGAAGCCGAACCTCGATTCTGCTCAATATTCCCGGCACGGCCGCGAACGCAGCCGCCTGCCTCGATGGCAATCAGCTCGCACGCCAGGGTCGGGCCGGACGCGCCATGGGCATTGCCACCACAGGCTCGGTTGCCGGGTCCCTGTTTGGCGTGTTCTGTCTGGCTGCGCTCACCCCGGTTCTGGCCGAGTTCGCGCTCAAGTTCGGCGCGTTCGAGTTTTTCTGGCTGGGTCTTCTCGGCGTGCTGATGTCCGGAACATTGACCGGCTCGGCACCCATCAAGGGCTGGTTGATGGGCCTCCTTGGCCTCTTTGTGGCGGGCATCGGCCAGGATCCCGTCCATGCCCACGACCGGTTCACTTTCGGCTGGCATGATCTGAGTGGTGGCATTCCACTGATTCCCGCCCTGGTGGGGGCGTTCGGATTCGCCGAAGTGCTGATGGTGATGTCGGCGCCGCTGCAGCGTGCAGTGACCGAGTCGCTGGATTCCGTCCTGCCGCGGCTGCGCGATGTGGTGCAGTACTGGCGCACCATCATTCGCTCTGGGCTGATCGGCGTCTTCATCGGCATCCTTCCCGGCGTGGGGGAAGACATGGCGGCCTGGAGTTCGTATGCCGCCGCGCGTCGCGCGAGTCGCGAGCGCGATCAGTTTGGCAAGGGTTCGGTGGAAGGGCTGATAGCCGCTGAAACTGGCGACAACGCGGCTGTGCCAGGTGCCATGATTCCCGCGCTCGCGCTGGGCATTCCGGGGTCCGCGCCGGCGGCAGTGCTGATGGCCGCCATGATCATTCACGGCGCACAACCGGGTCCGATGCTGATGACCACCCAACCCCAGTTCATGTTCGACGTGGTGGCGATTACGCTGGTTGCAACGCTCGCCATCCTGCTGTTCGGGCTCATGATGGTGCGGCCCATTCTCTGGGTGCTCAGAGTGCCGCGCGAGGTGCTCATGCCCATCGTGTTTGTGCTCTGCGTGCTGGGCGCCTACTCCATCAGCCAGCGGCTTTTCGATGTGTGGGTGATGATGGGCGTGGGCGTGGTGTGCTTTTTCCTGCGACGGCGCGGTTATCCGGTAGCGCCGTTTGTGCTCGGCCTGGTGCTGGGCGATATCGTCGACAAGACGCTCCGGCGCGGACTCGTGCTCTCCGATGGCAGTCTGCTGCCTTTCTTTACCCGACCGCTGAGCGCTGTGCTGGCGCTGATCGTCCTGATCGTGTTGCTGTCGCAGGTCCCGGCGGCGCGGCGGCTCTGGCAACGTGTAACCGGCTCCCAGGACATTGCCCGCCCATGAGTACATCTTCTTTCGCCCCACCCGCCAAGGGCTTCGCGAAGCGTCTCTCGCTCTGTAACGAGGTGATTGGCGATCTGCCTTTTGATCGGCAATGCGCATTGGCCGCTGCACTGGGCTATGCGGGGCTCGAGGTTGCGCCGTTCACGCTGGCAGATGATCCGACCACGATATCCGATCGTGACGCAGTTCAGCTTCGGGCGGTCGCGGCCGATCACGGTCTGGCGATCTCCGGGCTGCATTGGCTGCTGGTGAAGCCCGCTGGATTTTCCATGACTAGCCCGGACCAATCCACACGGCATCGCACGGCACGCTGGATGGTGAGATGCGTGGAGCTTTGTGCGCTGATGGGTGGCAACTACCTGGTTCATGGTTCTGGTAAACAACGATCGGTCTGGCCGGGCCAGTCGCATGCCGAAGCGCTGGCACTGGCCACCGAATGCTGGGCTGAAGCGGGTGTGGCCGCCACGCAGGCCGGGGTTCAGTACTGCGTCGAGCCGCTCTCGGTTGATCAGACCTCGATCATCAACACGGTCGAGCAGGGGATGGCCGTGGTGCGCAACATCAATCAGCCGGGTTTGCGGACCATGCTCGATACCTGTTCAGGGGGCAAGACCGAAGCGCTGCCTCTCGATCAGGTCATTGATCGCCACTGGCCAAGCGGGCTGCTGGCCCACATCCAGTTCAATGACCGGAACCTGCGCGCGCCTGGGCAGGGTGACGATCGTTTCGCACCCATTGTGCAGACGCTTGCGAGACAGTCGTACCGTGGCTGGCTGGCGGTTGAACCGTTTGATTACCAACCCGACGGGCCCGGCTCGGCAGCATTTGCCGCGGGTTATCTGCGCGGCACGCTCCAGGCGCTCGGGCTCGACTGATCCGTCAGCCGGGGCAACTCAGCCCGCGAGCGGGCGCATCGCCTGCCAGTCGGGAAACGCCCGGCTCGCGTAGCCTGGAGAGGCGAGCGAGTTCATCTCGATCATGCCCGCACGGATGGCAAGCCGGGTTGCGCCATGACTCTGCTCATAGAGGTCAGGATGCGCGCGCAAAAAGTTCGCCTGCTCGGCGGCGGGCAGGTCGGCCATGCCGTTCACGTAGTGGTGGCCATTGCGCTCCACATGCGTGATGCCCAGCAGGTTCACGAGCGCGAGGTCCTGCTGCAGTGCAAGCCCCGCCTGAATCGTGAGGTCTTCCCCACTCATGAAATAGTGACCCGGTTGCCCGCCCTGACTGTTCCAATGGTGGCAGCGTGCCGCATTGATCACCGACCGCCAAAGACCCTTGCAGGTTTTGGAGGACACCCCGGTGTAGCCCAACTTGCGAGCGCGTACGAACGCATCGAGCGTGTCGTCGGATTCGTCGATGATCACGGGGGCGTGCTGCGCGAGCGTGGCAATGTCGCGGGTGAGCGCATTGGCGCGCTTGATCGGCTGCTCGATGAAGGCCACGCTTTCCGCCAGCCGCTTGAGCCGAGAATCTCTTTGAATGGCCAGCCAGAGCGCGCTGATGCTCTCGACATCGTCGTATTGCTCATTGCCATCGAGCGAGGCGCGGTAGGGGTGCGGCATGCGGTCGAGCACTGCTGCGATGGCGGCCAGTCGCTCGAGGTCGGCCTTCAGATCGCCGCCCACCTTGAGCTTGAACCACCGATGACCATAGCGCTGAACGACTTCCTCCAGGGTCTCGGGGAGCCCGTCTCCGACAGCGGGGCTGCCTGCGGGGCGGTCGCTTGCGGTGATGAGATCGACCAGGCCCACGGTGTGCCGCGCCGCGAGCGCGGCGACGGGCTTGAGCGTGGCGAGATAGGCCGCGATGTCAAAATCTGCGAGATCGGGCGCGAGCGCTGCGGGCTGCAAGCCGCCCAGGTTTCGCTGCATAGCCTGATAGAAGGACAGGTTTTCCGCGCGGCACAACGCATCAAGCGCCGCCCGATCGAGAAGCGCCGGCCCGAAATTGGCGGTGAGCGTGTTCAGTCCGACGGCGCTTGCCCGGGCGATGTGATCGAGGTGATGGGTTGCGAAATGCCCCCAGGCGGTATGGCGCCCACCGCGCTGATACGCCCTGGCGGCGAGCTGGATGGCGGTACGGAGCTGGTTGAAATTGTCCTCGTTACTGAGCGCCGGGTTCTTGTCGAACCACTTCGGGGCGAGCAGTTCGGCCGACGCCCCTTCCGACTCGCGACCGTCCGCAAGCCGGATCCTCACGCGTGCGAAGGCCTGAGGCGCCGCCGTGAGCGTGACGATGCCAAAACGAAACGGCATCCGCAGCCGGACGTCGCGTTCGAAGAGGGCGATATCGATGATTTCGAAAGCAGGGGAGGTAGTCATGACGGGCATCGTAGCTGTGGGTGTCACAGACGCGCAAGCCGGGAGCGCTGGGGGAATGACCTTGCAGCGTTCAGGCAGCAGGCCCATTCAGGAAATCGGCAGCGACTGCGATCAGCTGATGGCTGAGCGTGGTTTTCCCAACCTGGCGCGGCCCAGTCAGGGACACCGTTTTCCGGGCCAGATCCGCCCGCACGCGGTCATCAAGATATAAAAGTCGGAGTTACGGGTGAGCGTCTACCGCCTGCCAGCTCAGATCGGGAGGGGGCCGGTGCTATGATCCGGCCGCCGAATTTTCGAGGAGACTCCCATGCTGGATGCCCAATCTCTTGACACCCTTTTTCGCAATGCACGTTCGCAGAACGGCTGGCTGGCGGAGCCGGTGAGCGACGAACAGCTGCGCGCGCTCTACGACATTGTTCAGTGGGCGCCCACCACGATGAACACCCAGCCCATGCGGGTCGTGTTTGTTCGCACCCCGGCGGGCAAGGAGCGGCTGCGCCCGGCGCTCAGTCCGGGCAATCTCGACAAGACGATGGCTGCGCCCTGTACGGCGATTCTCGCGTGGGACACCCGCTTCCATGAGCATCTGCCCCGCACCTTTCCGCATCGCCCCGAGGCAAAAGACCTGTTCGGCGCACCGGGCAAGGAACAGTTTGCACACACCAGCGGCTTCCGCAATGCCTCGATGCAGGGCGGCTACTTCATTCTGGCCGCGCGCGCGCTGGGGCTCGACTGCGGACCCATGTCCGGGTTCGATACCGCCAAGGTCGATGCAGAGTTCTTTCCCGATGGCCGATTTAAGAGCAATTTCCTGTGCAACATCGGTCGGGGTGATCCCTCAAAGGTGATGCAGCGTCTGCCGCGCCTGTCGTTTGACGAGGCGTGCACGCTTGCCTGATCGCGCGGGGCGGGGTTGCCGAACATGTCGATTGACGCTTCGGCGAAGTGATCAGGGCCAGCCGTCGTCAGGCAGTGCTGGCGCGGTCGTTGATTCGCGCGCTTCGCGGGTGGCCACCATCATCAAGGTCCCCGAAGGCTTGCGGTAGCCCAGAACGAAAGGCGGACTCGCGATGCGTGGCTGATGCTCGGTAAAGCTTCGCAGCCGCTTCATCGACTCGGCACCTCGCCACAGCTCATGGGGTTCAGTGAAACGCCCGTGGACCGCGACGCTGCCAAACGCGGTGAGTGCCTGCACATCCAAACCGGTTTCGTCCTGAACGATGCCGCGCGAGCGTGTGGTGATGGTCTGGACCAGATTGGAAAAATGCGCGGCCTGGGGCAGGTGCGAGGCCGACTTGATCAGCACGGCGCCGGTCGCGACGCTTGAGAGCCAGTCGATTTCCGCGCTCTGGGCGCGCAGGCCGGCGTTCGACAGATCGAGGCTCAGATAATCGATGGTCCGCCGCTTGCCGTGCTCATCAAACATCTCGAATCGCACGCCCGCCGGGCGCGACGTACCGGGCTGGCCGGCCGAGGGTGCCATCCTGGCCTCAACCGCGGGCGGTGCAGAACGAAAAACACCATCATCATCGGCGAGGACCTGTTGGTCGCGCGCGACCTGCAATCGTCCCTCCTCATCAATCCGGATCGGCATGATCGCAACGGGCAGCATTCCAGCGGCCTCAATGCTCATCAAAAGCAGTGACATGAGACGCGGTGCCGGACCGTGCTTGCCCTGCAGGTCGTGGGTCCGATAAAAGCCGGTGATGTAGAAAAAATGCTGGGTCGCACATTCAGCGATTTCGGTGATGGAGGGAACCGGTTGCAGTTGGGCGAGCGATGCCTCCTGGCGAGAGAGAAGCACCATTCGTCTTGCCTCGCCGAACAGCGCGATCAAGGTGGCGGCATCGGGACCGGAGAACGGATAGAGCACCGTCTCTGCAGTGAGTTGGCGCAGTTCGCGCTGTGCCCACTGGCGGATCGGGAGCAGCACCTGCTCCCGATACCGTCCCAGGGCAGGCTTCAAGCCCGGGCAGATCGCCTGCGGCGCGATCGTGGTCCGGCCAGGCAGATCCTGGGGGCCCGGCGCGCGCAGGCTCACGCGATGGAGTGCCCCTGGGTTCGTATCGCCCGCCTGCGCGGGCGCGGCAGCGGGCAGGCCGATCGCCAGTGCAACCGCCAGGGCAGCCCCCACCCGGCTCACCATTCCCAACGCCACAGAAGCAATCCGGGCCGAACAGGTCCACATCATGGGCAGCAGTCAAGGCACGGCCGATCAGCAGGACACAAACGGCCACTTCATCGTGGCGGCGCCGACAGGTCGTCGTTCAGCATGGGGAAAGCTCCCCAGGTGTGGGTGGGCAACACGGATTGGCTGATGGTGAGGTGGCTGCGACCCAGATCAGCCCGGCTGGCAGCGCCCGAGAGCGCCATCGCAATGCGAATCTCGGACTCCAGCAGTTCCAGCAGACGCAGCAATGTTGGCTTGCCTCCGGCTGCCAGGGCGACGCACTGCAGTCGTCCGATTCCCACCAGGTCGGCGCCCGCGCAAAGGGCTTTCACCACATCGGTGCCGCGACAGAACCCGCCGTCAACGATGATTCGCGCACGACCGCCGACCGCATCGACCACCTCCGGCAGTACCTCCATCGCTCCCTGTCCGTGATCGAGTTGCCGGCCACCGTGGTTGGACACGTAGACCGCGTCCACACCATGTTCGACTGCGAGCCTGGCGTCGTCGGCGGTTGCGATGCCCTTGAGGATCAGCGGTACGCGGATCCGCGAGCGAACGCGGCCGATATCCTTCCAGGTGAGCTTCGCCTGCCAGTGCCGGCCTGGCACATTGGCGCGCCGGATATTGCGCTGGGCAAGATCGCGTTCGCGCCGGCTGTAGACCGCCGTATCCACCGTGAGACAGACCTGTTCGAAGCCCAGGTCGATCACCCGGTCAAGCGTATCGTCGACCCATTGCGGGTCGCCATGCACATAGAGTTGAAAGAGCTTCAGCGCCTGCGGGGCGGCGCGGGCGACCTCGCTCACATCGCAGGCGCAGACGGAACTCAGCATGTGCGGGATGCCGAATTCGCCCGCGGCCTGGGTCACGGGAATCGGCCCGCTTTCCCAGAAATGTTCAAGGCCGCCCACCGGCGCGAACAGGATCGGCATGCGAAGCCGCCGCCCGAACCAGTCGATGCTCGCGTCGGTATCGCCAACATCGCGGAGCACGCGTGGTCGCAGCGCCAGCCGGTCGATCGACCAGCGATTGCGCCGCATCGTGGTTTCGGTCTCCGCGCCGCCCACAATGTAGTGCCAGGCGTGGTTGCCGAGATTGAGCCGGGCCTGCTGGATGATCTCGTGCAGGGTGAGGTAATCGTTTGTTGGGAGCTGCGCCATGGAGGATCTCTGGATTCAAGGATTCTTTGCCGGACCATGCCGGGCAATCCGCCCGGTTTCGTTGTAGATTGACCGCCCGGTTCTCAAGTACCCCGTCTGAAAGGAATTCTGGATGCGCTCACGCTTATGCCTGCTGCTATCGGCTCTGGTGGTCTCGAGTTCGCTCGGCACATCGCTTGCCCACGCTCAGCCGTTCCCGGCCAAGCCGATCCGAATCATCGTCCCGTTTGCCCCGGGCGGCAACGTCGACGTGACCGCGCGGGTGGTGAGCGCGGCCATGAGCAAGGTGCTCAACCAGAGCGTGGTGGTCGAAAACCGCACGGGTGCGGGGGGCAAGATCGGTGCGGAAATCGCCATGAAGTCGCCCGCTGACGGCTACACGCTGATGATGGGGTCGAACAGTTCACTGAGCGTTGCGCCCAGCCTGTACCGCGACTGGCCCTACGATCCGGCCACGGGTGTTGCGCCGGTGAGCTATCTTGCAGCGGTGCCGTTTGTGCTCATCGCCCATCCCGGACTGGGAGCGGGCGATATCGCAGCCTTCATCGAGCTGGCGCGTCGCAAGGCGGGGGGCGTCAGCATGGCTTCGGCCGGCAACGGCACATCCAACCATCTGGTGGGGGAACTGTTCCAGGCGCTGACCGGTACGCAATTTCTCCACGTGCCCTACAAAGGGGCGGGGCCTGCGCTGCAGGATGTGGTGGCCGGGCGGGTCGATGTGCTGTTCGATCAGGTGACCTCGTCGTCTGCCTTCATCGAGCAGGGCAGGGTGAAAGCGCTTGCGGTGTCGTCGGCCGATCGCTGGAAATCGCTGCCCGCGGTTCCCACCTTTCGCGAAGCGGGGCTCGCCGATTTCGTGATCACCAATTTTACGGGTCTGGTCGCGCCGGCCGGAACGCCTGCCGAGGTCATCAATACGCTTCAACGCGCCGCGGTCCAGGCGCTGCAGGACGAGTCTGTGAAGAAAAGTTTTGCCACGATGGGTGTCGAGGCGGTAGGCAGCACGCCGGAGGCATTTGCCCAACTCATTCGCGAAGATCTGGGCCGCTGGGGCCGGGTGGTGCGCGAGAAAGGCATTCGCCTCGAATGAGCGGCCCCGCCATGACGCCAGACACAGCGGGCGCGGCTGCGTCCTATGCCGAGTGTGTCCCCCATGACCCCGCGCCGCGGGCCGCGCGCCTGCGGCTGCCCGCGCACGCCTGTGATGTGCATGCGCATGTCTGCGGGCCGCGCGACCGTTTCCCGCTGGTTGCCAACCGGCTCTACAACCCGCCCGAGGCGTCGGTCGCCGAGTATCTTCACATGCTCGATACGCTCGGTATCGAGCGCGGCGTGCTGGTGCAGCCTAGCGTCTATGGCACCGACAACAGCGCGATGCTGGAGGCGCTGATCGAGAGCCCCACCCGGCTTCGTGCGGTTGCCGTCCTGCCCTTCGATGTCTCGCCGGCCGAGGTCGGGCGTCTGCACGCGCTTGGCGTGCGGGGCGTGCGCTGCAATATCGTCGATCTCAAGGAAGGCCGCGGCCAGTTGCCGCTTGCGGGGCTGCGTGCACTTGCCAATACGATCGCGCCGTTTGGCTGGCACATCGAGTTCCTGATGCATGTGAACGAGTTTCCCGATCTTGACCGCCAGCTGCGCGAGCTCCCTGTTCCGCTGGTGTTCGGTCATCTCGGATATGTGCCCTCCCAGCAGGGTATCACCGACGGATTCGAGGCCTTGCTGCGACTCGCGCGAGCGGGGCGCGCCTGGATAAAGCTCACCGCGCCCTACCGGCTCACCGCTGAGCCTTTTCCCTATCCGTCCACGCAGGTGGCTGCCGAGCGCCTCCTCAATGAAGTGCCTGAGCGCCTGCTCTGGGGCAGCGACTGGCCGCATGTCTTCATCCGCAGCGCCATGCCCAACGATGGCGATCTCTTCAACCTGTTTGTCGACTGGCTGGGTGATCGGGCGCTGCTTCAGCAGATTCTGGTCGATCACCCCGCCCAGCTCTACGGATTCTGAGTCCATGCCACTTCATCCTCATCAGCAGCGCCTGCGCGATGGTCAGACCGTTGTTGCGGTCAACATCGGGGGTCGCAATCCCGATGTCATGGGGGCGCTCGCGCGTGGCGGCGCCCATATTGCATTCGTCGACTGTGAGCGGACCGGCATTGGGCTGGATGCGGCCACCGATCTGATCCGCGCGGCCAGGGTGGCCGGTCTGTCGCCCATGGTTCGCAGCTGGTCGCGGGATCCCGCGGTACTGGTTCAATACCTCGATCGCGAGGCCGATGGCCTCATCATTCCGCACATCGATACGGCCGCCCAGGCCGCCGATGCGGTCGAGGTGGTGCGCTATGCCTGCGGCGAGCAGGCGCGCGACAAGTCGGTGATCGTGCAGATTGAAACCGGGCTCGCCGTCGAGAACATCGACGACATTCTCGGCGTTGCCGGCATCGATGCCTTTCTGATCGGCCCCAATGATCTTGCCTACAGCCTGACCGGCCGGCGCGGCGTCACCACGCCGGAGGTCACTGCCGCCATCGATACGGTCAGTGCCCGCCTGAGGGCAGCGGGACTGCGCTTCGGCATGCCGGCTAACTGGCAGCAGCTTGCACAGTTCCAGGGGCGAGGCGCGACGCTTCTGTATTTTCCAATCGAGTGGCTGCTCGAACGTTCGCTTGCGGAGCTGGGAACCCAGCTGGGTATCCGCTGATCACACACCCCGCCCGATTCCGAGCGGCGCTGCCCGCTTATTTCAGTCGCGTATTGAACTGAAACATGAGGGCGTTCGCGCCCAGGAGGTTGGCCTGAAGCTGGGTGTTCTCGGTGATCGAACGCCCCAGCGACACAATCAGGCCGGGCGACAAGCCGTCCTTGTTGAAGGGCACCTTGTCCTCGTACTTGCCTTTGTAGCCGTACAGGAGGCCGGCAGCCCATTTTGCATACCAGTTTTCGGGCAGCACGGTGGTCTCACCCCACTTGATCGGGCCCTGGTAGGTTTTTCCGAACGGGTAGGCAAACACGCTGGGCTGGCCGAATGAGTTGGTAAAAAACGCAACCCCAGCCAGATCTCCCCGCGCCGTCTGTCGCTCAAGACCCGCCAGCCAGACATTTCGATGCTCGTCGCTGGGCCTGAAATGCACCGTGTAGGGGCTGACGATCAGCCAGTAGCTGGCTTCATCTGCCTGCGAGGCGATGGGCAGGAGGCCAGCCAGCAGAACAAGCCAACGGGGGACACTGCGCAGTAGCGGCATGGCAGACACGGCAAATGCGTTAAAGGCGCGGAGCGTACCCCATCCATCTGCAAAAAACCCCAGAACCAGCATCCGCAGGCGGTGAATCAGCATGGCGACCCAGGGCTTCAGGCAAGGGTCTGTGCCTTGCCCAGGAGGCGCCGGAAAGATTCAACCGGATGCGCGAAGCGCTCGACGATAGAGCTTGCCCGTGGGACCGGTCGGCAGCCGGTCGACCAGATGGAACACCTTGGGCACCTTGAACGAGGCGAGCCCGCCTTCAAGCCTGCAAAATGACGCGAGTGCCTCGGTTGTGACGGCGGCTCCTGCCTTGAGGATCACATGCGCTTCGATCCGCTGGCCCCAGCGATCGTCCGGCATGCCGATCACCGCGGCCTGCGCGACTGCGGGATGCCGGAGCAGCGCACGCTCAACTTCTTCGCCATGCACCTTCATCCCGCCGGAATTGATCACGTTGTCGGTGCGGCCGAGCACAAACAGATCGCCATCGGCATCGACATAACCCATATCGCCCGATCGCCACCAGCCATCGCGAAAACGCTTTTGCGTGAGTGTGTCGTCGCGCCAGTAACCGACGGCAAGCGATGGCCCGGAGACCAGGATCTCGCCGATCTCGCCGGCAGGCAACTGATCGTGAAAATCGCCTTCAGGATCGATGATCCGGATATCGGCGCCAACGACGGGCCGCCCGGTGGTGTCGGGCTTGCCGCCCGAGGCGCGTCCGACGCCCAGCGTATCGGCTTCGGTGGCAAGCACCGCCCCGCCGGTACCCGCCTCGCTCGATGAATAGAAGCTCGAGATGCCCCGGGAAACCCGTGCGTAGATCTGCTCAAGATCGGTGCGCGAGGGGGGCTCGCCCGAGATGGACACGTTCCTGATCGACGAC
>CAMBZS010000033.1 GCA_945872335.1 Bordetella parapertussis | reverse complement strand
GCAGGCGCTGCGCAGCATCAAGTGGGTGTTTCTGGTGGCCGGCTTCGTGGTGCCGGCCGCATTGTTGACCAGCGCGGAGCCAACGCCCGCGCTGTTGCTGCTTACCGCCCTGATACAGCTTGCGGGATTGGTTGCCGAACGCTGGTTTTTCTTCGCGCAGGCCAACCACCCGCAAAACCTGTACTACCAAGCGGTGTCATGAAAGCCGCATAAGCCGTTTCGCATTGCCTTCGTAAATGGCCTGGCGGTCGCTTGCTGCGATATCCAGCGAATCAATGGCGCGGATGGTGCCGCCAATGAGGTGATGACCGCCGCGCGAGTCAAACGGTGCATCGGTGGCAAACAGACAATGTTCGGCGCCGAAAAAGTCGAGCCCGCAGCGCGCGGCCGAAGCGGATCCGTTGGTGGATGTGTCGGCGTAGAGCATGCGGTAGTAGTCGATGAGCGGGCGCTTCAGTCCGGCTTTTTCAGCAGTGGGATTGCGATCGACCTTGCCATCAAAAATCTGCTTGAAGCCGAGATTGATCTTCTCTGCGAAGAACGGAATCATGCCGCCCATGTGGTGGGTGATGATCTTGAGATTGGGCAGCTTGTCGAAAATGCCCGAATAGATCAGACGCGTCATGCAGGCGCTGGTTTCATACGGCCAGCCAAAGGTGAACCAGATTTCGTCTTCGGAAGCGCTCTCGGTAGCGTAGTCGGCAAAGTTGGGTCCGCGCATGGGGTGCACCCAGATCGGCAGATCGAAGCGTGCCATGGTTTCAAACAGCGGATAGAACTCGGGCGAGCTCAGTGGCTTGCCCAGCACATTGCTGAAAATTTGAATGCCGCGCGCATCCAGTTCCTTGATGGCGCGCTCGGCCTCTTTGACCGCTGCGGCCGGATTGTTCATGGGCATGGAAGCGATGAACGTGGGGAACCGATCGGGGTGCTTTCGGCAGATCTCGGCCAGACCGTCGTTGGCCAACTGCGCAAGCTTGGGCGTCACCTCGGGTGAGCCCAGCATTTCAATCGGCGGGTTCGACAACGACAGCACCTGCCGATAGCCATCATAACCATCCATCAGACGCAGGTGCGCATCCACATCCCACAGTTCGGGCAGGTTGCTAAAGCTGCTCAGGATGGGGATTTGCGGGGCAACCTCGCGGATGCGCTCGAATACATGCTTGGGCAGGATGTGATTGAAAACGTCGATCTTCAAGGGTGTCTCCGAATGGTCTGGCGGTGGGCACTGCGGTCCGCTGTGCGAGGCTAGCACGCACGCCTCACTGGGAAAAGACGTATGCTGGGTCAAACAAAACGCTCGCGATCAATCGTCGGATTCGCGCGGACCAAGTTCAACACGAAACCGGAGGAACACATGACACCGAAGCAAGCACGCGGTTTACAACGAGGCAAGCGTCGCATCATGGCAACGAGCCTGGCGATTCTGGGCCTGGCCTGCCACGCTGGGGTACAGGCGCAGTCATCCGACTGGCCTTCGCGTTCCATTCGGATCGTTGTGCCATTCCCCGCGGGCGGCGGCTACGACTTCATGGCGCGCAATATTGCGCAACAGCTCACCGAGTCGCTTGGCCAGCCGGTCGTGGTCGACAACCGCGCAGGCGCCAATGGCAACATCGGCTCCGATCTGGTGGCCAAGTCGCCCGCCGATGGCTACACACTGCTGCTGGGCGGCATCGGTCCGCAAGCCTTCAGTGTGGCCCTGTATCCGAAGCTGCCGTTTGACCCCGTCAAGGACTTTACCCCGGTCTCGCTGGTTGCATCGCAACCCAATGTGCTGGTGGCGCACCCCAGCTTGCCGGTCAGCAACTTGGCGGAGCTGATTGCGCTGGCCAAATCTCAGCCGGGCAAGCTCGCGTTTGGCAGTACGGGGAACGGCGGCGGTCAGCACTTCGGGCTTGAGCAGCTGAAGCAGGTGGCCGGAATCGATGTGATCCATGTTCCCTACAAGGGCGCAGCACCCCTGCACACCGCGTTGCTGAGCGGTGAGGTGAAGGTGGGCTTCAACATCATTCAGCTCCCCATGCAGCATGTTCGGCGCGGTGAATTGAAGGCGCTGGCCACGGCAAGCAAGAACCGATCGGCATTGGCGCCCGATGTGCCGACCATGGCCGAGCAGGGCCATGCGATCGACTTTGACACCTGGTATGCGTTGTACGCACCGGCAGGCTTGCCTGCGCCGGTACTCGCGAAACTCAACACCCAGGTCAATCGGGGGCTCGGCAATGCGGCGTTTCGCGAGAAGGCCGCAGCGTTGGGCCTTGACATTCGCGGCACCACGCCCGAGCAGCTCACCAGCCATATGCAACAGGAAATCGCCCGCTGGAGTGCGCTTGCGAAGAGCGCCAACATTCGACTGGATTGAACGCATTTGCGTCTGTGGAGTTCCCGATGCTGCGCACCGAATTGTATGAAGGCATAAGAATCGACTGGGACGTGCCCATCGTGATGAGCGATGGCACCACACTGCGGTGTGATGTCTTTCGCCCCGATGACGACGGGAAGTACCCCGTGCTGCTGGGGGCCACGCCGTATGGCAAGTGGTTGTCGTTCCAGGATGAGGTGTGGGGCGGTCAGTGGAAGATGCTGACCCGGCACGAGCCGTCGATCACGACACAGTCCACCAACCGGCTGCAGAACTACGAGTTCCCGGATCCCGAGCGTTTCGTGCACGAGGGCTATGTGCTGGTGCGGGTAGACGTGCGCGGCACGGGCCGATCGCCCGGCGTGATGGATTTGCTGTCAACGCGCGAAACACAGGATTTTTACGAGGCGATTGTCTGGGCGGGCGAGCAGTCGTGGTCCAACGGTCGGGTAGGGCTCTCGGGCGTGTCGTATCTGGCGATGAACCAGTGGCAGGTGGCGGCCCTGCGGCCGCCGTATTTGCGTGCGATCGGCGTGTGGGAGGGCTGCTCGGACTTTTATCGCGAATTTACGCGCCACGGCGGCATCCTGTCGCTCTTCAGCGACCTGTGGTTCAACAAGTACGTTCTTCCGGTGCAGCATGGTCTGGGCGCGCGTGGCTGGGCCAGTCATATCCTGGAAGGCGAATGGGTGACGGGCCCGGAAACGTTTGATGAAGTCACTGTGGCGACCAACCTGGTGGACTGGCGGCGCAAGATCCGCGAACACCGCTTCGCGAATGAACCCTATTGGCGCTCGCGGCTGCCTGATTTCAGCCAAATCAACGTGCCGCTGCTGTCGGCGGCCAACTGGGGCGGACAGGGGTTGCACTTGCGCGGCAATGTGGAGGGCTTCATTGAAGCGGGCACGGATCAGAAGTGGCTCGACTTTCACTGCTATGAGCACTGGACCGAGTACTACACGAACAGCGGCATCGCCCTCCAGAAACAGTTCTTTGGCCATTTCCTGAAGGATGAGGACAACGGCTGGAACCACCGTCCGCGCGTGCATCTGCTGGTGCGGCGTCCTGGCATGCCGTTTGAATCGCGCGGTGACGAGCAGTGGCCGCTTAAAGACACCCGTTGGGTCAAGTTTCACCTGCATGCCGATGGCGCGCTGCGCGTCGATCAACCCGCGGGAGCGATGTCTTCAATCAGCTATGAAGCAACGGGTGACGGGCTCACCTTCATCACCGAGCCGCTTGCAGAGGAATGTCACGTCATTGGGCCTTCGGCTGCACGACTCCGAATCTCGGCCTCGACGGCCGATGCCGATCTGTTCCTGGTGCTGCGTCTGTTTACCCCCGACCTCAAGGAGGTGACGTATGCGGGGTCCAACGATCCGCATACGCCGATGTCCCACGGATGGCTGCGCGCGTCGATGCGCAAGCTCGATACTGCGCGAAGTCTCGCGTATCGCCCGTATCACACGATGGATGAATGCCAGCCGCTTGCGCCAGGCCAAACCTACGACCTGGATGTCGAAATCTTCCCCACCTGCTTCGTCGCGCCCAAGGGCTATCGCATCGCGCTCAGCATTCGCGGCAAGGACTATGAATATCCTGGCGATCTCTCAGCCATGACGGCTGCAATCGGTCAGCCCTTTACCGGCGTGGGGCCGTTTCGTCACACCTGTCCGGAAGATCGGCCAGCGGAGGTATTCAACAACCGGGTCACCCTGCACTTTGATCCGGCGGATCCGCCGCTGCTGGTGTTGCCTGTGGTGCCGCCCGCCTGAGAGCCGTGGCTACCGTACCAGTACGGTAGCGATAGATGGGATGAAGATGATGGCAAGCAGCAGCACGCCCATGATGATGGCAAACGGTGCGGCGCCCCGAAAGATCTCGCCCAGCGAAATCCGGCTGTCGGCAAGCGTGCTCTTGATGACGAAGGCAGAAAGCCCGAAGGGCGGCGTGAGCAGTCCGATTTCCACTGCCACCACCGTCACGATTCCGAACCAGATCAGATCGATGTTGTGGGGTGCGAGGAGCGGCAGGAACATGGGCACCATGATGAGCATGATCGACACGCCATCCAGAATGGTTCCAAGCAACACGATCAGGAACGCATAGATCAGAAGCAGGCCGATAAACCCAAGATTGGCCGCCACCACCGCTTCATTCAAGACATTCGGAAGCCCCGACAGCGCGATCAGCCGGGTATAGATGTTGGCTGCGATGATGACGAACAGGATTGCAACCGTAACCTGGCCAGTTTCAACCAGCACCTTCCAAAGGCCCTGCACGCTCAGCCTGCGGCGGAGCGCCGCCAGAATGAATGCGCCGAGTGCACCAATCGCGCCGGATTCGGTCGCGGTGAACCAGCCCGCATAGATGCCGCCGATGACGGCCCCCGCAAGAATGATGAGCGGGGTCAGGAGCTTAAAAATCTGGCCGAGCGACATATCAGCGCTGGACACCGCGCCGGTTGCCGACTGAAACATGCTCTCGGGTTTGAAGGTTGCGGTGACAACAATGTAGATGCAGAACAGCAGCGAGAGCAGCAGGCCCGGCACGATTCCCGCGATGAACAGGTCACCGATGGATTGCTGCGAGAGCAAGCCGTAGATGATCAGCAGCAAGCTGGGCGGAATGAGCATGCCCAGCACCGAGCTGCCCGCCACCACCCCCACCGCAAACCGCGGCCGATAGCCGAGATTGATCATCTCGGGCACCGCCACTTTGGTGAATACCGCTGCCGATGCAATGGAAACGCCGGTGACTGCTGCGAACACTGCATTGGCGGCGACGGTGGCTACGCCCAGACCGCCTCGCAGTCGCCCGAGAAGTGCGTTGGCAGCCAGGAAGGCATCGCGGCCCAGGTCGGCGACGCTAACCAGGAGTCCCATCAGCACGAATAGCGGAATGACGCCGAAGTCATAGGAGGCCACCGCATCGGAGGCAGCCATTCCGAGAAGCGCCGAGGCCTGAGCGAAGCTGCCCTTGATGGCCCATACGCCGACCAGGGATACCAGGCAAAAGGCCACCGGTACATGCAGTCCGCTGTAGATCAGCACCAGGATCGACAGGATCGAAATCGCTGCAATTTCAACGCCTGTCATCGCTTGAACATCCTTGCAAAGTCGCTGGCTGCAAAAAGAGCATATTGAACGGCTGCACCGACGCAGCCGATCAGCATGAACAGCCGAACAGGCCATATCGGGTAGGTGATGTAACCCTCGACCCCGACGTAGTCGCCGTTTGTCCAGGCGCTCAGGAAAAGCGGCAAGCAGGCCTGGAACAGTGCGACGAAGAGGGCCAGTCCCAGCAGACCAAACATGCCTTGCATCAAGGCCGATGCCTTCGGCACCCGCCGATCAAGGTACTCGATGAGGATATCCACCCGGGTGATGCGCCCCGAGCGAAGCGCCTGCCCGATCTGTAAAAACACGATACCCACGATCGACAAGCTCACCAGCTCAGGCACGCCCGGAAGCGGGCGCGTGAAGACCGTTCGCCCGATGACATCGGTGACGATCACGATCATGAGAATGAAGATCCAGACCGTACCGATGGAATTAAGCAGCAGAAGCGCGCGGCTGAAGAGATCCGTGAGTCGTGACATGGTTCGTGGCGGACCAGGCTTCGCGCCTGGTCCTTAAGGGGTGGTACGCGAGTGGCCCGTCAGTTTTTGTCCCACTCACGGGCGAGCGGAACGTTGTGGTCGCGCAGCTTCTTCATGTAGGCATTCAACACCACCGGCGCCGGGAGGCCCCGCTTGGCATTGGTATCGGCCCAGTTCTTGGCGATGTTGGGCATGGTGGTGGCCCACTTGAGCCGCTCGTCGGCTGACAGCTTCGAGAATTTGGTGCCCTCGTCAGCCATTCTTTTCTCGAAGGTGGCCGCCAGCCCCAGGAGTGTGTTGGCAATGCGGTCGTTGTATTCCTTGCCAACGTCCTTCAGGATCTTTTGAACATCGGGTGGCAGGCGATCATGGAAGGCCTTGTTGATGGTGAGCGCGCCAATCATCATCGACCCCAGATCAACGCGGGTGGCAAATGGTGCCACGGTGTGGAGCTTGGGCGGATACATGCCGGTGGTGAAGGCGATCAGGCCGTCGTACACGCCAGTCTTGATGTTGTTGAAGTGGGTGGCGAAGTCGCCCTGAACCGGTACCGCTCCGATGCCGTTGGCCCAGAGTGAAAGCGAACCTGCAGCGCCCAACTTGCGGCCTTTCAGGTCAGCAATGCTGTTGACGGGGAAGTTGGTGAGCAGGTAGTCGGTGTCGGTGGAAACCGCTGCCAGGAACAGCTGATTGTGGCGCGTCCACTGGCTCGCGAGCTCGGGCAGCTCTTGATGCATCTCGAACATGATCTTGTTCAGCACGCGCGGATCATCGCTTCCAAAGGGGGCCATGAAGCACACGGCCAGCAGCGGGAGCTTGGCAGGCTCGAAGATGGTGTAGACATAGCCCATCTCGGCCACGCCGTTGCTCACTGCATCGAGCTCACCCCCCACTTTGGCGAGCGTGCCGCTGAAGGCCTTGTTCCAGACGATGCTGTGCTTGCCGCCCGCTTCCTTCAGCCGCTTGTCCACCTCGGGCATGTAGAAGTTCTCGATCATGCCGATCCAGGGCAACTGCGGGCCATGCGCCGCGCTGAACGTGACCTTGAAGGTCTCGGCCTGGGTGGCGGGTGCGAATACGCTTGCGAGTGCAAGCGCGCCCGCGGCGAGGGCGGACTTGAAGCGGAAAGCCATGCGTGTGTCTCCGGTGTGATGATGATTTCGTGACTTGCAGTTTCGTGTTGCAAGTCCCCGCGGCTGATGCCGCGATGCGAGCGGATTGATACCACGATTTACTACTGCGGGCCATGAGAACAAGCGCGGAGTGAAAGATCGCGCTACCGCTGACCCCAGCCCCCACCGCCCGCGGTGTTGAGTTCCAGCACATCGCCCGAATTCAACCGATGCGGACCGCTCTTCGCGCCGAGCTCGGTCGACTCTCCGCTCCGAACCAATCTGAAGCGCGCGCGGGCGCCGTCCTTTGCACCCGCTGCCCCACGGGCGGGTGTATCGGTTCGCTCGCCCAGCACCGAGGCCTGCACACCATCCGCGAGCGACAGGAGCGATTTCCTCACGCCGCATCCGCCTGTATGTCGTCCCGCGCCACCTGATTCTCGAAGAATCGAGTATTCAAGAAAACGCACCGGAATCTGTACCTCCACATTTTCGATCGGCAGATTCATGGTGTTGCCCATGTGAACGCGAATGCCGTGCGCGCCAGGGCCTGAAGCCGTGGCGCCACCGCCTCCGCCCACTGTTTCATAGTGAACGAAGCGCCGGCCGGAGCGCGGATCGGTGCCGCCCAGGGTATAGACGCAGGCCGATCCGTAGCTGCCGCCTGGAACCACCTCGGGCCAGGCCTTGGCCAATGCGCTAAATAGGATATCGACCAGTCGGTTGGAAGTTTCGGTGTTGGCTGCCACGACGGGCGCCGGATAGGTGGCATTCACAATGGAGCCCAAGGGTGCGGTGATGCGCACATCGGCGTAGACGCCTGCGTTGGGCGCGATGTCGCCACCCAGAAAGCTGAGCACGGTGTAATAGATGGCCGCGCCGGTGACCGGGAAGGGCGCGTTGATCGGACCCGGTACGCAAGCGGATGAACCACTGAAGTCAAAGTGCAGCGATCCCCCTACCTTGCTGATGCGCACCCTGATGAGCGGTCTGCAGAGCGGATCAATGCCGTCACCATCAAGCTGCTCTTCATGCTCGACCACGGCATCTGCGAGCTTCGACAAGCGGTCTTTGACCAGGCGTGCACTATAAATTTGGGTTTGCGCCATGACGGCGCGCACGACCACAGCGCCATAGCGCGCGCACAGTTCGCCAACACGCTCGGTAGCACGTGCGTGCCCAGCCTGCGCCGCCCGAAAGTCGCCGAGCCGGTCTTGGGGGATACGGACGTTTGCGAGAATGAGTTGTAGCAGATCGTTGCGGGTTTGGCCGCGCTCGATGATTCGCACCGGCGGCACCCGCAGCCCTTCTTTGATGATCTCGTCGCACACGCTGGAACTGCCCGCAGCAATGCCACCGATGTCGGGCCAGTGCAATCGACTGATGACAAAGCCAAGCAGTGCGCCCTCGCCAAAGAGCGGCGTCACCAGCGACATGTCGGGCAGGTGCGTGCCGCCCTCATACGGGTCATTCAGCAACACCGCATCGCCTTCGCGCCAGGACTCGAGCGGAAATGCCTTGACCGCTGCCGCGCCGCTCAAGCCCGCAGCGCCAAGATGCACCGGAATATCGACGCCTTGCGCAACGACCTTGCAGTGGGTATCGACAATGGCGCAGGACAAATCGGCCGACAGACTGAGCAGCGGCGAGAATGAGGTGCGCATGATCACCGACTTCATGTCGGCGCAAATGGCGTAAAGCGCGTTCTTGATGACTTCGAAAGTGACCGGGTCAGCGTCGAGCAGGTTGGGTGCAGGGGCAGTCACGGCATGGGCTCCTGAGCGGCGGGGCCTGCAACTGTTTCAGACGCTTGGGGACGCGAGGCGTGCGCGCGAATCACCAGACAGCCATCCGGTCCGCGCTGTGCAGTCATGCCGTCCGGAATCCAGACGGTGGCGCCTGCCTGGATGAACAGTGCCGGGCCGCTGGTTTGAATGAGCGGATGATCTGACGCACCGAACACTGGAACAGTGAGCGTGCTGCCGTCCTCGGCGAGCACCGTACGGTGATCGACGGCTGTTGCGGTCACCGGATCCGACCGTCCGAATGGCCGGAAGAGGTGGCGTGCAGGAGAGGCGAGGTCGGCTTCGGCGACCAGCCCGAGTCTGACCAACTGAACCGTGGAATGCGGAAGCTCGATCGCGAATTCTCGCAGATAGGCTTGCCTGAACGCTTCGTCGATGTCATGGAGCGAGGGAAGGGGCGCTGCCGCATCGTCCAGGTCCACCCTCAATTCGAACAACTGTCCGGCAAAGCGCAGCTCGGCATGGCGCCGCATGCGCAGCGGGAGACCGTGTGCGCCTTCGGCGTCCAGCAGTTGCTGGGCGCGTGCGATGAGGGCGCTGAACGCTGCGTGGAGATGCGTGGCTGTGAGTGTGGAAAGCGGCGCGAGCAAGGCCTGCGACAGGTCATGTCGAATGTTCCCCAGCGTGGCGCCAATCGCCGAAAACATGCCTGGATAAGGGGGCACGATGATGTCGGCGACGCCCACTTCGCGCCCGACCAGCGCTGCATGCAGTGGACCGGCGCCGCCGGAGGCAAGGAGCGAAAACCCGCGCGGGTCCAGCCCCTTTCGAACCGTGACCAGCCGGACCATTTCGGTCATGCTGGCGGCTGCGATACTGATGATTCCGTAGGCTGCGCGCGCGAGGCTCCAGCCCATGGGCTGCGCCACATGCTGCATGACGGCAGCAACGGCCTTGTCGCGCGAGAAGGCAACGCCTGTGCCGATGAAGTCTGATTCGCTGAGCGTGCCAAGGGCGGCGTGGGCATCGGTGACGGTGGGGCGCGTGCCTCCGCGGCCGTAGCAGGCCGGGCCAGGCTCGGCGCCTGCGCTTTGCGGCCCCACCTTCAACACGCCGCCGGCATCGATCCAGGCCAGGCTGCCACCGCCTGCGCCGATCTCGACCAACTCGATCACAGCGCTTCGAATGGGGTATCCGCCAACGGGGCGACCATCGCGAACGGCATCAGCGCGGAACTCGCCACTGACCTGAACCTCGCCCTCGCGAATCAGACCAGCTTTGGCGGTGGTGCCGCCCATGTCGAAGGTGATGAGATTGGGGCGTTCGGTGGCACGGGCGAATGCGGCCGCCGCAATCATGCCGGCTGCAGGTCCCGACTCGATCAGGTGAACCGGATAGCGGCTGGCATTGCGCGCTGCACTCAAGCCGCCGTTGGATTTGACGATGAGGAGGCGCGAGACGCCAAGCCCAGCGGTGTTGCCCGCCAGCCGATCGAGATAGTGTGCTACTGGAGGGCCGATATAGGCGTTGACCACGGTGGTGCTGGTTCGCTCGTATTCGCCCAGTTCAGGGCAGACATCGCTCGATACGCTCAGAAAGGCGTTTGGCAGCACGGCGCGAATACGCTCGACCAGCGCGCGCTCGTGCCCGGGGTTTGTGTACGCATGGAGCAGACTCACGGCGATCGCTTGCGGATTCAGCGCGATCAGCCGCTCCAACAGTCCGTCGACCTGATCGAGCGGGGTGATGACCTGACCGCTTGCGTCCAACCGTTCCCGAACCGGCAAACGTGCGTGCTGCGCAACGAGTGGCTCTGAGATCCGGACGTCAAGGTCATAGAGCGTTGGCCGATCCTGACGTCGCAATTCAATGACGTCGGTAAAGCCTTCCGTTGCGAGCAGGGCGAGATTTGCGCCCTTCCGCTCAAGCAAGGCATTTGTACCCACCGTGGTGCCGTGGCAGACGGTGGACTGCATGAGCGGTACCGTCTGCGCAATGCGCTCGAGGGCTGTAACAACGGCCTTGGCAGGGTCGGCGGGCGTTGAGGGGAGCTTGAACGCAGCAACGATCTGACCGTCGGTCGCCGAGAAGACGATCGCATCGGTGAACGTGCCACCGACGTCAATACCGATCAGTGCGCCCGGGGTCATCACAAACCGGCGTTAGTGGGCGGGCAGGTCGTTTAACGCGTTGAGGAATCGGTCCATATGAACCTTCAGGTTGAGGTCCACCCGCAGGTATCGTGAGCCTAGTCCATCAATGTGGTTGCCGTTCTTCACGATGACGCCGCGCTTCAGGAGTTCCTCGAAGACGATGTCGGAATCCAGCGCCGGGTCGAGAATTTCGGTGAGGAAGAAATTGGCGCGTGAATGGGGCACCATGCGGAACCGCGTCATGCTGGCCATCTGCCGGGCGACATAGCCGCGCATCTCCACCACGGTCTTCACCGCGCGCTCGACGTGCGCGTCATCCTGAAGACCGGCGGTGGCCCCTGCGAGCTGCAGCTGGCCCACGTTCCAGGTGGGCTTGAGGCGCCGAAGCGGCTCGATCAGCGCCGCATTGCCCGACATGCCGAATCCCACGCGCAGGCCCGCCAGTCCGTAGGCCTTGGAAAAGGTGCGAAGCACCATGAGGTTGGAATAGTCGCGAAGCAGATGAACGCTGCCCTCGGTTTCGCTGTAGTGAATGTAGGCTTCATCGAGCACCACCAGGGTGTCTTCGTGGGCGGCTTCGCACACGCGCCGCACATCGGCCTCGGACACCAGCTGACCGCTCGGGTTGTGTGGGCTGGTGAGGAACGCAATCTTCGGGCGGCTGCGCAGGGCATCGAGATAGCGGTCCATCTCCAGGTTGAAGTCTTTGCCCATGGGGATGTAGACCGGCTTTCGGTTCTCCATGGTGGCAAAGATGCGGTAGAGCGGAAAGCAGGGCGCGTGCATCAGTACCGGTTCACCCGGGCCTGCGAAAGCGCGGATGACAAGCGCAATGACCTCGGTTTCGCCAGAACCGCAGACCACGCCCTCGGGCGTGACCCCATAGCGGCGGGCGATGGCCTCGCGCAGCTGGCGTGAGGTCCATTCCGGGTAGATTGACATGCGGTCCAGCACCTGCTCAACCGCGCGGCGCGCGAGCGGTGACGTGCCGTGGGGATTTTCGGCTGAGCCCAGCTTGGAGATCTGATCGGCCGGAATGCCGTAGGTGTCGACCAGGTGGTCGGCGGGCAGTCCGGGCACATAGACTTCGCCGTCAACCAGAGCGGAAACGCTGGGGGAGATCATGAGTGGGCTCCAACTGTGCTAGTTCGGATGAGATTGTGTGTCATGGGCAGGCCGCGGTCAATCCTCATTAAAGCTCTACAACCGAATAACTGAAACCGGGAATATTTGCTTAAGCGTTCTTAAAGCGTAATATGACGCTTATGGTTCAGCCGCGTACGTTCCTGCCGCAGTCCCGATCGGGCGATGTGTCTGCCCGCGACTTCCTGGCCGCTGCCGGCCGCCGCCGCCTCGCGGCAGGAACGCACAAATATCTCGGCGTGGTCGAGGCGCTGGAGAATGGTGTCCGGCAAGGGGCACTGGAGGCCGGGACGCAGCTGCCGCCGCAGCGTGAGCTGGCAGCGCTGTTCGGCACCACTGTCGCGACGGTCACCAAGGCGGTGGCTGAGGCCACGCGTCGCGGCATCATCACGGCCCGCTCCGGCAGCGGCACCTATGTGGCGGCCGCCCCGGGCGAAGGCACCGCGGAGCGGTGGGGCGACCTCTCGCTCAATATTCCCCCGGTGGCAGTATCCGCCGAACTTGTTTCGGCCTCGTTTCGGCGAATGACGCAGGCAACCATGTTGTCCCGTGTCCTCGACTACGCGCCGGTGAGCGGCAGCGCTGTCAACCGAAACGCCGGCGTCACGCTGTTTGGTCTGCGCGGCCTGCGGGCCCAGCCGGAACGGGTGCTGGTCACTCAGGGGGCTCATCAGGGGCTCCTCGTGGCGCTAATGGCCCTGACCCGTCCGGGGGACAGCGTGGCCTGCGAGCGGCTGAATTACAGCGGCCTGCGCCGCATCGCCGACCTGCTCCAATTGAAGCTTGTCGGCATCGACTCGGATGCTGACGGCATGATGGTGTCGCAGCTGCGATCGCGGCTTCGCGAGGGGCCGATCAAGGCTGTTGTATGTACGCCCAGTGGCCACAACCCCACGTCGTTTGTGCTGAGCGAGCGCCGCCGAGCCGATCTGGTGCGGCTCGCGCGCGGCGCCTCGGTGCCCGTGGTTGAAGACGACATCTACGGTCTGCTCGCGGGCGACGGCTTGCCGCCGCTTGCCGCGCTCTGGCCTGAAGGAACAGTCTGTGTCACCAGCCTCTCGAAGTGCGTGGCGCCGGGTTTGCGGGTGGGCTACAGCCTCCTGCCACCGGCCTGGGTGTCGCGTGCGCGCGAAGCACTGCTGTCGCTCGGCTGGACGGAATCGTCACTACAGGCCGCGCTGGCCACCGATCTGATTCAAACGGGGGGGCTCGCGCTCTGCGTGGCACGCCACCAGACGGAGGCGCGAAAGCGGGTCACGCTCGCGCACAGCGTGCTTCCGGCCCACAGCATTCAGACCGCCGCTGACGCAGCCTCCTATCACCTGTGGGTCGGTACCGGCCGCTCCAGCCCCGCCGATATCGCTGCCGAACTCTCCCGTCGTGGCATCCTGGTATCGCCTGCCGCATATTTTCTGATGGATGGTTTGGAGGCCCCGCATGCGCTGCGTGTCAGCCTGGGCGGCGCGCCAAATGCCGAGGCGCTCGATGAACCGCTACGCGAACTTGCGAGTGTGCTGCAGAATGGATCCCGCAGCGCCTATGGGGCCATCGTGTGAACCGCTTCCGATAGCAACTGTTCTCTCTTTGTCCTTCACCGCTTAAGCGAGGTGCCGCTCATGACATCCCTCCCAACAAACCGCCGCATCCGTGTTGCGCTCCTGGTGCCTTCATCAAATACCGTGATGGAAAATGACCTGCACGCGGGCCTACCCAAGGATCAATTCACGGTGCACACCGACCGCATGTTCCTGGTCGAAACCACGCGCGCCTGCGAACTCGACATGATCGAAAAGCACGCGCCTGCGGCCGCTAAAGATCTGGGCACACTCAACCCGGATGTACTGGTCTTTGGTTGCACTTCCGCGGGGTCGTTGTTCGGCCTTGCCTACGACACCCAGGTGTGTGGCTCGCTCGGCGAGCTGGCAGGGTGTCCAACGATCGGTGTGGTCTCATCGGTGTCGGATGCGCTCCAACGCCGGAAGGCCGGGAAGGTTGCAATCATTACGCCCTATAACGAGGATCTCACCCAGTCGGTGGCGGCTGCCGTGGCAACGCATACCAGCGTGGTGTGCGCGCACGGCATGGGAATTACCGACAATGTTGCACTTGCCGATCCAACGCCCGAAGAGATTGTCGAGTTCGCGCGCGAGCGCCTCCGTGGTCAATCCTTTGACTGCCTGTTTGCGTCGTGCACCAATTTTCGCGCGGTCGAAGCCTTGCCGCTTCTCGAGAAGACGTTCGGCGTGCCGGTGGTCACCTCGAACTCCAGTGTGCTCGAGGCGATCAAACTTCGCTTCCCGGCTCATCCTGTCGCGCGATGAAGATCATCGCCGTTTCCGTTGGTGTTCCGGCGCCCCTCGACACGTCGCGCGGGCAAGTCTTGTCTTCAATCAGCAAGCAACCCGTCACCGAGCGGGTGCGAGTGTCCTTCGGCGGGCTGACGGGCGATCAGCAAGCTGATCCATCGGTGCACGGTGGAGCGAACAAGGCGATCTGTCTGGTGCCCACGGAACATTATCCTCGCTGGTCCGAGTTTCTGAATCGGGCTTCGCTCCCAACCGCGTTCTTTGGCGAAAACCTGACCACCGCGGGCTTATCCGAGCGGAGCCTCTGCATTGGCGATGTTCTCGAGGTCGGCACGACCCGCCTGATGGTTCGATCGCCACGATTGCCGTGCTACAAGTTTGTGGCGCGGGCCGGGCGCAGCGATGCCGCCCGATTCATGCTGAATGAAGCCATGACCGGTTTGTACCTCTCGGTAGAGGAGGAAGGCGACATTGGCGCGGGCGATGCGATCCGCGTTTCAGCGCTTCATCCGGATCGCGTCTCCATTGCCGATTACGTGGATGCGATGATGCAGAAGCTCCCTAGCGAGCGCGTCGAGAAGATTCTTCGCAACCATGCGTTGCCCGACGATCGAAAACAACTGCTTGTTCGGCGGATCGAGGCCCGTTACGACGGCAGCGTGTAGCCCGCGTGCCCAGGTGTTCCACCAACCCAACCCAGACGGAGATCCTTGCATGCAGTCGGTCAATCCCACCGCCATCCCCGCACCCAATGGCACCTACAGCCACGGCGTGCTGCTTCATCGTCCGGAGAACCTGCTGTTCATTTCAGGGCAGGTGGCAATCGACAAGACTGGCGCCATTCCCGATTCGCTGGAGGCGCAGGCCGAGCTGGTCTGGAACAACCTCCATGCCATCCTGAAGGAAGCGGGCATGAGCATCGCCAACGTCGTCAAGCTCATGTCCTTTCTGACTCGAGCCGAGGATTTCGCCGACTTTGCCCGCATTCGCGCCCGCCACCTGGGCGTGCATCGTCCTGCCTCAACGCTGCTGGTCGTTTCGGCGCTTGCGCATCCGAAGTTTCTGGTCGAGGTCGAGGCGATCGCCGTTCGCTAGGAGGACGGGCCGCGCCCCATCGCAGCAGACGCCGCGATGAGGCGCTCGCGCGCGGGTTGCCCGCTATTCGGCGTATTGATCCGCCACGCGCATCCTGAATTCACCGATTTTCTCGATCCGGGCGAAGATGGTGTCGCCCGGCTTCACCGGGCCGACGCCATCAGGCGTGCCCGTCAGAATCACGTCTCCCGGATGCAGCGTGTACCACGCTGAGGCATATTCAATGAGCTTGGGAACGTCATAAACCAGTAGCCGGGTGTTTGAGCGCTGGCGGATTTCGTCGTTCACCGAAAGTTCCAGACTTAAATTGCCGGGGTCGCCGAGCTCATCGGCGGTGACCAGCCACGGGCCCAGCACCGCGTAGGTGTCGGGAGATTTTCGGAAGCTGCGGTCTTCGGGACCACGAACTGTCATGTCGAGCCCAATGGCGTAACCGGCGATATGGCTGAGGGCGTCTTCGCGTTTCACCGAGCGCGCGGTTTTCCCAATCACCAGCGCCAATTCAACCTCATGATCATTGCGGCGGTTGGGGTGTCGCAACTGAATCTCGGCGCCGCAGCCGACCAGCGCGCTGTTGGCCTTCAGGAACAGACCCCAGTCGCCGATGAAGCTGGTGGGCCGCCCGCCAATGCCCTGCTGCAGGTCTTTGTCCTTGTGTGACTCGTCGATATGCGCCTGATAGTTGATCGGCGCATTGACGATCTTTCCCGGATTGGCAACCGGAGATTCCAGCCTGACCGACGCGAGGGCCACGCGCCTTGCGGTGGGCAACAACTGGTTGATACGGGCGCGCACTGTCGCGAGATGGGCGATCAGCAGGTCATGGCCCGGGAAAGGGTAGCCGTGGGATGGAAGCACTGACAGTGCGTCGGTGACATCTGCAATCTGATCGCCTTCCACCACCCCCAGTCGGTTGGGCTCGAATCGGCAGATACGCATGAATGGTCCTAAAGTCTGGTTGATTGATGAATCATGGCACGGCGCCTGTGCCAGCCCGCTACCAACCGGAGAATCGCGTCCAGGTCGCGGTGACCTGACCCTGCGTATCCACCACGTGGTAACGGTCATGCTGCGCGGCCGTTGCGCAGGCATGGTTGGGGAGGATACGCAGCCGGGTTCCAACGGAAAGCGCAGGCAGGGGCCCGCCGTGACGGTGCGCAATGATGCCGTGTTCCTGATTGGCATCGGCCACGATCAGATCCGGGATCAGCACGCCACCGGAATCGCAGACCAGTCCGTAGCCCTGGTCGACGGGCTGGCGCGCCGTGCCACGGTCGCGCGAGGTCGCCATCCATCCAGCGTCGATCAGCGCCCAGCCTTTGTCTGCCTGATGGCCAATCACGGTGGTGAGCACCGACAGCGCAATGTCGTCGGTCTGGCAGACATTGATGCCCGCCATCACCAGATCAAAAAACACGAAGACACCGGCTCGAACCTCGGTCACGCCGTCGAGGCGCTCGGTAAAGAGCGCTGTGGGTGTGGAGCCGATACTCACGGTCTTTGCGGGAAATCCCGCTGAACGGAGCGTCTCGGCGGCATGGACCGAGCCCGAGCGCTCGGCTTCCGCGATCTGGGCAATCTGTTCATGGCAGCGTCCCTGATAAGAGCCGCCGGCGTGGGTAAGCACGCCACCGCAAACCGCGCCATGGTCGTGAAGCGTGCCTGCGATCGCGAGCAGGCGGTCGCGATCATCGGGTCGGACACCGGCGCGATGGCCATCGGTATCAATTTCAATGAGTGTGTGAAAGCCGGTCACGGCGCGGGCGCCCTCGACGCTATCGACCAACAGGGTGAGGCGTGCACCGCGCTCGGCCAGCGCCTGCGCGCGGGCGAGTTTGTGCGGGGCGAACCCGACCGCATAAAGAATGTCGGTATATCCGGCGTCGAAAAACTGTTCCGCTTCCTTTAGCGTTGAAACAGTGATGGGCGACTTCGTACCGTTCAGCACAAGGCTGGCAACTTCAAGCGACTTCGCGGTCTTGACATGCAGTCGCAAGGGCACGTTGAAGCGGGCGAGCTGGTTCGCCATTCGCTGCGCGTTGGCGGCAACGGTATCGCGCTCGAGAATCAGGCAGGGGGTGTCAAGCCGATGGGTTGTCATGATGAGATGAGGGGTCCAATGAACACAGCGCTCCGACCAGGCGCGAAACGTCTTCGCTCAAGTTGCCAGCGCCACTGGGCCTCGAGGACTTCGCGCGTGCAGGCGCCGAAGGAGCCATGATTGAGAAAGGTGAGCCCCGGGTCGAGCAGAAAGTGTTCGCGGAGAGACATGGACAGAGCTTGGGAGCGTGGCCCAACACTGTCTCCGATGGGCAATCGCCCTGTCAAATCCTCGTGCACCTCGCCTTCGGCCCTCGGACGCGATAGAGTCGCGCTCCATCGTTTTCCGATCCGGAGACTGTCTTGAACGCCCCGAGTTCCGCTGCCGCCTCAGCGCGGCCATCGGCTTCACCCTCCGATCTTCCATCGGCCCCTGCGCCCACCACGGGTGCAGCGCATTTCCTGGAAGGGCTTAACGACCTGGGCATCCGCTGCCTGTTTGCCAACATGGGTACTGATCATGTGAGCCTGATCGAGGAGATGGCGCGGTTCCGTGCGGCGGGGCGTCCGCTCCCAGAGGTGGTTCTCTGTCCCCACGAAAATGTGGCGGTCCATATGGCCGCGGGCTATGCGGCGGTGACCGGTCAGGGGCAGGGTGTCCTGGTTCATGTCGATTCCGGTACGGCCAATTCGGCAATGGGCGCACATAACCTGCAGCGCGCGCGGCTTCCCGCCTTGCTGATGGCGGGCAAGGCGCCCTACACGCTGCGTGGCGAGCTTCCTGGGTCGCGGGACAACTATGTGCACTTCATCCAGGACCCCTTTGACATCGGCAGCCTGGTACGACCGTACATCAAGTGGGAATACAACCTGCCGACCGCTGTGGTGGCGCGCGAGGCGCTGCGGCGCGCGCACAGCGTCATGCACTCCGATCCACCCGGCCCGGTATACATGACGCTGCCGCGCGAGGTGCTGGCCGAGTCGCCAGCCGTGCCGGCAGACCAGCAGTTCGATGCTGTTCGCTATGGGCCAGCCCGGCTCGGCGGGGTTGACGATGCCCGGGCTGCGCTGATCGCCGACCGACTGATCGCGGCCGAGCGCCCGGTCCTGATCACGTCGTATGCGGGGCGACGCGCCGAGGCGGTTGCAGCGATCGAGGAACTCGCCGTTCTGTGCGGAATTCGCGTGGTCGATTACATGCCCAGCGCTTTGGGCATCTCGCGCCGATCGCCGTGTTTTGCGGGCTTTGATCCGGCCGCAGTGCTACCTGGGGCAGACGTGGGTCTGCTGGTTGATATCGATGTGCCGTGGCTGCCGCGCTTTGTGACCCCGGAGGCGCGCACCTGGTGGGCACATGTCGATGTTGATCCAATTAAACAGGATTTCCCCATGTGGGGGTTCGCGACCGATCTGCGGATGCAGGCTGATGTCGCCACGGTACTGCGACAGGTCAGTGCGCTGGTACGCGCCCGCGCCGATGCAGGTTTTCGCGCCCGCGTCGAGCGGCGGATGCGCGAGCTCGACGCGGCGGCCGCCGCCCGGGCCGAGGCACTGGCGCGCGCAGCCGCGAGGTCGGGCGAGCCTGGTGCTCTTTCTGCGGCCCATGTATGTGCGGCGCTGTCGCGGGCGCTGGCCCCTCATGACGTGGTGATCAATGAAGCGGTTCGGAATTCGCCTGCCGTGCTGAACCAGATCATTCGAACCGAGCCACACAGCTTTATCGGTGGCGCCGGTGGTGGGCTGGGCTACAGCGGCAGTATGGCGCTGGGTGTGAAGCTCGCCCGCCCCCATGTCCGTGCGGTTCATGTGCTCGGTGATGGCGCGTTTCACCTCGGCACGCCCAGTTCGGTCTATGCCACGGCGGAACGCTATGGTTTGCCAATTTTCACCGTCATTCTGGATAACGGTGGCTGGCAGGCGGTGAAGGAGGCCGTGCTGCGGGTGTATCCCGACGGTGCATCGGCCGCTGAGGACGAATATCACGCGCGGCTGCAGGGTGCTACCCGTCGCTTCGAAAAGGTGGGCGAGGCCTTCGGCGCCTACGGTGAATTGTTGAGCGAGCCCGCCGAAGTTGAGCCCGCCATCGCCCGCTGCCTTGCAGCGCTTGATTCCGGGCGCTCGGCTGTGCTGAATGTCCAGATCGGTCTGCAATAACCGATCGCTTATTCTGGAGACCGTGATGCCCTTTATCAATTCGTCCGTTGTCGCAACCCGGCTCAACCGCGCATCAGTCGCGCGTCGCCATGTTCTGCCTGTTGCAGCCGCCGTCGCGGTCTCGCTCGTGACCACGTTCATGCCGGTGGCCGCACGGGCCCAGACCGCAGCCTCGGACTGGCCAAGCCGGCCGGTGACGCTGGTTGTGGGCTACGCCGCGGGCGGTGGCGTGGATTTCATGGCGCGGCTACTCGCCGAGAAGCTCTCCGAGCGTCTGCGTCAGCCGGTGGTGGTCGAGAACCGTCCTAGCGTGGGGGCGGTGGTGGGCAGCACCCAGGTGGCGCGCGCCAAGCCCGATGGCTACACGCTGATGATGGGTGCGCCCGGGCCGGTGATCTTCAATCACGCACTGAATGACAAGCTGCCTTACGGCCCGCAGGATCTGGCACCGATCTCCATCATGAGTGACTCGCCGCTTGTGCTGCTGGTGAACGCCACCAACCCGGCGACCACGGTGAAGGCGCTGGTCGCACAGTCGCAGGCCCAGCCCGACAAGAGCAACTACGCGGCGAGTTCGGCGTCGTTTCAGCTGGCAAGCGAATTGTTCAACAAGCTGACCGGCGCGCGATTTGCGCATATTCCCTACAAGGGGGCGAACCAGTCGGTGCAGGCGGTGATGGGCGGCGAGGTGACGATGGCGCTGGCCGACTCGGGGCCCGCAATCACCGGTCTGCAGAGCGGCAAACTGCGCGCGTTGGCAGTGACGTCGGCGCAGCGCATGTCCGGACTGCCCGAGGTTCCGACCATGCGTGAGCTCGGCATCGACCTGACGCTTTCGCTCTGGATCGGGCTTCTGGCTCCAGCTGGCACACCCACCGACATCATCAACCGGTTGCATCGCGAAATTGTCGCGATCAACCAGTTGCCCGATGTGCGCGCAAAAATTCTCGCCAAGGGAAGCGTGCCGGCCACGCTTGAGCCCGCAGCCTTCGCTCAGTTGATTGCACGGGAAATCCCGTTCTGGCGGCAATTGGCCCGCGATAACGGCATTCAGGGCAACTGACGGTCCCGCGTCAGGGGCAGGGCTGGAGATCGAGGCCGGCGGGCGTGCGCACGCGCTGGTGTGCGTAGTCCCCGCACACCGGGCGCTTGACCATGTTGTTCGGCGCGGGGATCGCTGCGATCTTCTTCACGTAATTGATCAGGCTCTGATCGGCAAACAGGCTGCCAGCGGTTGCGCAACGATCACCCGCACCGATGCAGACGCGCTTGAGCGTGTCATAGCCCTCAAAGCCCTGCGTGAGGTAGTCGGTCAGTATGCCCAGATAGGTCTGATTGGCCTGTATGGCAGCCCAGTTTCCGGTGTTGGGGTCTTTCACCTCGATGCTGGTGAACCGCTGGCCGCGCGGCTGGGTGAGATCAAGATTCCATCGCAGGCCGCTCGCATACGGGTGCGAGCCGTTCGAGTTGCGATTGTCGAGCCAGTTGGCGACTCCTTCTTCCAGAGCCGATGCGATCTCGGCACCCGTTATCCGGATGCTGAAGAGCTCGTTTGGAAACGGCTGCACGAGATAGGCATCCTGGTTTCGCAAGATGCGGGGACTGACGCCGTCGCTTTCGATCGGAACCCGTACCCCGCCTGCATTCACAAGGCCGAAATGGGCGCTTGGGAATTGGGCAATGCTGCCACCGTAGGCCTGTCGGAAGGCCTCGGCGACAATTTGTGAAATGTCGGCTCCCCGCGCGCGGGTTTCTACGCCGTCGCAGAGGGCGCCGCCCCGGTTGGCCGAGCCAGGCTCTCGCACCAGGCAGAGGGAATCGGCTGCGCCAAGCGTGCCGATGACGGTCTGAGTTCGGGCTGAGTAATCGGCCTCGAAGCGGGCAAGACGGCTCGCGACCTCGGTGTCGTCTGCGGCAATGCGAACCGCCTTGATCTGGGCAAGCCTCGCCTCGAAGGCGGCGCTCTCTTGAGCGGACAGGGGCTGCTTGTTGCGCTTGAAGGTTTTACCGATCACGAGCGATGCGGTCCCGTCGCAGGATTGAACGCTTCCGTCGCGGTTGAACACCACGCGCATCTGCGCGAATACTTTCGCATATTCAAAAGCCTGGCCGATGCAAACCAGCTCACCCGACTTGTTGCGTACCACCGTCGGGTAGGTGCCCTGCGGCTCGGAGAAGCCCACTTCAGAGAACGCGCCCAGCAGCGTGTGTGAGTCGCCCCCGATGATGACGTCGACATCGGTGAGGCGGGCAGCGAGCGCGATATCAGGCTGATAGCCGATGTGTGTCATCAGTACGATATGACGGATGCCAAGGGCCTTCAGCTGGTCGATGGTGCGCTGCGCGGCTTCGGTCTCGTCATCGAATGCTGTGGTGGGCAGCGGTCGCGAGGCGTTCTGCGTCTTGCCCTTCACATCGATACCGATGATCCCCACCGGTATCCCGCTCATATAGCGAATCAGATAGGGCTGAAAATAGGGCGATCCATCTGGGCGCTGGGCCAGGGGGGTTCCCGCCGCCGGGCGGATGTTCGCGGCCAGAACCGGGGTTCTGCATGTGGGGTCGGAGGCGAGCATGTCGAGAAACTTCTTGAGGGCCGCATCGCCATCATCAAACTCATGGTTGCCAGGGATGAAGACATCAAAGCAGATGGCATTCATGGCGAGTGCGTCGGTTTCGCCATCAAAGAAGGTGTAATAGGGCGTACCGGTGATGGCATCGCCCGCATGAAGCTTCAGCAGCTTCGGGGTGCTGGCTGCAGCCTGTTTGAAGAGCGTGGCGAGGCGCGCGAACCCGCCGATTTCGACCGTGGTGCTGATCCCGTCGACCACCAGCGTGGTCTCGAATGGCCGAATGTTCGAGTGGTGATCATTCACATGCGCAATGTTGAGTTCGAGCGGAGCGGGGTCGCTGTCGAAAAAATAGCAGCTGGTGGTGCTGAGCGCGAGAAGCAGGATGGCTACTAGGCTTCGCAGGCGGTTCGGTTTCAGGCTTGGCATGTTGGACGGTCGCCGGGTAGGCGTCAGGTAGGGGAAAGTTGCGCTCGGCGCGCGAATTTTCGAGTGTGCCTCACCCAGAGGGGCCGGCACAAGGCTCGCAAGGTGACGGTCTGCGATACCATCCGCGGGTTGCCATCGCTCACTCATATCGATCATGACTTCACCTCCAACGAAGCCCTCGCAGGTATTGATCGCCGGCGGTGGTCCGGTGGGTATCGGTCTCGCAATTGAACTTGCCTTGCGCGGCGTGCGCAGCACCGTTATCGAACGCCATGCGCGCATTCCGCCGATTCCAAAGGGCCAGAACCTGACGCAGCGCACGATGGAGCATTTTCGGGCCTGGGGCGTGGAGCATGCGATCCGTGATGCGTCGCCCATCCCGGTGTCGTTCGGCATTGGCGGCCTGACCGCCTACGGCACGTTGCTCTCGGACTGGCATTACGACTGGTATCAGCGGGTGATCGTCCGCCCCTACTACGCATGCGACAACACCCGGCTGCCGCAGTACGCCACCGAAGCGGTCCTGCGCGCGCGCGCTGCCCAGTTGCCCGAGATCACGCTCCTCACCGGCTGGACAGTGCGCGACCTCGTGCAGCACGAGGCTGGCGTCAGGGTCGACATCGAATCGGGTGACGGTATGCGGCAAACGCTGGAGGCGCCCTGGGTGGTCGGGTGTGACGGCGCCCGTTCGGTGGTGCGGGAGCGTGCGGGTATCACCCAGACACGCGATGACCA
>CAMBZS010000032.1 GCA_945872335.1 Bordetella parapertussis | reverse complement strand
GATCGATCGCGCTTGCCAACTGGGTGCAATACGCGCGCACCGTGAGGGGCTCGACGCTCATCGAGCGCAACAAGGAATATGTGCAGGCTGCCCGGGTGATTGGCGTTCGCCCGATCGCCATCATGCTGCGCCACGTGCTGCCAAACTCGCTGGGTCCGGTGCTGGTCATTGCCACCATCAACATCGCACAGGCAATTCTCACCGAGGCAACCCTGTCGTTTCTGGGCGTGGGGGTGCCACCCACTTCGCCATCGCTCGGCACCATGATCAACAACGGCAACAACTTCCTCTATTCGGGCGAGTGGTGGCTGGTGATCTTTCCTGGTGCCGCGCTGGTGCTCCTCTGCATGTCGGTCAATCTGCTGGGCGACTGGCTGCGTGACGCGCTCAATCCGAGGCTGCAGTGAGCACCCCCCCGCTCCTGGAGGTGAGGCACCTTCGGGTCGAGTTTCCGTCGCGCCGCGGCACGCTGGTGGCGATCGATGATGTGTCGTTCACGATCGCCCCGGGCGAGGTGCTGGGGGTGGTTGGCGAATCTGGCGCCGGCAAGTCGGTGACGGGCGCAGCCATCATCGGTCTCATCGAGCCGCCGGGGCGCATTGCGGGCGGTGAAATTCTGCTCGAGGGCGCCCGCATCGACAATCTGCCGCCCGAGGCCATGCGCCAGGTGCGTGGCCGAAAGATCGGCGCGGTCTTTCAGGATCCGCTCACCTCGCTCAACCCGCTCTACACCGTTGGTCGCCAGATCGAGGAAACGATCCGCACGCACCTGGCGCTCGACGCCCGTGCGGCCCGCGCGCGCGCCATCGAACTGCTCGAGGCAACAGGCATTCCGGCCGCCGCCCAGCGGATTGATCACTATCCGCACCAATTCTCGGGGGGCATGCGCCAGCGGGTCGTGATCGCGCTTGCGCTTGCCGCACGGCCCCAACTGGTGGTGGCCGACGAGCCCACCACCGCACTCGATGTTTCGATTCAGGCGCAGATCATCTCGCTTCTCAAACGCCTGTGCCGCGAGCAAGGCACGGCGGTCATGCTGGTCACGCACGACATGGGCGTGATCGCCGAGACCGCGGATCGGGTGGCGGTGATGTATGCCGGGCGAATCGCCGAAATCGGCCCAGTCGCCGATGTCATTCACCGGCCCCGACACCCCTACACAGTGGGCCTCATGGGCTCCATTCCGTCTATCGGGGGGCATCGCGCGGAGCTCGCCCAGATCGACGGTGCCATGCCCCGTCTGAATGCCATTCCACGCGGCTGCGCGTTCAACCCGCGCTGCGCGCAGGCCATCGACCGGTGTCGAAGCGACCGGCCCGAACTCATGCCCGCGGGCGCCTCGCTTGCCGCGTGCTGGCTCCAGCATGAGCGGGTGCCTGCATGAGTCCGGTTCTCCACGCCCGGTGTGCGCTGGCATGAACCGCGGCCTCACCGAATCCGCGCGCAGCAACGGAGCGCCTGGTCCCCAGCCGGAGGCGGCCCGCCCACTGGTTCAGGTCGACCGGATCAGCAAGGTCTTCGACGTGTCCGCGCCATGGCTCAACCGTGTGATCGAGCGCAAGCCCCGCCAGTTGCTGCAGGCGGTGCGCGACGTGAGCTTTCACATTGCACGCGGCGAAACGCTGGCACTGGTGGGCGAGTCGGGCTGTGGCAAATCCACGGTTGCCCGCATGCTGGTCGGGCTCTACAGGCCCTCCTCAGGTCGGGTGGTTTTCGATGGGCACGACCTGGCGGAAATCACCGGGGACTCGGGCCTCGCGCTGCGGCGCCGCATGCAGATGATCTTTCAGGACCCCTACGCAAGCCTCAACCCACGCTGGCGGGTGGCGCGCATTGTGGGCGAGCCGCTTCAGGTCCATCGGCTGCTCGACAACCCGTCTGGTATGCGCGCAAGGGTCGAGACGCTCCTCGGACAGGTCGGGTTGTCGGCATCGGACGCTGACAAATTCCCGCATCAGTTCTCGGGCGGACAGCGTCAGCGGATCTCGATTGCGCGTGCACTCGCCTCCGAGCCCGAGTTTCTGGTCTGTGACGAACCGACTTCAGCGCTCGATGTATCCGTGCAGGCCCAGGTCTTGAACCTGATGCGGGCGCTGCAGCGCGAACGCGGCCTCACCTATCTGTTCATCTCGCACAACCTCGCGGTGGTCCACCATGTGAGTGACCGGGTGGGTGTGATGTATCTCGGCAGCATCGTCGAGCTCGCCCCCAAGGCACGGGTGTTCTCGGCGCCCGCGCATCCCTACACCCGCATGCTGCTCGATGCGATTCCCGACATCTCGATGAGCGGGCGCGCGCGAACACCTGTGGGCGGCGAAGTACCCAATCCGCTCAATCCCCCCACGGGCTGCGCGTTTCATCCGCGCTGCCCGCACGCGAACGAACGCTGTCGCAGCGAAACGCCGCAGTTGCGCGACCCCGGCGACGGTTCGCAGGTGGCCTGCCATGCGGTTGAAGAGCGGCGGATCAGCGCGCCCGCGTAGCGCGCTCAAGAAGCGCGAAGCCCGCCTCGACCCGAAGCCGATAGGGCGCGCCCACGGCGAGCGTGGCTCGCACCTCACCATGACCAAACGGCAACCCGGTGATGAGCGGCACCTCCAGACGCGAGCGCCAGTAATCGATCATGGCCTCAAGCCCGTAGCCACGATCGTGCGGCGCGAGCTTCCAGCCAGTAAAGTCACCCAGCACAACCGCCTGCTGCCGCGCGAGGACGCCCGCATGGTGAAGCTGGTGCAACATGCGCTCGATCCGGTAGGGATGCTCGCCCACATCCTCGAGAAACAGGATCCCGCCCTGAACCGACGGAAACCATGGTGTTCCGATCAGGGATGTGACCATGGCGAGGTTGCCACCCCACAAGACGCCCTGCGTATCAATCGGGCGGCGCGCGCCCGCAAACCGCCATCGAACGGGCGCGGGCCCTGCACCAAAGAGCGCAAGAAACTGGTCGTGTGTGAACTGGCCGGGGCCCTCGCCCGAGAAATCGGCCGAAAACGACGGGCCGGCATAACTCACCGCACCGGTCTGCGCGAACAGCGCCAGATGGAACGCGGTGAAATCGCTGTAGCCGATCCAGCGGGTGCCTTTCGCGATCGATGCAGCCACCAGCGACCAGTCGATGCGATCGATAAGTCGCGACAAACCGTAGCCGCCACGCGTGATCATGACCGCGTCAGCCACCGGTATTCGCGTGGCAGCACGATGAATGGCCGCGAGCCGGTCATCGTCGGGCGCTGAAAACCGCTGCCAGCCAGTGCGCGGTACCTCGCTTACCAGCTGCACGCCGCGCGCCTCGAACCAGGCCCGGGCCTGATCGAATTCGGAGAGCGAAAGGTGCGCACCCGAAGGCGCGATCACCTCGATACGGCGGCCCGCCAAGCCCCCAGCCTGCGCGCTGATCGGATCGCTCATGAAGCGCTTGCTTCGCTCACGCGAGCCCGAGCTTCTGCGCGAGCCCGATCCGCTGAAGCTTGCCGGTCGCGCCCTTCGGGATTTCGTCGAGCAGCACGATCTTGCGCGGCACCTTGAAGTCGGCAAGCCGCTGCGAGGCGAAATCGCGCAGTTCGCGATCGGTGAGCGTGGCACCCTCGCGCAGCACCACCGCAGCGCCCACCTCTTCACCGAGCTTGTCGTGCGGGATGGCAAACGTGACCACCTGTGCGACCGCCGGATGATCCATCAGCACTTCGTCGACCTCGCGCGGCGAGACCTTCTCGCCCCCGCGATTGATGATTTCCTTCAGACGGCCGGTGATGGTGAGATAGCCCTCGGCATCCAGCACACCCTGATCGCCGGTTCGAAACCATCCGTTGGTGTAGGCCTCGGCATTGGCCTTGGGGTTGTTCTCATAGCCGCGCGTGACATTGTCGCCGCGGATCACCACCTCGCCGGTTGCGCCAGCAGGCAGCAGGCTGCCCGCCTCATTCATGATGGCAAGCTCGGGGCCGGCCGCGATGCCGACCGATCCGGGCTTTCTGATCCTGGGCGGAAGCGGATTGGCCGCCATCTGGTGCGCGGCCTCGGTCATGCCGTAAGACTCGACCAGCGGCGCACCAAACACCTCCTCCATTTCGCGAATGACCTGCGTCGGCATGGCCGACGAGGAGGAGCGAATGAACCTGAGCGGGTGCGCAGCAATGACCGCTCTATTGTTGGCGGCCCGCGCAAGAATCGTCTGGTGCATGGTGGGCACCGCGGTGTACCACGTGGGGCGGGCCTCCTCCATCCAGGTAAAGAATCGCAAGGCGTTGAAGCCCGGGGTACAGAACACCCGGCCCCCCGCCGAGAGCGGCGCACTGATGCCGGCTATGAGGCCGTGAATGTGAAAGAGCGGCATGATGTTGAGGCCGCAGTCGCCTGCCGATAACGACAGGAACTCGCGAATGTTCCGAGCCGAGGCGCAGACGTTGGCGTGCGAGAGCGGCACGATCTTGGGCCGCGAGGTGGTGCCTGAGGTGTGCAGGACCAGGGCGATATCGTCGGGCTCGGCAAGGCCAGTCCGCGCTGCCTGCGAAGGAAGCACCGCCGGTGCAGCCAGGCGGAAGGCACCCGCGCCCCGCTCGGGCTCGGCATGCAGTTCGATCACCGGCACGCCGAGTTTGCGCGCCACCGCGACCGCGGGCGAGTCGCTGCCCGCCTCCACGATCAGGCCGCGGGCCTGGAGATCGTTGAGATAAAACTCGAACTCGTCGGCGCGATAGGCAGGATTCAGCGGGGCACTTGCCGCGCCCGCCGCCACCGCGAGGAACGCGCTCGCCATAGAGGGGCCGTTCGGCAGCACGATGGCCACCTTGTCGCCGCGCCCAATGCCCAGGGCGTTCAGCGCCGCCACGGTGGCATCGACCTGCGCGCGCAGCGCGCGGTAGGTGAGTTCACGACACCCGGGGGCGGTCAGGGCGGGAGCATCATCGGAGCCTGCCTCGATCAGGGCGGGAAGCGTGCGTGCAGCACTCATGGTCATCAGTCCGGGGAAGTGAAAGGGTCAGCCCAGCGAGAGCCGGGCATGGCGTTCGGTCAGACGCTCGGCAAGCAGCGCACAGCAGGCGTAGATCGCCTCACAGCGCGGTACCGGGGTGTTGGTGAGCCGGGCCAGTTCAATGACCGAACCGAGCAGCGCATTGAGTTCGAGCGGACGGCCCTGCTCGACATCCTGCAGCATGGAGGTCTTGTGTTCGCCCACCGCCTCGGCCCCCGCCAGGCGGCGTTCGAGCGAGATGCGAAACCGCACGCCCAGTGTCTCGGCCACCTGCTGGGCTTCAGCCATCATGCCAAGCGCGAGCTCGCGGGTCTGGGGGAATCTACAGATCTGCGCAAGGGTGGCGTGGGTGAGCGCGCTCACCGGGTTGAAAGTGAGGTTCCCCCAAAGCTTCAGCCAGATCTCGCCCCGAAGGTCTGACGACACCGGCGCTTTGAAGCCAGCCCGGGCGAGCGCCTGCGAGATGGCCTGCACCCGCTCGGATTTGCTGCCATCGGGTTCGCCCAGCGAAAACCGGTTGCCCTCGATCACCTTGATCACACCGGGCGCAATCAGTTCGGAGGCCGGATACACGACCGATCCAATGATGCGCGCGTTGTCGATGTGCGTGGCAATCACGCCGCCCGGGTCGACCGATTCGAGCTGCTGACCCTGCCAGGGGCCCGGGAGGCCGTGGAAGTACCACCACGGGATACCGTTCTGGAGGGTGACGATGGTGGTGTGCGGTCCGAGCATTGAGGACATCTGCGGGGCCACCGCAGCCACCTGATGCGCCTTGAGCGCGAGCAACACCACATCCTGTTCGCCCGCCTCGCTCATCTGCTGGCAGGCCTTCACCGACTCGATGTGGTGTTCCGTGCCGTCTTCCTCGACAAGACGGATGCCCTGGTCGCGCAGCGCCTGGAGGTTGGGCCCTCGCGCAACGAAGGTCACGGACTCGCCCGCCAGGGCAAGGCGCGCGCCCAGATAACCGCCGATACCTCCGGCACCGATCACAGCGAATTTCATCCTCCGATGTTAGCATCGCGCCCCTTGTTACCCTCGCTCCGGCGTACTGGATCCTGGGTGCTTTCCATGGCTTTGGAGCGCGCGTGGACCTTGTCCCGATCCTCATGCTGTTGCTACTGGGGGCCTGCACCGGCCTGCTGGCGGGACTCCTCGGAATCGGCGGCGGCATGGTGATGGTGCCCTTCATGACGCTCTACCTCGACTACAAGGGGTTCGGGCCTGACCTCGTCATCAAGGTTGCGATTGCCACCTCGCTTGCCTCCATCCTCTTCACCTCGGTCTCCAGCGTGCGGGCTCAGCACAGGCGAGGGGCCGTGCGCTGGGACCTGGTGCGGGCGATGTCGATCGGGATCATGATCGGATCGCTCATCGGTTCGCAATTCGCGTCGTCGCTGCCCGCAGGGTGGCTCGCGCTGGTGTTCAGTGCGTTCATCGCCATCATGGCCACCCGGATGCTTCGCCAGAACGCCGCTTCGGCGGATCAGGCACTCCCGGGCGCGGGCGGCCTGTTCGGCGCGGGTTCGCTGATCGGGGTGGCCTCATCGGTCGTGGGTGCGGGTGGCGCCTTCATCACCACCCCGTTTCTGGTCCGCCGGGGCCTGCCGATTCACGCCGCCGTGGGCACCAGCGCGGCCTGTGGTTTTCCGATTGCGGTTGCTGGCACGATTGGCTATGTGATCGCGGGCTGGTCCGCCGCGCAAACCAGTCTGATGGTGGGCTACATTTACCTGCCGGGTCTGGTGTTTGTCTCGATCGCCAGCATGCTCACCGCGCCACTTGGCGTTCGCATTGCCCACGCGCTGCCGTCGGGCAGGCTCAAACGTTTCTTCGGGCTGATGCTCTACGCGCTCGCCGCCTACATGCTGTGGCGAGCCTGGCGCTTCGGACTGTAATCGCTGGTCAGGCGCGCCGGCTGCGGGCAATGAGCCAAACGCCAGCGGCAGCCATCGGCAGGCAAAGAATCTGCCCCATTGTGATGCCGGGGAGCGGAAAGCCCAGGAAGGCGTCGGGCTCACGCGCAAACTCTGCGGCAAACCGGAACGCGGCATACCCCAGCAGGAACGCGCCTGACACCGCCCCCACCGGTCGCGGCCGCGCCGACCACCACCAGAGCAACAGGAACAGGGCCACGCCCTCGCCTGCAAACTGATAGAGCTGCGAAGGATGCCGGGGCAGCGCGTTGCCCGCCTGCGGAAACACCATCGCCCAGCTCAGATCGGTGACCCGGCCCCACAGTTCGCCATTGATGAAGTTGCCCATGCGTCCGGCAGCCAGACCCAGCGGCACCAGAGGCGCGATGAAATCCATGACCGACAGAAACCGCAGGCCGCGCCAGCGACAGAACACGGCCATGGCGAGCAGCACACCAATCAGGCCGCCATGAAACGACATGCCGCCCTCCCAGACGGCCAGCGCCTCAAGTGGCCGTTGCAGGTAGTAGCCGGGCTTGTAAAAAAACACATAGCCAAGCCGCCCGCCCAGCACCACCCCCACCACCCCGAAAAACAGCAGATCTTCCATCTGCGACGGATGAAGCCCGGAGGCCTGGGCAAACCGCGGGCGACCGAGCCGCCAGCGGCCGAGTAAAAAGAAGCCCAGGAAAGCGATCAGGTACATCAAGCCATACCAGCGGATGGCAATCGGGCCCAGGCTGAGGGCAATCGGGTCGAACTGTGGGTGAACAATCCTGGCTCGCAATATACTTCAGCCCGAACCAAGCCTCCGGAGACAATCCATGTCCGAAAAACGCCGCTCATCCAACATCACCGAGGGGGTGGCCCGTGCGCCCAACCGCTCGATGTACTACGCGATGGGCTATGTGAAGAGCGACTTCGACAAGCCGATGATCGGCATTGCCAACGGTCACTCCACCATCACCCCCTGCAACTCGGGACTCCAGACGCTTGCCGATGCAGCGGTCGAGGCCGTTCGCACCGCGGGCGGCAACCCGCAGACTTTCGGTACGCCCACCATCTCGGACGGGATGTCGATGGGCACTGAAGGCATGAAGTATTCGCTGATCTCGCGTGAAGTCATCTGTGACTGCATCGAAACCGCAGTGCAGGGCCAGTGGATGGATGGCGTGGTGGTGATCGGCGGCTGCGACAAGAACATGCCAGGCGGCATGATGGGCATCCTGCGCTGCAATGTGCCTGCCATCTACGTTTATGGCGGCACCATCAAGCCAGGCCGCTGGAAGGGCAAGGATCTCAACATCGTGTCGGTCTTCGAGGCGGTGGGCGAGTTCTCCGCTGGCCGGTTGTCCAAGGAAGACTTCGACGGCATCGAACAGAACGCCATTCCCGGCACCGGTTCATGCGGCGGCATGTATACCGCCAACACCATGTCGTCGTCGTTTGAGGCGCTGGGCATGAGCCTGCTCGGCTCCTCCACCATGGCCAACCCCGACTCAGAGAAGCGCGACTCCACCGCCGAGTCGGCTCGCGTGCTGATCGAAGCGGTCAAGCGCAATCTGAAGCCGCGCGACATCGTCACGCGCAAGTCGATCGAAAACGCGGTCACGCTCATCATGGCAACGGGCGGCTCGACCAACGCTGTGCTGCACTTTCTCGCCATCGCACATGCCGGTGGCATCGAGTGGACGATTGATGATTTCGAACGGATCCGCAAACGTGTGCCCGTCATCTGCGATCTGAAGCCCTCGGGCCGCTATCTCGCCACCGATCTGCACCGCGCAGGCGGCATTCCGCAGGTCTTGAAAATTCTCCTGAAGGCCGGTCTGCTGCACGGCGACTGCATGACCATCACGGGCCGCACCATGGCCGAGGAACTCGCCTCGGTGCCCGATGCGCCACGCGCCGACCAGGACGTGATTCTGCCGATTGACAAGCCCATGTATGCACAAGGGCACCTGGCCATCCTCAAGGGCAACCTGTCGCCCGAGGGCTGCGTGGCCAAGATCACCGGCCTCAAGAACCCAGTCATCACCGGCCCGGCCCGGGTGTTCGATGACGAGCAGTCGGCGCTTGCCGCCATCCTGGAGGGCAAAATCAAGGCGGGCGATGTCATGGTGCTTCGCTACCTCGGGCCCAAGGGCGCGCCTGGCATGCCCGAAATGCTGGCCCCCACCTCTGCGCTGATCGGCGCGGGCCTCGGCGAATCGGTCGGTCTCATTACCGATGGCCGTTTCTCGGGCGGCACCTGGGGTATGGTGGTCGGTCATGTGGCACCGGAGGCTGCCGTAGGCGGGCCGCTTGCGCTCATCCACGAAGGGGATCGGGTCACCATCGACGCGCACCAGCTGCTTCTGCAACTCGAGGTCAGTGATGCTGAAATTGCCGCGCGCCGCGCTCGCTGGCAGCCTCCCGCTTTGCGCTACAACCGAGGCGTACTCGCCAAGTTTCACAAGCTCGCAGGCTCGGCGAGCAAGGGTGCTGTCCTCGATGATTTCTGATTCCCCCACTGAAGCCTTGGTCTCAGCGCGGCCTGACCGGCTGTCGCGGTAATCTCGTGCAAGCGTTTTCCTAAGCGTCACCCTTTCTATCGGAGATGTCATGAAATTTCTGTCTGTGATTTTCGGTGCATCGATCATCGCGGTGTCATCCTCGCCCGCCCTGGCCAGCATGGATCTCGCCAAGGCAAAGAACTGCACCGCGTGCCACGCGGTCGACAAGAAGCTGGTGGGCCCCGCTTACAAAGACGTCGCAGCCAAATACGCCTCCGATGGCGAGGCCGTTGCCAAGCTGAGCGTCAAGATCATCAAGGGTGGTGTCGGGAACTGGGGGCAAATCCCCATGCCCGCCAATCCGCAGGTCACTCAGGCCGATGCCGAAACGCTGGCCAAATGGATCATGACCACCAAGTAAAACCGGTCTGATCCGTGCCGGAATCTCGCCGGCACCCTCACGCAAACGGGGCGCACAGACGCCCCGTTTGTTTTGTGCGAATCCGCGTGTGCGATCAAGCCCGGCCCCACGGTGGCAGATCCCAGCGGTACGGCATCGCGGCTGGCTGCGGCGAGCCGCGCCACGCGCACCCGACGGGTGCACCACCGGTCTGAGCGGACATACCTCCGGTCCGCTCGCGCCCTTGCCGCACGCCTCAATCGATACGCTCGAAGCTGGATTCCCGCATGCCCTGTGCAGCGCGGGCGAGTTCCCCATCCAGCGCTGGTTTCCTGTCCGGTGGCTGGTTCGCCCCGGCCCGAAAACCGGGGCATTTTTTTGCGGGTGATTACTTCGCTGCTGCCAGATCGGCTTCGGAGGTGAACGAGTCGGCGAAGAACTGGTCTTCGGGCAGACCGCACTGGGCGACGAAGTCCCGCCTGGCGGAATCCACCACGACCGGTGCGCCGCAAACATAGGCCTGGTATGCGGCAAGATCTGGAAGATCCGCCATGACAGCGTGATGAACGAAGCCGGTCCGGCCCGCCCATTGATCTTCAGGAAGCGCGTCTGACACCACCGGCACATACCGAAAGTCGGGCAACTCGGCCGCCCACTGCTCGCACAGTGCGTTCATGTACAGATCGCGTGGCCTGCGACCGCCCCAGTAGAGCGTCATGGGCCGGCGGGTGCTCTTGTGAATGGCGTGTTCGATGATGGCCTTGATGGGCGCAAAACCGGTGCCGCTCGCCACGAACACGATGGGCGCATCGCTGTCTTCACGCAGAAAGAACGTGCCCATCGGGCCTTCGAAGCGGAGGATGTCGCGTTCCTTGAAGCTTGGCTGGGTGACACCAAACAACGCATCGGTGAACTTGCCGCCTGGCATGTGGCGGATATGCAGTTCAACCTGCTCGGCGATGTGCGGCGCGCTCGCCATGGAGTAGCTGCGTCGCGAGCCGTCCCGCAGCAGCAGCTCCACATACTGACCCGCCAGATACTGCAGGCGCTCATTGGCTGGCAACTGCAGGCGCAGGATACGGACATCGGGGGCTGCTTCGGCGATCGACGCAATCCGGCAAGGCATCTTGCGGATCGGAATGTCGCCCGCTGCGGCAATGACCCGGCACTGAAGCGTCAGATCGCTCGCAGCGGTGGCGCAACAAAGCAGCGCGTGGCCGCGCTCGGCCTCCTCAGGCTTCATCGCCCCGCTAGAATGGGGCCCCTGTTCGATGACACCGTCCAGCACCAGCGCCTTGCACGAACCACAAGCGCCATTGCGACAGCCATAGGGAAGGATCACATCCTGGCGCAGGGCCGCCGCAAGAATGGCTTCGCCGGGTTGCACCTCAAACTGTTTGCCACTGGGTTGAACGCTGACTTTAAAGCTCATGGTTTCTGACTCGATTCGGATCGTTCGCCTGAACGCGCGGCCCGCATTATCGCCCGACTACCGGTCGGCGCGGGCAAGCCGGGTGGCAGCCAACGCAGCATCGGTGCGCTCCGCTCCGGTCTCGCGCGCCCTGCCCCGGCGTCTGCGCCGCCCTACGCTCTTGGTGGTGGGCTGTGGCGATGTCGGGCTTCGACTGATCGCGCAGCGCGCCGGCCAACCCAACCGGCTTCGGATCATCGCCACCGCGCGGCGACCGGAGCAGCTTGCCGCGATTCGCGCGGCGGGCGCCATCGCCCTGGCCTGCGACCTGGATGATCGCCGCAGCGTCTCGCGCCTTTCAGGTCTGTCGCGCTGGATGGTTCACCTCGCGCCACCGCCCGCCGAAGGCACGGGCGATCGCCGCAGCCGCTGGCTGACCGCCGCCTGCGCAAGCGGAGCGGCAGCCGGGGCATCGGCGCGCCTTTCGTATGTAAGCACCACCGGCGTGTACGGCGACTGCGCGGGAAAACACATCAACGAAACCCGCCCGCTTCAGCCCTCGAACCCCCGCGCGGCACGCCGCGTGGCCGCAGAGCAGACCCTGCGCGCGTTCGGCCGCCGTACCGCCACCCGGGTGACCCTGTTGCGGGCACCGGGCATTTACGCCCAGGACCGGCTGCCGCTGGAACGCTTGCGGCAGAGGCAACCAGCGCTTCTTCCGGCTGACGACGTCTACACCAATCACATTCACGCCGACGATCTGGCCCACGCGGCCTGGCTCGCACTGTTTCGGGCTCGAGGAGGCCGCAGCTTCAATGTCTGCGACGACACCGATCTCCTGATGGGCGACTACTTCGATGTGGTCGCCGATGCAACCGGCCTCCCGCGGCCGCCCCGCATGACCCGCGCCGAGGTGGCGGCCCGCGTAAGCCCCATGATGCTTTCGTTCATGCGCGACTCACGGCGAATTTCGAATACGCGCATGAAGCGCGAACTTCGGCTTCGTCTCCGGGTCGCTGACGTCCACGCGCTGGTTGCTTTGCTATAATTTCAGGTTCGGCGCTGGTGTAGCTCAGTTGGTAGAGCAACTGATTCGTAATCAGTAGGTCGGAAGTTCGAGTCTTCTCACCAGCACCAATTCGACCCGCTTCCCGTTGCTATCGACGCAGCAAAGCGGAGCCACCTGGGCCGGCGCATGTTCCTGATCGACGCCGACGGCTACCGCACCTAGCCATCTCATACTCAATGCAGGTTGGCCGGCGCGCCGCAGCACTTCTTGAACTTCTTGCCGCTACCGCAAGGGCACGGTTCGTTTCGGCCCACCTTTGCCTGGAGCGCGCGGGCCACAGCCCGTTCATGAACGGCAAGACGCAGCGGCAGCCAATGCGCGTGCATGCCCAGGACGGCCTCGGGGATCTGCAGCGCCAGTTCGGCACGCTGTGCCGGCGTTCGCGTGAGCGTTTCCTGTTCCGGTCCGAAGTCGTCCTCTCCCAGCAGGCCGATCGGCCTGTACCAAGCCCGGCCTTGCTCGGTCTCGAGCAGCGATTGCCAATCGGCGCGACAGAGATCCATGCCCTGCACGAAGCCCCAGGCCCAGCTCTCGGCGTCCTCGAACTCGCGACCATCGAACTCCATCACGGACCAATGCGGATAGATGTCCGGCGACGGGACCTCCAGGCCGGCGATGATGCAGTTGAAATGGCGCATCACCAGTTGCAGGATCCGGTTGATCTGTTCCAGGCTTTGCGCGGGCGGCACCATCCCCTGCGCCGGCGTGTGCCCCCAGATCGGGGGCAGCCACTCCTGCGGTTTCAGCGTGACAGGCCCGATGGCCACGGCGTGCAGGTAGCCGTCCATCGTGTCGAGCATCATCGCATCGGGTCCGTCGCGATCCTCCATCAGGAAGGCTTCGAGTTCATCGAGTTCCTCGCTGGAGAGAGGGGAGAATCCATTCGCGGCGTTTGCCATCGTCGACTCCTGGTTTTGGTCGATCTTATCGCGGCGCGCCGATCCGATTCAGTCCGGCATCGAGAGCCTCGGCCTGGGAGCCAATATCGCTCGGCGGACAGCCGCACCCGCCGGCCACCTGTCTACCGACTCCGAAGCAGGTGTGCGCCGACGACCTTCGCCGCCCCTCTGTCGAATGTCCAAAGCGGCCGCTCGCCGACTTCGATCGCCAACGCGATGTGCAGGCAGTCGGCGAAGTCTGCCTCTGTCTCCCGATAAAGCTGCAGAGCCACTTCCACTTCTCGTGACGCTGATCGAGGCCAGGGCATGTTCCAGTGACTGCGTTGAGCGCGGGTCAGAAGGATGCTTTTGTCACCGCATCGTGGTTGAAGGGGGCCGATGACTCGCGGGAGTTGACCGACCAACTTCAGCCGGCGCTGTCGAAGCCGGAGCGGTCGGCTTCCCGCGCTCAGCAACTGAACGCTGGGGGGTGCACTGCCGTGCATGCGATCGCCGGTGTCGCCAATTTCCGCTTGGCGCGAGAAGTCTCTGTTGGAGGCATTGACAACACTATCAGATGTTGTCATCATGCCCAACAATGAAGGCTTCACCATTGATCCGTCGCCGGGTCGTGCTAGCTGCGGACGCATTTGTGGAGGTCGCCGTGTGGCGGGTGCGCGAGCCGGTTCCGCCGGCGTCGCATCCGTTCAAGTACAGACTGGCGTATGTGGTCGGCGGGCAATGTGTGCTTCGGTATGACAACGAGCGGGGCAAGGGCGACCACCGTCACATCGGCCGCGCGGAATCGGTCTATGCCTTTACCACGCCGGAACAACTGATGTCCGACTTTGAAGCGGAAGTGAAGAGGTGGAATCATGAACACGGTCGTGCTTGAAGTTCGCTCTCTTGCGCAGACTCTGGCAGATGCCGCCCGTGCGATGAGGACGGCTCGAGGCGAGCGCGAGGCACGCATCGCGTTTGCAAGTCCAGAACTGCTCTGGCAGGTTCTGACCGCGAAGCGATGGGAACTGCTCAAGGGCATGTGCCGGGCGGGGCCGATGTCCATTCGCGGGGCGGCTCGCCGGGTGAACCGGGATGTCAAGGCGGTTCACAGTGACATCTCGGCTTTGCTCGATGCAGGTGTTCTCAGTCGAACAGCGGATGGGAAGGTCGAATTCCCATTCGACGCCGTCAGGGTCGAGTTCTTGCTGCAAGCTGCATAGGGCGGTGCGGCCTGAGCGACGGCTTCAGGGCTCTCGTGACCGCTGCACAACCGATCAGAGTGGCAGCCTCGCGCTCAGCCCCAGCAGCGCACTCCTCGGCAGCCCTGGCTCGTAATACTGGCGTTGTGCCTGATTGACGATCACCGACCCGATTGTCCGGCGGTCGGTCAGATTGTCGATACCGGCAAAAACTTCCACCATCACTGGTCCCGCCTGCACTCGGTGTCGCGCCCGCGCGTTGAAAACGCCGTATCCCGGCGCAGGCGCGGCATTGCCATCATCGGCCCACAGGCGCGATCGGGCATGCCACTCGACCCCGGCCTCCAGTCCCGGGCGAGGGGTCACCCGGGCGGGCGCCCAACCGGCCTGCGCCCAGAAGAGCGACGCAAAAGCGATCTGGGAAGGAATGGCAGGCATTGCGTTCCCGGCGGCGACCTGGCCAAACGGCTGGTCGTACACCGCATCAATCCAGGTCCAGGAAAACTGGGTTCGCCACGACGCCCCCCAGAGCCGGTCTGCCGACACTTCAGCCCCTTCACGCAATGTACTGGTGGCATTTGCGAATACCGTTCTCCCCCCTGAGGAGAGCGCTGCCACCAACTCGTTGTCGGTACGAATCCGGAACAACGCAGCCTGCACCCGCGTGGCACGGTCGGGCAGCCATTTGAGACCGGTTTCCAGGTGATGGCTCACCGGTGCCGCCAGCAGCGGGTTGAACCGGCCAATCGGCGTGCCGCCCGCGCTTGGCATGGAGTACGCTGCCTCGGCAAGGGTCGGCGTCTCAAAGCCCCGGCCCTGGTTCAGATACACATTGAGCGTTTCCGAGGCGTGCCAGGTTGCCCCCAGCACCGGACTGGTTGCGCGGTAACGTACGGCCCCCGAGCCGTTGCCGTCCACCAGGTAGTCGTCACGACTTTCCAGGCGAACCTCGCTCTGGCGCACGCCGGTGGTGATGGTCCACGACTCGCCCAGATGCAGATTGGCCTGCGCGAACGCATCACGGTTGCCGGCGTCATTCATTTCGTTACGGTTCACGCCACGCTTTTCTCCCGCAAGCGCAGCACCACCCTGCCGCCGTTCAGCCGAGCTGTCGTGGTCGATGCCAACCACCCAATCGAGCGTCATCGCCTTGCCAAGCGTCCCGAACCCGGTGAGCTGCAGCCCGGCGCCATCAAATTGACGATCCAACCCCACCCAGGTGTTCGAGGCCTGGAACTGCAGGTTTTCACGCGTGCCGGCGTAGGTCCGAGCCTGCAGCCGCAGATCGCGGTCAAACCGGTGTTCCAGGACCAAGCCGCCCTGGTCCTGGCGGACCGACTTGCGGGTATTCGCGGCCACAGCGTTCGTGCCCGCCGCACGGGGATTGGCAAGCTGCGCCCAGGTGAGCCCGAGCGGATCGCGGGCATACGGCATATCGAACGCATTGAGCACCACGCGCAGCCGGGTATCGGTGGCGAGCTGCATGCCAAGCACGCCATTGAAGTGCCGACGCCTGGCCGCGCTGTGCTCGCGCCAGCCATCGGTGGAAAACTCGCCGTAATCGGCCACCAGCCCCGCCGTGCCGGCGCGCCCGGCAAGCTGAACATTGCTGCGCAGAAGCCCGAAGGAGCCGGCCAGCGTCTCCGCCGACACCGTCGGTACCGCATCAGGGTCGCGCGTAAACGTCTGGATGACGCCGCCCGAGGCGTTGCCGTAAATCTGGGCCAGCGGCCCGGTCAGCACTTCGATGCGGCCTGCGGAGGGCAAATGGACAGTGGACGCCTGACCCTGTCCATCGGGAGTGGAAGCGGGAATTCCATCGGTCAGCAGGCGAATGCCACGCAACCCGAATGCGGCTCGGGCGCCGAATCCGCGAATTGAAATCTGTACATCCTGCGCGTAGTTGTTGCGGTTGAGCGCCACCACACCCGGCGCCTGCGCGAGGGCTTCGGACAAGTTGACCGCCGGGCCCGCTCGACGCAAGGCCGCCTCATCGATGAGCTGCACCGACGCCGGGGCATCGAACTGTCGCTGCTCGAGCCGGCCGCTCTGTACGGTGACCGATTCAAGCGTCTGCGCCGAGCCACCGAATGCGACCAGACACACCGCAGCACCCACCGCCGCGCGGCACAACCCGGCGGCGATACAGGGCCGAGCGCGTGACTGAGGCATTGCGCTCAGGGCCCGATACGGGAGAGGTAATGCGCGATCGCGATCAGATCAGAATCGCTCAGTCCGTGGAGCGACGCTGCCATCAAGGTATCTCGCCCCACTGCCTGGTTGCTCGCGAACTGGCGCATCGAGTGAAGCAGAAAATCTTCCCGCTGCGCGGCAAGCCTGGGCATTTGCTCCCGCCCCGCGTAACTGGGCAGATGACAGCTTCCGCAGCGATTTTGCTGGGCGAGCTGTTCACCCTTTGCAAACAACGCTGCGTCGCGCTCAGCCGCCGGTGGCTTGAGCGGCTGGCGTGCGTAGTGACGGGCGAGTGCTGCGATGTCGGTATCGGTGATGCCGTCGAGCGCACCCTTCATCAGCGCAATCTCGCGGATGCCCTCACGAATCAGCACCATCTGATTTTCAAGGAAAACCACCGGCTGACCGGCAAGCGAGGGGGTGTCGCGCAACGGCGCATTGCCATCCACACCGTGACACGCGCCACAGGCGGCCAGTCTCGCCGCCAACCCCGCAGGCAGCTCTTGCGCCTGAAGGAGCCCCGCGCCGGGAATGACTCCCAGCGCGAGCGTGAGCGCGAGCGCGAAGCGCCGCGCGAGGATTGCGTAAGGCCTCAAGCGCAGGTCAGCGGCTGTACGAGACGCGATAGATCGCGCCCAGCTGCTCGTCGGAGACCAGCATCGAACCATCCGGCATTTGCAGCAGATAAGCCGGACGACCCCAGAAACTCTGGTCCGCCTCGTTCATGAAACCGGTCATGAATGGCTCGACTCTGGCGTTGCTGCCATCCGGGTTCGAACGAATCATGACGACGTCGTAACCAATCTTCTTGGTGCGATTCCAGGAGCCCTTGCGCGCGTTGAAGGCGACGTTGCGGTATTCCGCGGGGAACATATTGCCGGTGTAGAACGTGACGCCCATGGTCGCCGAATGCGGCCCCATCAATGCGACGGGCTTCTCGACACCGCCACACGGATTGTCTTTCTTCACGTCGGTATCGGGCAGGTCACCTTGATGGCAATGCGGAAAGCCGAAGTGCTGACCAGTTTTTCCAAGGCGATGCATCGTGTCATGCGGCAGGTCGTCGCCCATCCAGTCGCGACCGTGATTGCTGAACCACAGTTCGCGCGTGACCGGGTGCCAGTCGAATCCCACTGAATTACGGACACCCGTGGCGATCACTTCCATGCCCGAGCCATCGGCGTTGTAGCGGCGGATCTGCGCATATTCGGGCGTGGGCAGTTCGCAGATATTGCAGGGTGCACCAAACGGCACATACAGCTTGCCGTCTGGACCGAAGGCAATGTATTTCCAGTTGTGGTGCGGAAGGGGCGGCAAGTTGAAGGCTGCGGTCATGTCGACCGGCGCGGCTGCTGGATTCTTCTCGATGCCGTCAAAGCGGAGCGCCTTGTCAATTGCCATGACGTAGAGCGACCCGTTGCGAAAGGCCACGCCCGCCGGCTGGTTCAGTTTGTCGACAACGGTCCGAACCGTGCGCTGACCGCCCGAGTCGGTCACCTCATACACGCGCCCGATGGCGCGGGTGCCCACATAAATCTTTCCATCATCGCCACGCGCCATCGCCCGACCGCCGGGCAGCCCTGTGGCCCAGACCTCCACCTTGAAGCCGGGCGGCAACTTGATCCGGTCGATTGGAATATCGCTTGCCGGCGTGACGGTCATCTTGCCCGCGAGCGGCGCAAGCGGCGAATTCGCCATGTTGGCAGGCATGCCCTGCTTCCAGGCTGGCGGCGGAGCAGCTGCGGGCGCCTGCGCATGCGCCATGTGCAGGGTAGAAAGCGCCAACGCGGCCGCCATGGCGGTATGACGAATTGAAAGCTTTGCGAACATGCGGGGTCTCCTGGTTATCATTGACTGGCGTGAACCTTCGGATTTCAACGGAGCATCGGACTCAAACTCCGAAATCCCGCGCCACGCTTAAGGTTACTGATCAGCGCTCAAGGAGGCGGATCTTTCCGTACTGTGCAGACACCTGCTGCCGGGTGTTGTCGGTATCGGTGAGGATCGCGATACCGATCAGTCGGCCAGGTTCGGCCCCGAATGCGCGCCGATAATCGTCCACGAAATTGCGGCGGTAGCGCTGCCAGGTCCCCACACCGTTACCGCCACTCGAGACGACAATCTTCCGTACGCGCGCGGTATTCGGATTGGTGATCACGGCATCGACCGGCTGCTGGTTTTCCCAGATGTACATCAGCGTGGCATACGGCATCTCCTGGCCGCCGCTCAACAGTTTCGCCTGCTCGAAAAACAGCTGATCACGAAGCGGCAGCTTGCGACGATCGCCGTCAAAGGCAAGTACGACCCGCACGGGTGAGTCTTCGGCGTAGCGATCGGTGTTGTCGGCACCGGGCACCAGGGCATCCACCCGCCAGCGCCATTCGATCCAGGGCGTTGCAGATGGATCAAGACTGACTCGGCGCGCCAGACCTGAGGCTGCAGAATCGGCGTACGCCGAGATCACCGTATCACCATTGCGGCCGCGCGCTTCATAGCGCGTTTTTCGCTTGGACGGGTGAAGGATCCACGGCTCCCAACCGGGTGGCATCCCGCCGGCTGCGCCCCGCTCCATCACGGCGACTGAGCCTTCAAGGTCGGGCTTGAGCGGCCCCGGCACATCGGGCTCCGACGGCAAGGACTGCAGGCTCGCACATCCCGCCAGCACAAAGGCAATAAGCAGAGGCAGTGCAAGCCTTACCCGCTTCACGGCGCGACCTCAGGTGCCGACTTTGAGCGTGGCGCTCATCTTACGAAGCAGCGCAGTCACGCTCTGGGCCACGATTCGCCCGGTCTTCGGGTTTTCCGACGGAATGTTTTCGATCGTCATGGTGAAACGCGCGGAGTCGGCATCGACCGAGATCGTATGAGTGTTCCGCGTCACGGTGGGATCTGCCCAGATTTCGAGCACGGTTTTATCCGGACCCACCCCCGCGAGCGCGAGAGCAACCGCCACATTCAGATTGGCGGGGAAGCCCTTTGCCGCCTCGCGTGCCGTGCCGGTGAACACCCGCTTGGGCTCGGTCAGCCCCTCAATGGAAATCTGGTTGTCGACCAGATGCGGCGCGCCGACCAGACCGCCAGGCGGCTTTCGGGTGACCATGCGGACCGAGTAAATCGTGCCTTCGGCGGCGGCCAGCATGGCGTCAAGACCGATCAGTGCGCCTGTGGGCACCACGATCGAGCCTCCGGTTTGCCTTGCCAGATCGATGAGATCAGGTCGCGAAAGCAGCGCCCCCACTGACAGCACGATTGCCTGCTTCCTCGCGTGCAGAAACGGACCGATGATCTCGCCCAGCACCGCTGCGGGCGCACACTCGATCACCACATCAGCCTCGGGCTCGAGCGCTTCAATGCCCAGCACCTTGACGGGGTGCGGGAGGGTCGCTGCAAATTGGGCCGCCCGGGCCAGATCTCGGGCCGATACCGCAACCAGTTCAACGCCTGGCACCGCTCCCGCAGCGAGGCGAACTGCGAGCGCCCGCCCGATTGCGCCGAGCCCGGCAATGGCAACCCGAAGTCTCGCCTGCGCTGTCATTGTCCCGCTCCGTCACGCACCACTACATCAACCTGACCACGCACGTCCATCTCATAAGCCAGCCCCTGGACTGGCGGATGCGCAACGTGCCAGGTAAGTCCGCAGGCAATACGCCCCGGTATTGCGAGCTCGGCGATGACGGCTTCGGTGATGGCATGAACGCTGTAGGCGCGTACTGCGCCAGCATGCTGCCAGTCCAACCCGAGTGATGCGAGTCTTCGCGTCATTTCGGCAACCACGAAAGCGACCTTGGTTCGCAGCCCGCCGGGCGATGTGTCACCAAAAGCGACGATCCGGTCGCGATAGGGCTCGGGCCCCTTGCGGGCATCGCCACCGCCGGCAAGAACGAATGAGTCACCCGCGCTCCCAACGCTCGGAACGCTGTAGCTGAATGCCGCCATGGAGATCTCGCCGGGCGGATGATGCGCGGGCACGACGTTGGTGCGGGCCACAGGATTGACCGCTTCCCTTCCTTCGCGCTCTGCCGTGTACACGCCCCACTCGGCGAGCTTGCGCACATAGCGGCGGTTGAAGTCGATGAAGCCCTGGTCGTCAAACTGCCGGGGGGAACGCAACTCGCAGTGCGCGAACGCCGTGGTCGGCCGCCCGATTGCCTTCAGATGGCGCTCCACGTACGCAAACGCAGCTTCAAGCGGAACAGCCTGCGAAAACTGGACCTGTTCGATTCGAAAGCCGGGCAACGCCGCGACACCGGCCGAGTATTGAAAGACGCTTGGCAGGAAGCGATAGCCGCCAGGCTCGAAAGTGTTGCACGGGTAGAGATCCATGAAGCGAGCTGCCTCTCAGTCGATTTGCATGCCGGAATCGCGAACGATCTTCGCGTACTTGGCGATTTCCGTTCGGATATGTTCGCCCAGTCGCGCGCTGTTTCCGCCGATTTTCTCGATGCCTCGATCCGCGAGGTTGCGCTGTGTGGCGGGGTCGTCAAGCGCGCGGTTGACCGCTGCGGCAATGCGCTCAACGATCTCTTTTGGCATCGAGGCCGGCGCGATCACGCCGTACCATGAGTCGGTTTCGAATCCCGGGAAGCCTTGCTCGGCCACCGTCGGAATCTCGGGAGCCAGTGGCGCGCGCGTAAGGTAGGTTGTGCCAAGCGCCTTCAGCTTGCCCGAGCGGATATGGAGCAGAAAATCGGGAAGGTTGCCGAACATCATGTCGATGTTGCCGCCCAGCAGATCGGTAAGCGCGGGGCCCTGGCCTCGATACGGTATGTGCACGATGAACACACCCGCCTGGCTCTTCAACATTTCGCCTGCAAAGTGTGCGGTCGTCCCGTTGCCAAATGACCCATATGACAGGCGCCCGGGATTTTTCCTTGCATAGTCAACCAGCTCGGCGAGGTTACTCACCGGAAGCGTCGGCCTGACCGCGAGCACATTGGCAGTGCGTGCCATCAGCACCACAGGCTGCAGATCACGAAGCGCATCGTAGGGAAGATTCTTCACCAGCGTCTGGTTGACCGTGAAGCTGTTGGCTACGGTTCCGATCGTGCGTCCATCGGTTGCCTTGGCGGCGGCGTCGACTCCGATGACCGTTCCGGCACCTGGCCGATTGTCGACAATGACCGGAACGCCAAGGGCCCGCGACATCTCGGGGGCAAGCGTTCGAACCACGGAATCAAGCGTGCTTGCGCCGCCGGGAAACGGAACGATCACGCGTAGCGGCTGCCCACCCGGCCAAATCTGAGCCACCGCGGATATCGACGCCAGGGCAAGGCCAGTGGCAGTGAACAAGCGGAACAGTCGATTGGCGATCAAGGGCTTCATCAGGCAACTCCGGTCAGTTCGCGTTCATCGGGGGTGAAGTGCGCTGAAGCTGAGCTGCACCGCCCTCGCCCTCGGTCACATCCGCCTGCGGACCCCTGGCTCCGAGCGAGCCAACGGATCCAACGATCAGGAAGTGACCTCCCCCCTCGCCATCCGGGCTGCAAGGAGCAGCGCGGCGCGAGCAGCGCCGACATTGGCAATGCCGCGACCGGCGATATCGTAAGCCGTGCCGTGCGCGGGCGTACAGATTGGAAATGGGAACCCGCCCAGCAGCGTCACACCGCGGTCGAACCCGAGCAGCTTCATCGCGATCTGCCCCTGATCGTGATACATGGTGAGGACGGCGTCAAATTGGCCAGCCTTTGCGCGAACAAACACGGTGTCAGCGGGGTAAGGGCCCTCAGCTGGCAAACCCAACGCCCGCGCCCGCTCGACGGCAGGCGCAATGATGTCGATTTCTTCGCGCCCGAAATTGCCGCCGTCTCCCGCGTGCGGGTTCAGCGCCGCGACGCCAATGCGGGGCGGGCGGAAACCCGCAGCCTCGAGCGCCGTAGCGGTCAACTCGAGCGCGCTCACGATCGCATCCGGATCGAGCGCGGCAGATACTTCTTTCAGCGGAATGTGGGAGGTCACCCGTGCATTCCACAGTCCCTCCAGGATATTGAATTCGGTAGCAGTGCCGGTGAAACCGGTTTCCTGTGCGGTGAACCGGATTTCGTCGTCGTAACCCGCGTGGGCGAGCCGCATCGCCTGCTTGTTGAAGGGCGTGAAACATACCGCCTGCGCCTCGCCAGCGCTCACCATGGCGAGAGCACGACGATAATTGGCGAGCGCCGAAGCACCGCCCTCGCGACTTGCGACACCTTGCGATATAAACGCGGGGTCGAGATTGGCAAGGTCTACGAACATCTCGGGCTCAACCGAAAGCCCAGCTACGCGAGCTCCTTGTTCGAAAACCCGACGATCCCCGATGACAGCGACCGTTGCAGCCTCTCGAATCTCAGGGAGTGCCACGACCCTCGCAGTGAGTTCTGGACTGATGCCGGCGGGATCACCGATCGCGAGCGCGATCAGTGGTTTACGAAAGGCGGTCATTGTAATCGACTCCCCGCGCGTGAGTCCGCGCCGAAACAATGCAAAAAGCCCACCAGAGCAGACGCTCGGGTGGGCTTTTCTCGAAGGGTGCCTGACAATGTCCTACTTTCACGAGCGAGATGCTCACTATCATCGGCGATGCGGCGTTTCACGGTCCTGTTCGGGATGGGAAGGGGTGGTACCACCGCTCTATTGTCATCAGGCATAACTTTTTGTCTGGCTGCCAGGCAACCAGACCAATTCGGCGAGAAGACCTGTTTCTGACGAAACAGGAAGCATTCAATCTTAATTCAACCTCGCCGAATCACGTCGCGAATGCTACGCGATTCGACTTACGCGGGTTGTGAGGCATCCACAACTTTGCTTTGCGGTACAACGCAGGCTCGAATCTGACGACCCGCCAGATTCTTTGCAAAGTTATAGGGTCAAGCCTCACGGGCAATTAGTACCAGTTAGCTTAACGTGTCACCACGCTTCCACACCTGGCCTATCAACGTCCTGGTCTCGGACGACCCTTAAGGGGGATCAAGTCCCCGGGAGATCTCATCTTCAGGCAAGTTTCCCGCTTAGATGCTTTCAGCGGTTATCTCTTCCGCACATAGCTACCCTGCAATGCCACTGGCGTGACAACAGGTACACCAGAGGTGCGTCCACTCCGGTCCTCTCGTACTAGGAGCAGCCCCCGTCAAATCTCCAACGCCCACAGCAGATAGGGACCAAACTG
>CAMBZS010000031.1 GCA_945872335.1 Bordetella parapertussis | reverse complement strand
AATGACCGGCATGGGGTTGGGCGGGGCGGGCACCGAGGGTGTGGTCCCGCCGCCACCGCCCCCGCCACCGCCGCAGCCCGTCGCGGCGAGCGCGAGGCCGATTGTCAGCGCAACGAGGCGGTTCCGGCGGGAGACTTGCGATTGCAGCGGGTGCGCCTCAGGGGTAATGTTGCGGCGCGTCAAACGGGTTTTCCGGGAGTCAGCCATGCGCCGCATTCAGTCTCTTCTTGTTGCCAATCGTTCTGAAATTGCTATTCGGGTAATGCGTGCTGCTGCCGAAATGGGGATGCGGACGGTAGCTGTGTATTCGCATGAAGACCGGTTTGCGCTGCATCGTTTCAAGGCGGACGAAAGCTATCGGGTGGGCGAGGGACGAAAGCCGCTGCAGGCTTATCTGGACATTGAGGACATCATACGGATCGCACGCGAGGCAAAGGTCGATGCGATCCATCCGGGTTACGGATTTCTTTCCGAAAATCCGGACTTTGCCCGCGCCTGCGCGAAGGCGGGCATTGTGTTTGTGGGGCCCTCGCCGGAAGCCATGACCACGCTCGGTAACAAGGTTGCCGCCCGCGAGGCGGCCGAGCGAGCGGGGGTGCCCGTGATGCCCGCCACCGGGCCCTTGCCGCAGGATCTCGCCGAGGCGCGGCAGCTTGCCGAATCGATCGGCTACCCGCTCATGCTCAAGGCGAGCTGGGGCGGTGGCGGGCGTGGCATGCGGGTGATCGAGTCTGCCGCCGACCTCGACGCGCAGCTCGATGTTGCGCGGCGCGAGGCGCGGTCCGCCTTTGGCAACGACGAGGTCTATCTCGAAAAGCTCGTGCGTAACGCGCGCCATGTGGAGGTGCAGGTGTTTGGTGACCAGCACGGCAACCTGGTACATCTCTTTGAGCGCGACTGCTCGGTGCAGCGACGCAATCAGAAGGTCGTGGAGCGTGCGCCCGCGCCGTACCTCGACGAGGCCACCCGCGCGGCGCTTTGCGAGGCGGCACTCAGCCTCGCGCGCGCCGTGGGTTATGTGAATGCGGGAACGGTTGAATTTCTGATGGACGCCGATACGGACCGCTTCTACTTCATCGAGGTCAATCCGCGAATTCAGGTGGAGCACACCGTGACCGAAATGGTCACTGGGATTGATGTGGTCAAGTCGCAGCTCGCAATCGCGCAAGGTGCGCGGATTGGCGGGAGCGACTGTCCGATCCCGAAGCAGGAAGAAATCCGACTGAATGGCCACGCGCTGCAATGCCGGCTGACCACCGAGGATCCCGAGAACGGGTTCACGCCCGACTATGGCCGCATTCAGGCCTATCGGAGCGCAGCCGGTTTCGGCCTGAGGCTGGACGGTGGCACGGCCTACACAGGTGCCGTGATCACCCCCTACTACGATTCGCTGCTGGTCAAGGTGACCGCATGGGCGCCGACTGCAGCAGAGGCGATCCGGCGCATGGACCGCGGCCTGCGCGAATTCCGGATTCGCGGCGTGGCCACCAATCTGCAATTCGTTGAAAACGTGATCAACCACCCCAGGTTCGCGGCGGGTACGGTCACCACCCGGTTCATCGACACCACGCCAGAGCTCTTCACTTTTCGCAAGCGCCGCGATCGCGCCACCCGACTGCTCAGTTACATCGGCGAGGTGACGGTCAACGGCCACCCCGATCTCAAGGGCAGGACCCGGCCCGACCTGTCGCATTTGCAGATCGCGCTGCCGCGCGTCTGGCCCGCGACCGCGGGGGCCGCCCAGGGGACGAGTTCGCTCACGCCGGAAGCCTCGGCATATTCGGTGGCGGGTTCACTGGCGCTGGCCAACCCGGTGGCGAGACCCGGTCAGCGGATCGATCTCAGCGTGCCGCCGCCGCCCGGTTCGCGGCAGCTGCTGCGCCAGCTTGGGCCCACCAAATTCGCCGAGTGGATGCGGGCAAGCCGCCGCGTGCTCATCACCGACACCACCATGCGCGATGCGCATCAATCGCTCTTTGCCACGCGAATGCGGTCGATCGACATGCTGCGCGTCGCTCCTTGCTACGCGCGCATGCTGCCGCAACTCTTTTCGGTGGAGTGCTGGGGCGGCGCCACCTTCGACGTGGCCATGCGGTTTCTGAATGAGGATCCGTGGGAACGCCTCGCCGGGCTACGCGAGGCCATGCCCAATCTCCTGCTACAGATGCTGCTTCGAGGCAGCAATGCGGTGGGCTATACCAACTATGCCGACAATGTGGTGCGCCATTTTGTGGCGCAGGCTGCGGCCGGTGGCATTGACGTGTTTCGCGTATTCGATTCACTCAACTGGGTGGACAACATGCGGGTGGCGATCGATGCCGTGCTCGAGAGCGGCTCGCTCTGCGAGGGTGCGATCTGCTACACGGCCGACCTGTTCGATCGCTCGCGCTTCAAGTACGACCTCAAGTATTACCTCGACATCGGTCGCAGGTTGCAGCAGGCCGGCGTTCATGTGATCGGCATCAAGGATATGGCGGGGGTATGCCGGCCCCGCGCGGCGCGTGAGCTGGTGCGGGCGCTTCGCGAGGAAACCGGATTGCCGGTGCACTTTCACACCCACGACACGAGCGGTGCCGGCGCAGCGTCGATCCTGGCTGCGATCGAGGCTGGAGCCGATGCGGTTGATGCGGCCTTTGATGCGATGAGCGGCCTCACCTCGCAACCCAATCTTGGCGCGATCGTTGCGGCGCTTGAGGGTGGCGAGCGGGACTGCGGCCTCGATCGCGAGTCGCTGCAGGCGCTGAGCCACTACTGGGAAGGGGTGCGCAAGATCTACGCGCCCTTCGAGTCCGATATCCGCGCGGGCACCGCCGATGTCTATCGGCATGAAATGCCGGGCGGGCAATACACCAACCTGCGAGAGCAGGCGCGCGCGCTGGGGCTTGAGCATCGCTGGCCCGAAGTGGCCGAACGCTATGCCGAGGTCAATCGCCTGTTTGGCGATATCGTGAAGGTGACGCCCACCTCCAAGGTGGTGGGCGATATGGCGCTCTTCATGGTGGTGAATGATCTGACGGTGGCCGATGTACTCGACCCCGAGCGCGAGATCGCATTTCCCGAAAGCGTGGTGTCGCTCTTCCGGGGCGAACTGGGCTTTCCTCCCGACGGATTTCCGCGTGAAATTTCTCGCAAAGTGTTGAAGTGCGACACCGCGACGCCCATCGCAGCTGAGCCGCCCAGACCGTTCCGGCCGGGCGAACGGATCGCGCCGGTCGACCTGGATGCAGCGCGCGAGCAGGTGCACAAGATTGCCGGACATGCGATCAGCGAGCATGAACTGTCCTCGTGGCTCATGTATCCGAAGGTGTTCGCCGATTTTGCCGCGCATCGAAAGCGCTATGGCGACCTGAGCGCGTTGCCCTCGCCCACCTATTTTTACGGCATGGCCGAGCTCGAGGAAATCAACATCGACCTGGACCCTGGCAAGTCGCTGATCGTGCGCCTGCTCGGGACGGCACCGGCCGAAGAGGAGGGCGTCGTCAAGGTGTTTTTCGAGCTGAACGGTCAGCCACGAACGATGCGCGTCGAACGTAGCGGCGTGGGCCGCGTTCAGGTGCGTCCGCAGGCCGATGCGGCCAATCCCTCACACGTGGCCGCACCCATGCCGGGCATGATCGTGACCGTCGCGGTGAAAGCCGGGCAGCCGGTCAAGCCAGGGGATCCCCTGGTCTCGATCGAAGCAATGAAGATGGAGACGCAGATTCGCGCCGAGCGGGAAGGGGTGGTGAAGGCGGTCCATGCGCGGCCGGGTGACACCGTGGCCGCGCGCGACCTGCTGGTGGAGATGCGCGCCTGAGGCTGGGGAGGGAACGGCCAGGGGGAGCGCTTTACCTTGACCCCTGTCAAGCCTGCGATCATCGCACGATTCGCGCCGAAAAAGGACGGTCCGATCGCTTCCCCACAAGACACGGAATCGCAGTAGGATGGGTGCCAAGGCGACCCGTCGCCACAGGTTTTTCCCCGTTGCGCCCCGCGCGCGAAAGGACGACCGATGCGTACCACCCTGCAGATCAATTTCCGCGGCATGGATGTTTCGCCTGCGCTGGAGCAGCTGATCCGGGAAAAAACCGAGAAGCTCGAACGGTTTCATCCCAACGTGACAGGCTGTCGTGTGGTGGTCGACAAGCCCCATCACCACAAGGCACAGGGCGAACACTTCATCGTGAGCGTCGACGTGTCGGTGCCGGGCGCCAACATCGTCGCCAATCATGCGCATCATGAGGATGTGAACGTTGCGTTGCGAGACGCCTTCCTCGCGGCGCGTCGCCAGCTCGAGGAGCACGCGCGAAAGCTCCGTGGCGATGTGAAGCAGCACTCCCTGCCGCAAGTGGTCGAGGCCACGGCGGAGTGAGGGTGGGAGCCGGTCGGCGGTCATAGCTCGCCTGGGGTTGCCCGCCGGTTCGGCGCCGAGGTCTGCGAAGAACCCAGGCCCGAGGGCGCCCAATCCCGCCAGCCGCTTGGCGGGCTGCGGACCCCGCTCAGCCTGATACGGTGCCCGACCGGCCAGGCACCGCGCGCACAGCGCCCGGTGCCGCGCGCCAGATCGCAAACGCGGCGAGCGCCGATACGGCGGCACTCATCGCAAAGGCGGGCAGATAGCTGCCCGCGGCATCGTGAATCAGCCCGGTCACCCAGGGGCCGAGCGCCCCGCCAGTGATTGCGAGCAGACTGATCGTGCCGAAGATCGGGCCGTAGTGCGGGCTTTCGAACACGTCCGCTGGAATGGCGCCGAACACCGAGGTCACCCCGTATCCGATCACCCCCTGCACCAGGACCATCAGGCCCAGTAGCGGGACAACCGGCCAGCGGGCGAGTGCGATCAGCAGCAGACAGCACACGATGAAGCCGACGCACCCGATGGCCCATACGAGTTCGCGGCCCACCCGATCAGAGAGCCAGCCCAGCGCAATCTGGCCGGGCACGCCAGCAAGACTCACCACGCCAAGTGCCCAGGCAGCGACCGTTGCGTCAAACCCGACCTCGAGCAGATAGCGGGTCTGGTGAACCTGTACCGCATACCAGACGAAGAGCGCACTGGCATAACCGAGCGCGATCCACCAGAAGCGGCGCGTGCGAATGGCGAGGCTCAGCGTCCACTCGACGCTGGTCCAGGCTGCGTCGACGCTGCGGCTGCGTTGTGCACCGGGCTGGCCGCTGACCGGGACGGGATCGCCGTCGGGTTGCAGGCCAAGGTCCGAGGGGCGTCTTCTCACCAGCAGATTGAGGGGCACCAACACCACCAGAATGAGTACGCCCAGGGTGAGGCAGGCGTGCCGCCAGCCCGTGGCGTCGATCAACGCCTGCATGACCGGAAGCAGCAGGATTGACCCCGCGCCAGCGCCGGCATAAGCGATCGAGATGGCCAGCCCGCGCCTGCGCTCGAACCATGCGGACAGAAAAAGCCCATGCCCGGTATAGCCCAGGCAGACACTGCCAAACCCCACCAGCAGACCCAGGCTCAGATAGAACTCCCACAGCGAGGACGCCTGACTCGCGAGGAGCATGCCGAGACCGCTTGCAAGGGCACCGGCTTCCATCACCGGGACCGGCCCGAAGCGTTCCATCGCCCTGCCGAGCAGCGGGCTCAGGGCCGCGGACACGAGAAAACCGAATGAGAATGCACCGGCTGTGTCGGCGCGGTCCCAGCCGAATTCATCAAGGATGGGCGGATACACGAGCGAGAACGAGGTGCGCGCATTCACCGCAAGAGCCATCGAAGCGAACGCGATACCGATGATCAGCCAGCCGTAAAAAAACGGCAGGCTGCGGGCGATGCGGTGAACAAGGTGCATTGATGAGTGTCCCTTTTCAACACTACACGCAACGCGCCCGCCCGGCGAGCCACCGGCCCGACCAGTAAAATCATCGGTTGGGTTGCAAGCGTCCGGTGGTGCGGTCGCGCGGAGAACATCATGAAGACCAGAACACAGGTGGGCATTGTCGGCGGGGGGCCGTCGGGGTTGCTGCTCGCGCAGCTCCTCAAGAAGGCGGGCGTGGAAAGCGTTGTGCTCGAGCGTCAAAGCCGCGACTATGTGCTGTCACGGATCCGGGCTGGCGTGCTCGAACGCGGCACCGTCGAACTCCTTCAGCAGGCGGGCGTCGGTGAGCGGGTACAGCGCGAGGGGCTGGTGCACGATGGCGTGATGCTTCAGTTCGATTCGCGCTTGCACCGGATCGATTTTCGTGAACTGGTGGGCGCAAGCGTCACCGTCTACGGCCAGACCGAAGTCACGCGCGATCTGATGAATGCGCGCGATGCGTCGGGCGGGCTCACTGTCTATGAAGCGCAGGACGTGACGCCGATCGATTTCGGTTCGGACCAGCCGCGCCTGCGCTACCGCAAAGACGGCGTGGAGCACGAGCTTGAGTGTGACTACATTGCCGGCTGCGATGGTTTTCACGGCGTGTGCCGAGCCAGCGTGCCCGCCGATCGCATCAGGCTGTTTGAGCGGGTGTATCCATTTGGCTGGCTGGGTATTCTGTCGCGCACGCGCCCGCTCGATGATGAACTGATCTACACCAGTCACGAGCGCGGGTTTGCGCTCGCCAGCATGCGCTCGCATTCGGTCAGCCGCTACTACGTGCAGTGCACCCTCGAGGACAAGGTTGAGGAGTGGTCCGACGATCGCTTCTGGGATGAATTTCGCCTTCGCGTGGGCCCCGAGGTGGCAGCCCGGCTCGAAACCGGGCCGTCCATCGAAAAGAGCATCGCGCCCCTCAGAAGCTTCGTTGCCGAACCCATGCGCTTTGGCAATCTGTTCCTGGTGGGTGACGCCGCCCATATCGTGCCGCCCACCGGCGCGAAAGGCCTGAACCTTGCCGCGAGCGATGTCGGCTATCTGTCGCGCGCCCTGATCGAACGCTACCAGGACAACCGCGCTCACGCGCTTGCGGCCTACTCGGACACCGCACTTCGTCGTATCTGGGCCGCCGAACGGTTTTCCTGGTGGATGACCTCGCTCATGCACCGCTTCCCGGAAACCACCGGATTCGATCGTCGTGTGCAGGTCGCCGAGTTCAATTATCTGTCGGGTTCCCGTGCGGCATCGACCGCGCTTGCCGAGAATTATGTGGGGCTGCCGCATTGAGTCGCGCGAAGGCCGCCGCCGGCCCCGTCACCCGCTGCAACACGAGGCGCCGCTGGCTGACTGCCGCCGCCAGCCTGGCGTCGATGCCCGCATGGTCCCAGACAAAACGCTATGACCCCGGCGCAAGCGACACCGAGATTGCAATCGGCAACATCGTGCCGTATTCGGGGCCGGCATCGGCCTACGGGGTGATCGGGCGAGCGGTGGGCGCTTATTTCGCCAGGCTCAACGCCGAGGGCGGCATCGGTGGCCGAAAGATCCGTTATGTGAGTGTCGATGATGGCTACAGCCCGCCGCGCACGGTGGAGCAGGCGCGTCGGCTGGTGGAGCATGAAAAGGTGCTCTTCATCACCCAGGTGCTGGGCACAGCCCCCAACGTGGCGATCCAGCGCTATCTCAATCAGCGGCGCGTACCTCAGCTCTTTGTGGCAACCGGCGCCACCCGCTGGGGTGATCCGGCGAACTACCCGTTCACCATGGGCTGGCAGCCCAGCTACCAGTCCGAGGCACGGGTGTATGCGCAGCACATTCTCGAGACGCGACCCGCTGCGAAGATTGCTGTTCTTCTTCAAAACGATGACTACGGCCGGGACTACCTGAAAGGCCTGCAGGACGGGCTGGGTGATCGTGCCGCGCAAATGATCGTGGCGCAGAGCACCTATGAGGTCACCGACCCCACCATCGACAGTCAGCTGATCCGGCTGATGGCGTCGGGGGCGGATACCTTCTTCAACATCACCACGCCGAAATTTGCCGCGCAGGCCATTCGCAAGGCGTTCGAGATCGGGTGGCGGCCGCAGCAGTACCTGAACAGCGTATCGAATGCTGTGGCCTCGGTGATGCTGCCGGCGGGTGCCGAGGCCGCGACCGGTATCGTGTCGTCGAACTACATCAAGGATCCCACCGACCCGCAGTGGGTGGGCAGCGCCGAGCATGACGCCTGGCTGGACTGGATGCGGCGCTGGCACACGGGGGGCGATGTGCGCGACAGTTTCAATGTCTATGCCTATTCAGTGGCGCAGACCGTCGAGCAGGTACTCAGGCAGTGCGGTAACGAACTTACGCGCGACAACGTGATGCGTCAGGCGGCCAGTCTGGATTTCACACTGCCGATGCTGCTGCCGGGGGTGCGTGTGCGCACTGCGCCGGACGACTACTTTCCGATCGAGGCGCTGCAGCTCATGCGCTTCAGCGGCCGTGGCTGGGAGCGGTTCGGAAAAATTTACGGCGGCTAGGGCGGTCAGGCCATCGATCGGCCCGCTCAGGCCTCGCGCATCATCCGCCAGAGATCGATTTTCATGGTGATCACGCAACCCACGATGATGGCGGCCGTGGTGATGAACGAACCCAGCGAAAGCGTGGACAAGCCGCTCAATCCCTGACCGATGGTGCAGCCGAGCGCTGTGACGCCGCCCACCCCCATCAGCACCCCACCCAGCAGATGACGACGGAAATCGGCGCCATCGGGAAACACTTCCTCGCGCCAGCTGCGGGTGGCGACCGCCCATGCGAGCGCGCCCGCCACCATCCCGAGCGCGGTGGCGATGCCGAAGGTGATGTGCCGGGACTTGTCGCTCCAGAACATGAGGAGCTCGAGCGTGTAGGCAAAGGGCGCGACCAGCGATAGGGATTCGGGGCGGTTGCCCTGGGTGCCGATGTAGGCGGCCTCGAGGGTCTCGGGATGCTCTTCAACAAAACCGATATGGCCGGTGACATACCAGCCGCCCACCACGATGAGGCCGATCAGAATGCCGCCGGTAATCGCATAGGGTTCGTCGCGCCACATGTCGCGGCTCGCGAGCGCGCCCAGCGTGAGTGCCACGCCCAGGATGGGGGGCAGCCAGCGCTGGAGTAAAGCGGCCTCGGTACCCGTCCAGGCTGCGAGCAGCGCCGGCAATTCCTGGCTCGTACCCAGATCGATCACCACCTGATCGACGGTGGCTGTGCGCCAGACGCCGAACAGACCCTTGAGCGTCATGTACGCCGAGATGCCCACGACCAGAAACACGACTACCGATTTCAGGTTTCCGCCGCCCAGCCGGATCAGCGTCTTGCTGGTGCAACCCGAGGCAAGGGTCATACCGATACCAAACAGCAGGCCGCCCACGAGGTGAGACAGCCACGGCAGCCGGCTGGCCGCATAAAGCGAGCGCGAGGTGCTCACCTGTCCGGTGATCTCGACCGCCCACACGCCGAGCACGGCCACGCCGATCGCGAGGAGCCACATGCGCATGCGCGTCCAGCTGCCGATGTTCAGAATGTCGGAGATGGCGCCCAGCGTGCAGAAGTGCGTGCGGGCGCCGATGAGACCAAAGGCGGCGCCCAGCCCGAAGCCCAGTGCGGCAATTGCGCCGACAGATATGATCGCGGATTCCATGGGATCGTCATTTTACCGGCTGCGCCTCACACGCCGCGTGGCTGACCCTTTCGACGCCACATTACGGGGAGTTATCAGCTCATGTTCGAGACAAGTATTGCGGGTAGTTTGCCCAAACCCGGCTGGCTCGCCGAGACCGGAAAACTGTGGCCACGCTGGGGCGCTGAGGGTGAAGCGCTTGCGCGCGCCAAGGCCGACGCCACGCTCGTGTGGCTGAAGCTTCAGGAGGACGCCGGGCTCGACGTAATCGGCGATGGCGAGCAGTCGCGCCAGCACTTCGTGCACGGCTTTCTCGAGGCGGTTGAGGGCATCGACTTCGAGAACAAGGTGAAGATGGGCATTCGCAACAACCGCTATGACGCGATGGTGCCGCAGGTGGTGGGGCCGCTCAAACTGCGAGGGCGGGTGCATGAAGCGGAGGCAAGGCTGCTGCGTGCGCACACGACCCGGCGCATCAAGTTCACGCTCCCCGGGCCCATGACCATCGTCGACACGATCGCCGATCGGCACTATGGCGACAGGGTCCGCATGGCGATGGCCTTCGCCGACCTGCTCAATCAGGAAGCGCGCGCGCTTGAAGCCGATGGGGTCGACATCATTCAGTTCGATGAACCCGCCTTCAATGTCTACATGGACGAAGTCTGCGACTGGGGTATCGAAGCGCTCCACCGGGCGATCGAGGGCTTGCGCTGCACTACTGCGGTTCACATCTGCTATGGCTATGGCATTCAGGCCAATATCGACTGGAAGCGCTCGCTGGGTGGCGAGTGGCGACAGTACGAGGTGGTGTTCCCGGCGCTTGCCCGAAGCCGAATCAACCAGGTGTCGCTCGAGTGCATCGCCTCACAGGTGCCGATTGAACTGCTGCGGCTGCTCGAGGGCAAGGATGTGCTCCTGGGGGTGATCGATGTCGCAACCGACTCGGTCGAAACGCCTGCGCAGGTGGCCGACACCATCGCGCGCGCGCTTGCCCATGTCCCGCCGAACCGGCTGTTTGCCTGCACCAACTGCGGCATGGCGCCCATGAGTCGGGAGGTCGCGCTCGCCAAGCTGGAGGCGCTCGTAGCGGGTGCCCGGCTTGCGCGCGAGCGGCATGTCTGAGACGCGTCCGGGCGACTGACGCATAGCGGAGAACGCATGATGCAGACGCTGCCAGGCACGCGCACGGATCGTGGCGTGATGCTGATCACCGGCGCCAGCCGAGGCATTGGCGCGGCCACCGCGCGGCTTGCTGCCGCCGCTGGCTGGACGATTGCCCTGGTCTACCGACACCGGATGCATGAGGCAGGGGAACTGGTCGCAAGCATAGAAGCCAATGGCGGGCGTGCGGTCGCGATTCGCGCCGATGTGTCCGATGAGCGCCAGATCATGGCGGCGTTCCAGGTGGCGGATTCGCTCGGACGGCTGACCGCGCTCGTCAACAACGCAGGCGTCACCGGCGGGGTTAGTCGCATCGAGGCGCTCGATGCCGCCATGCTTGATTCGCTGCTTGCCATCAACGTACGCGCGCCACTGCTCTGCTCGCGCGAGGCGGTCAAGCGGATGTCGACCCGGTATGGCGGCGCTGGTGGTTCGATCGTCAACCTCAGTTCCGGTGCGGCGCAGCTCGGCTCTGCCGGCGTCTGGGTGCATTACGCCGCCACCAAGGGTGCGATCGATTCCATGACAATCGGCATGGCCCGCGAGCTGGGTGCCGACGGAATTCGGGTGAACGCGGTGCGGCCTGGCCCGATCGACACCGAGATTCATGTCGATCGTCCGCCGGGGCAGCTTGATCAGATGGCGCGCGCGGCGCCGCTCGGGCGAGTGGGGACGCCTGATGAGATCGCGCGGGTGATCGTCTGGCTGTCCGATGGCGCGCAATCGTCTTATGTCACGGCTGCGCTGGTCGATGCCCGGGGCGGACTCTAGCCGCGCTTTCCCGCCTCAGGTGCGCTTAACTGCGCAAGTCGGTCGCGGGTGGCTTTGGCGCGTCGAAGAGCGGCAACTGGCGTGCCTCTGCGGGTTGACCTGCTGATCCGGGCTCGGCCGCGAGCAGTGCCGCAGTGCGCGCGCGATTCGCATCGGACGGGTAGCGGGCGTCTGACTCAACCGGATCGTTTGACGACCTGGTCGGTTGCCCGTTCTGATCCGCCCGGCTGAGCGTCCCCACCCGTACGCCCAGAAGCCGTAGCTTTCGTTCAAGCGGAACGCGCTTCAGGCAACTTCCGGCCGCAGCGCGAATAAGCGTGGCCTCAGCGGTGGCCTCGTGAAGGGTCTGGTCGCGTGTCACGGTGGTGAAGTCTTCGTAGCGCAGCTTGATGCCGATGGTTCGGCCCACATAGCCCTTGCGGCGCAGATCGTCGGCCACCTTCGCGCAAAGCTCGGTGAAGATTCCCGACAGGCGCTCGCGGTCGCGTCGCGGATGCAGGTCATGTTCAAAGGTGGTCTCGCGACTGATCGAGCGCGGCTCGCTGTAGGTCACCACCGGCCGGTCGTCTCGGCCATGCGCGGCCTCATGGAGCCACGCGCCATAGCTGCGGCCGAATTGATCGGTCAGCAGGGTCGGTGGCGCTGCGGCAAGCTCACCGATCGTGCGGATGCCCAGCGCCTCGAGCCGGGCCGAGGCCTTGGGACCGATACCGTTGATACGTCGAGCCGGAAGCGGCCAGATCCGTGAACCGATGTCCTCGGTATCCAGAACGGTGAGTCCGTCGGGTTTGTCGAGCTCGGAGGCGATTTTCGACAGCAGCTTGTTGGGGGTGATGCCGACCGAGCAGGTGAGGCCGCAGCGTTCATGCACGCGTGCTTTCAACTGTGCGCCGAGGGCATGACCCCCATCGTCGTGCACGCCGGGGCAGTCGGTGAGGTCGATGTAGATTTCATCGATACCGCGGTCCTCGATGACCGGCGCAATCTCGGCCACCGCCGCCTTGAACATCCGGGACATGCGACGGTATTCATCGAAGTCGGCGGGCAGCAGCAACGCATCCGGGCAGAGCGCTGCGGCCTTCATCAGGCCCATGCCCGAGTGCACGCCAAACGCGCGCGCTTCATAGGTGGCGGTGGTGATCACGCCGCGGCCGGCGTAGTCGCGAAGACGTGGAAGGGCCGCCTGGGGTGGACTCTCGCGCTCGGTTGAACGGCGTCGGCCACCGATCACCACCGGCAGGCCGCGCAGATGCGGATAGCGCAGCAACTCGACCGATGCGTAAAACGCATCCATGTCGAGATGGGCGATCCTGCGTGAACGGGGCGGGTCTGAATCTTTCAAGCGGCGGTCAGCGGGTTGAGTCGCGGCAAGCGCGGCCTGCGGTTCACCTTATCATGGCGGCTTTCCAGACAATGAAGCAGGGCGGACTCCACCCATGGCCATGGTATTGCTGGTTCGGCACGGACAGGCGGCCTTCGGGTCGGACAACTATGACCGCCTGTCGGACCAGGGACGGCAGCAGGCGCGCTGGCTGGGTGAGCATCTGGCAGCACTGGGTGTGTCGCCGGTACGGGCGGTGACCGGCACGCTCTCACGTCAGCGCGAGACGGCAGCGGAAATCCTGTCGGCCATGGGGCTTGCCGCGAGCGTACCGCTCGCCGAAGACGCAGGCCTCGATGAATACGACGGCGAATCACTGTATCGCGCCCACACTGGTGGCGCTGATCAACTGGCCCACCAGCGGCGCGATTTTCGTGATTACTGGCGGACCTTCCGCGATGCGATGCAGTGCTGGTCCGACAATGCGCTCGGCAGCGTGCCGGAGTCCTGGAGCGGGTTTGGCTTGCGCGTGCGTAGCGCAGTCGACTCGGCGAGCGCGGGCTTGGGCCGCGAGGACACAGTGCTGCTGGTGAGCTCGGGTGGGGCGATTGGCCGGTTGATTGCCGATGTGATGAGTGCGCCGGCCTCCACCGCCATCGAACTGAACCTGCAGTTCAGAAACACCGGTGTGTGTGAACTGATTGCCGGGCGCGGCACACTGCGGCTCCTCAGCTACAACGCGATCCCGCATCTGGCCCGTCCTGAACGCCGGCATGCGATCACCTTTGCCTGACCAGTCCGGAGTCTTTCAATGAGCAACCCGTCGTCCCCGTCGCGGCCCCGCTGGTTTGAGGATTATGTTCCCGGTGCGGTACACGAACTCGGCACCATCACCGTGGATGGCGGTGAAATGCGGGCGTTCGCAGCGAGGTTTGACCCGCAGTCTTATCACGTTGATCCTGAGGCAGCCGCGCAAACCCACTTCGGCGGTCTCATCGCAAGCGGCTGGCATACGGGCTCGATGATGATGCGGCTGCTCGCGCTCAACTATCTCGCCCCGGAATCGAGCCTGGGCTCACCTGGCATCGAGACCCTGCGCTGGCCGCGGCCAGTGCGGCCGGGCGATGTGCTCACGGTGCGGGTGACTGTGCAGGGCGCACGCCGGTCGCAGTCGCGGCCCGACCGCGGCATCGTTCAATCGCTGATCGAGGTCAGCAATCAGAACGGCGAAGTCGTGATGACCGCCAATCCGGCCAATCTGGTGCTTTGTCGGCCCGCTTGACGCCGCCTACCCCCTCGATTCCTACAGGATGCCCTCATGACGCTCACTGCACAGGCCGCACGCGCCGCAGCGCCCCTTTTTACGCCGTTTTCGTCGGCCAAATTTTCATTACCCAACCGGGTGGTCATGGCACCCATGACGCGGTCATTTGCAACCGGCGGCGTTCCGGCTGCCGCTGCACCCGAGTACTACGCTCGCCGCGCACGCGCCGATGTCGGTCTGGTGATCTCCGAAGCCACCCTGGTGGGGCGTCCTTCAGCAGGCAATGAACCCGATGTGCCCCGGTTCTGGGGGGATGATGCGCTGGCTGCCTGGCAGCCTGTGGTGAGTGCGGTCAACGCAACCGGGAGCACGTTCTGGCCACAGCTGTGGCATGTGGGCGCGGTCCGGAATCCGATGGTGAAGTGGTCGCCGCCCGCGCCGCCCGAGAGCCCGTCTGGTGTGGTGAAACCGGGGCGCGAGTATGGCGTCGCCATGACCGAGGCCGATATTGAAGCCACCATTCGTGCGTTTGCGCAGGCTGCGGCGCAGGCCAGGCGCCTTGGCGCGGGCGGTGTTGAGCTGCACGGCGCGCATGGCTATCTGATCGACCAGTTCTTCTGGGCAGGCACCAACCAGCGCACCGATCGCTGGGGGGGCGGAACGCTTGCGGAACGCAGCCGCTTTGCGGTCGACACGATTCGTGCGGTGCGCGCGGCAGTGGGTGAGTCGTTTCCGCTCTGTATTCGCCTGTCGCAATGGAAGCAGCAGGATTTCGCCGCCCGGCTTGCCACGACGCCCGATGACATGCTCGCCTGGCTTCGGCCGCTGATTGATGCGGGCGTGGATGTCTTTCACTGCTCGCAGCGTCGTTTCTGGGAGCCCGAGTTCGAGGGATCTGATCTGAATTTCGCCGGCTGGGTGAAAAAGCTCACCGGCCTGCCCACGATTACGGTTGGGTCGGTAGGCCTGTCGGGGGAGTTCATCAATTCATTCGGGGGCGAAGTGTCGCAGCCCGCCTCGATCGATGAGCTCTTACGCCGGCTGGAGCGCGGCGATTTCGATCTGGTGGCAGTGGGGCGCGCGCTGATCAGCGACCCGCAGTGGGCGAGCCATGTTCGTAGCGGCCACACGGAGCGCTTGCACGCCTACGATCGGAGCGCGCTCGCCACCCTCGCCTAGGTTCACCCAACCCGCCCCCGTGCCCGGGAGGCGGGCGGGCTGTTGCGCCGCGCGCCTAGTGTGCGGCCTTGAATTGAAGCCGTCGGGCATGAAGCACCGGCTCGGTGTAGCCCGAGGGCTGAACCGTGCCCTTGAACACCAGGTCGCACGCGGCCTGAAACGCCTGACCATTGAAGGTCGGTGCCATGGGCAGGTAGGCGGAATCACCGGCATTCTGGCGATCGACCACGGCGGCCATGCGCTTCATCACCTCCATCACCTGCTGCTCGGTGACCACGCCGTGACGCAGCCAGTTTGCGATGTGCTGTGAGGAAATGCGGCAGGTGGCGCGGTCTTCCATGAGGCCCACGTCGTGGATGTCGGGAACCTTGGAGCAACCCACCCCCTGATCCACCCAGCGCACCACGTAGCCCAGGATGCCCTGCGCGTTGTTCTCAAGCTCGGCGGTGAGTTCGTCAGCACTCCAGGAGGGCGACTGAGCCAGCGGAATAGCGAGAATCTGATCGAGGCTTGCGCGCCGCCCCTGTGCGGCAATGGCGGACTGGCGTGCCATGACGTCAACCTGGTGATAGTGGGTGGCATGGAGCGTGGCCGCAGTGGGGCTGGGGACCCAGGCGCAGTTGGCGCCCGCCTGCGGATGACCCACCTTCTGCTCGAGCATGGCCGCCATCAGGTCGGGCATCGCCCACATGCCCTTGCCGATCTGCGCCTTGCCGGTAAGGCCACAGGCGATGCCGACATCAACATTCCAGAGCTCGTAGGCGGCAATCCAGCCCTGCTTCTTCATGTCGTTCTTGCGGACCATGGGGCCCGCTTCCATCGACGTGTGGATTTCATCGCCCGTGCGATCGAGAAAGCCGGTGTTGATGAATGCCACCCGGCGGCGCGCCGCGCGGATGCATTCCTTCAGGTTGACCGTGGTGCGCCGCTCTTCGTCCATGATGCCCAGCTTGACGGTGTCGGCGGGCAAGCCAAGCGACTGTTCGACCTTGCTGAACACCGCATCGGCAAAGGCCACCTCGTCAGGACCGTGCATCTTGGGCTTGACCACATAGACGGAGCCGCTCACCGAATTGCGCGAGCCGTCGCGCTTCTTGAGATCGTGGATCGCGATGAGCGTGGTGCACATGGCATCGATCAGACCCTCGGGTGCTTCGCGACCATCACGATCGAGCACTGCGGGGTTGGTCATCAGGTGACCTACGTTTCGCACCAGCATGAGCGAGCGGCCCTTCAGCGTGAAGGTGCTGCCATCGGGTGCCAGATAGGAGCGATCGGCGTTCAACCGGCGCTGGAAGCTCTGCCCGCCCTTCTGTACGGTTTCAACCAGCGTGCCTTTCATGAGGCCAAGCCAGTTACGGTAGGCGAGTGCCTTGTCGTCGGCGTCGACCGCTGCCACCGAATCCTCGCAGTCCATGATGGTGGTGACCGCGGCCTCGAGCAGCACATCGGCCACGCCCGCGCGGTCGGTGGCGCCCACCGGATGGCTACGGTCGATGATCAGCTCGACATGGAGCCGGTGGTGACGAAGCAGCACGCCCACGGGCGCTGCGGCTGCGCCGCGATAGCCCACGAAGGCTGACGGATCGGCCAGACGCGCCGCGCCGGCGGGGGTATCAGCCACCAGCCGGTCGCCCTCGATTCGATAGGCGGTGACCGTTGCATGGCTCGCCCCGGCAAGCGGCAGGTGCTCATCCAGAAAGCCTTTAGCCCAGGCTATGACGCGCGCGCCGCGCTCGTTGCTGTAGCCACCGGCGGGCGCTGCGTCTCCCATGGCATCGGTGCCATAGAGCGCGTCGTAGAGGCTTCCCCAGCGCGCGTTGGCAGCGTTCAGCGCATAGCGCGCGTTCATCACCGGCACCACCAGCTGCGGCCCCGGAATGCGCGCGATCTCGGGGTCGACGTTGGCGGTCTCGATCTGAAAATCGGGGCCCTCAGGGACCAGATAGCCGAGCTCAATCAGGAATGCCTTGTAGGCGGCCGCGTCGTGCGGCTGGCCGGCGCGCGCGCGGTGCCAGTCATCGATCCTTGCTTGAAGTTCGTCGCGACGGGCAAGCAGCTCGCGGTTGCGTGGCGCCATGCCGTGGATCAGCTCCGAAAACCCCCGCCAGAAACGCTCGGGTGCAACGCCGGTTCCCGGCAGCGCTTCCTGTTCGATCATGTCGTGAAGGCTGCGGGCAACGCGCAGGCCATATCTTTCAATTCGCTCGACCATCAGATTTCCTGTTTAGCGGGGTGTGAGCCGTCTGGGCGGGACAGAGTTTTTAGGATACCGAGTTGGGGGTAAACGCGCGGCAAAGTCCGAATCGCGCTCAGGGCTTCAGCGTGCGATCGGCTGCGGTGTTGGTCGCTCGTGCTTTGAGGTGTGCCAGTGCTTCATCCACCTGATCGATCAGCACAAGACAGACGTCGCCTGGTTTCAACTCGCCAAGTGCGGTGTCGATGGCAAGAAATTCGCCGCGGATTTCGTCAATCCGGGTGGTGCGCGGTGCGTTGGCGAGTCCCTGTCTCAGGAGCCCTATCACCTCGCCATCGGCACGGCCACGCTGCGCGGCGTCCTGGTACAGGATGACGTGATCGAAAAACCGGCCGACGATTTCACCCTGTTCGACAATGTCCTGGTCGCGGCGGTCGCCGGCGGCGCTGATCACGATCGAGCGGTGCCCGGCGGGCATCGCCTCGATCGCCTGGGAGAGGGCGAGAATCGCGTCGGGGTTGTGGCCATAATCGGCGATGACGGTGGCGCCGCGGTAGCTGAAGCGATTGAATCGGCCAGGGACGGTGTCGGGGTTGCTCTCGAACGTGGCGAGCCCGGCTGCGATAAGTGCCCAGTCGAGCCCGAGCGCCCAGCCCGCCGCCACCGCGGCCATCGTGTTGTCGATCTGGAACGGAATCGTGCCGCTGCCCGTGAGCGGAATGCGTGCAAGCTCGAAGCGATGCACCACGCGGGTGCCTTGCACCGCGACGATGGCCTGGCCGTCCAGGCGCACGGCGCGCTGGTCTGTGGCCGCCTGGCGCTTCATCGCCGGTAGGGTGCTGTCGCGGGCAAAGAAAATCGTGCCTCCGGGGCATACCGTCTGCATCGACGCGACCATGGGGTCGGCAGCGTTCAGGACGGCAAAACCGTTGGGCGCGACGTTGGCAACGATCACCCGCTTGACGAGCGCGAGGTCATCGATCGATTCAATATGGTTGATGCCCAGGTGGTCGCCCTTGCCCAGATTGGTCACCACGGCCACCTGGCAGCGGTCAAAACCCAGACCTTCCCGCAGAATGCCACCGCGCGCGGTTTCGAACACCGCGGCATCCACTTCGGGGTGCATCAGCACATTGCGTGCACTGCGAGGCCCCGCACAGTCGCCGCTATCGGTCTGAACGCCGTTCACATAAACGCCGTCGGTGTTGGTCATGCCCACGCGCAGCCCCGATTGCGCGATCAGGTGGGCAATCAGGCGGACGGTGGTGGTTTTGCCGTTGGTGCCAGTGACTGCCACGACCGGAATCCGACCGTTGTCGGCATCGCCGTAGACGAGGCGCACGATGGCTTCGCCCACCTCGCGTCCCTTGCCGTAGGAGGGGCTGATGTGCATGCGCAGACCTGGTGCGGCATTGACCTCGACAATGGCGCCGCCCTGTTCCTCGAGCGACTGCTGCACGGTCTGGCACACCACGTCGACCCCGGCGATTTCCAGACCCACCATCTGCGCCGCTTCGACCGCGCGTGCCGCGAGGTCGGGGTGCACATCGTCGGTTACATCGGTCGCGCTGCCGCCGGTACTGAGGTTGGCGTTGTTGCGCAGTACCACCCGCGCGCCTTTGGGCGGTACCGAGTCGGCCTCATAGCCCTGCACGCGCATGCGGGCATGCGCGATTTCGTCAAGACGAATCTTGGTGAGCGAGGTGGCGTGGCCCTCGCCGCGCCGCGGGTCGCGATTGATTTCCTCGACCAGCTGACGGATGGTCTGTACGCCGTCGCCAATGACGTGTGGTGGATCGCGTCGCGCGGCCGCGATCAGCCGATCGCCCACCACCAGCAGTCGATGGTCGTGCCCGGGAATGAAGCGCTCGACCATGATGTTGGAGCTGAACTGCGAGGCGGCGTTGAAGGCGATTTCGAGATGGTCGCGACTCACGATGTTGACGGTGACACCCTTGCCCTGGTTGCCATCACGCGGCTTGACCACGACCGGCGAAGCGAGCTCGCGCATGGCGGCCCAGGCTTCATCGGTGGAGCGGACGACCCGTCCCTCGGGAACCGGCACCCCGGCCGCAGCAAGCAGTTTCTTGGTGAGCTCCTTGTCCTGGGCGATCGACTCTGCGATGGCACTGGTGGCGTCGATCTCGGCTGCCTGGATACGACGTGCGCGGCTGCCCCAGCCGAACTGCACCAGACTGCCTTCGGTCAGGCGGCGGATGGGGATGTCGCGGGCGCGCGCCGCGTCGGCAATCGACCCGGTGCTGGGGCCCATCCGGATATCCTCGTCGAGTGCGCGCAGCTGGTTGAGGGCGGCATCGAGGTCGAAGGGCTGATCGTCGCGCGCGGCGAGGCAAAGGGCTTCGGCGAGTTGCAGCGCTAGCCGACCGACCGGCTCTTCGGTGTATTCGACCACCACCTGATAGAGGCCCGGTTCGCGCGTGGGCGCAGTGCGACTGAAGGTGACCGGGCATCCTGCCTGGGCCTGCAGGCGGAGCGCGGCGAATTGCAGCGCCTGCGCGATCGGTATGTCATCGCGTGATCCGATCGGGCGGATGGCGCCGATCAGCGGAAACCGGGCGCGCAGCCGTACCTCGAAGCGGGAGATCCGGTCGATCGACAGTTCATCGGGCGCGCAGCGTACGATCGCCTCGATCGAGGTGTGTCGGCTCCAGAGATTCGGACCGCGAAGCGCGCGGATTCGGGTGACTTCCATCGGCAGGTTCCTGCGTGCGAGGGGTGGGCGCGGTTGAGATCGGGCAAAAGGCGGGGGGCGCGCCTCAGGCGGCGACCTGCGGCGCGGGCATGGGCTCGAGCGTTTCCAACCCCGCCTGGATGCGCTCGGGCGGTATGCCGATGGCCCATGCAGCCGCGATGGCCGCGAGCAGTCCGTCGTCGGCAGAGCGGGGATCACCTTCGATCGGCAGTTCGAGGGTGCCCGCGCGGAGTTGGGCGATTTCGCGCTCGCCCTCCAGCAGCCTGATCACGCCTTCAGAAAGGACCACAGCGCGTCCCCCTGCTGTGGCGTGGCTCGCCAGCACGGGAGCCGCGGCGTTGGCGCTGAAATACATCACATGGCCTTTGCTGAGCGAAGCCATTTCAACCAGCTGATCGTCGTCGGCGTTGAGCACCGCAGTGCCATGCTTCTCCAGAACGATATCGACCTGGGTGCGAAACACCTTGTAGAGCTGCTCGACCGAATCGATATAGCGCTCGGGCACCAGGCTGTCGGGATTCATGCGTGTGATGACGCCCACCTGGCACCAATCGTAAGCAAGCCCCTGATCGAGGAGCACGTCGAGCCCGTTTTCGATCACCGCCGACTCGATGGCGCGGTTCACGAGCAGTCGCTGGCCAGCCGGGAAGTTCGCACTGTCGCGGTGATCGATGCAGCGCGAGCCCAGGAACAGCCCGTCGCGGCAGGCGAGCCCAACCTTTTGTCCGGACATCTGGAGCAGATGGGCGACGACGCGTGCAGCCAGCCGCGTGCCGCCGGTGCCGGCAATGCCGATCACGGGAATGCGGCCGTCTTCAGCGGCGCCGAAGAGATGCTCGATGATCATCTCGGGAACCGGCTTGGGTGGCAGGCCGGGCGGGCGCAGATGGGTGGACAGGCCCGGGCCTGCGTTGACTTCAACGATTGCGCCGCCCTGCTCGGCAAGCGGCTGCGCGATATCGTTGGCCACCAGATCGACGCCAGCGATGTCGAGACCGACAACGCGTGCCGCGAGCACCGCCTGTCGGGCGGTATCGGGATGAACGAGCGCGGTGCAGTCAAAGCAGACGTTACCGTTTCGCTGCACCAGCACGCGTACGCCTTCGCCCGGGACTGAATCGGGCTCAAAGCCCTGGCTGGCCAGGTCGAGGCGGGTAGCGGAGTCGATGCCGACACGGTTGAGCGGGGCGTCGCTCCAGCCGGTTCCGCCCCGAAGAGGGTCGGAATTGAGCTGCGACTCGATCAGTTCGCGGATGGTCTGTTGACCGTCGCCGGTGACCCAGGCGGGCAGACCGCGAGCAGCAGCGGCAAGCCGCCCACCCACCACCAGCAGTCGATGCTCGTTGCCCGCCATGTGTTTTTCGACGATGACGCCGCTTCCTTCTGCCGCGGCCACCGGATAGGCGGCGAGCACCTGCTCGCGAGTGCCGAGATTGAGGCAGACCCCCCGGCCGTGATTGCCGTCGTAGGGTTTGACCACCACTGGTACGCCGATGTCCTCGGCTGCAGCCCAGGCATCGTCGGCGCTGCTCGCCATTCGACCCGGAGGTACCGCTACGCCACAGGCTGCCAGCAGGGTCTTGGTGAGCTGCTTGTCGCGTGAAATACCCTCGGCGATGGCGCTGGTGCGGTCGGTTTCAGCGGTCCAGATGCGGCGCTGGTTGCGCCCGTAGCCGAGCTGCACCAGGTTGCCATCGTTCAGGCGGATGGCAGGCACGCCGCGCAGCTCGGCGGCTTTCACGATGCCCGCAGTGCTGGGGCCCAGGCAATTGGAGTCGGCAATGTCGCGCAACGCTTCAACCGCCGCGTGAAGGTCGAAGCTGCGATCGTCATAGGCGGCCAGCACCAGCTCGCGCGCGAGCTGCATCGCGCGCAGCGTCACCGTGTCTTCCCAGAGGGTGACGATCACCTTGTAGCGGCCGCGCACGTCAACGCCGCGGGCGCGCCCGAATCCGCCTGGCAGGCCGGCAAGCGACTGCAGTTCGAGCGTGACGTGCTCCATGATGTGGCCTGGCCAGGTGCCCTCGCGCAGGCGCTTCAGGAAGCCGCCGCGCTCGTCGTAGCTGCATCGGTGTTCGATCAGCGTGGGGAGCCAGCTTTCCAGCCGCTCGGGCAGTCCGGGGACCTTGTCTGACGGCCAGTCTTCGAGCTCGCCAATGTCGATCAGCGCCTCCATGGCTGGCAGGTAGGACCACATGTTCGGGCCACGCAGGTAGGTGACCGAGAGAATCTCGATATCGCGCTTCATCAGGGGTGAGGGGTCAGGCGTTGAGCCCGCATGCGCTGGGCGCGGGACGGTGCGGACACGGTTCGCGGAAGTGGCTGGGGCAAGGATGTCGGTGCGTGGGCACGGGGTGGGGCGGGAACAGTCGGATACTGTACGCTTGTCGACCGAACAACGAAAATCGCCTTCTCCAGTGAGTGTGTCCCTGCCGCCCGTGCCGGCCGCTGATCCGGTGCATGCGCCGATCGCCGAGCCCTGGCGCGATATCGTCGCCGCCTGCCTGCAGGGGGGCGAGCGGGTGCTGGTTGCCCTCGAACTCGACCTTGACCGGCGGTTGCGGTACGGCGCAGGGCTGTTGGTGCTCACCGACCGGGCGCTGGTGGCGAGGGCGGCTGGCGATGCCGACTGGCACCGCCATCCGCTGAGGGCGGATACCCGGCTCGAACTGCATGATCACGCTGGAGCGGGCGCGCTCGAGCTTTTTGAAGCCGACCGTCGGCTCGATGTCTGGCGCTTCACGCTTGGCAGCAATCCGGCGGCGTTGCGGCTCTTGCGCCGATTCGACGAGCTGCGCGGACAGCCATCCGAGGCGCAGCACCCGGGCGCTGATGCCGCCACCCACTGCGAGCGCTGCGGCGCCGACCTGCCGGCCGATGTCGAAGAATGCCCGCAGTGCGAGGCCGAGCTCGCTGTTGCGCCTTCTTCCAGAACGCTGTTCAGGCTGTGGCGATTCGCGCGGCCTTACCGGTCGCAGCTCCTGATTGGCTTTCTGCTCACGCTGGCCGCCACGGCGGCCACGCTGGTGCCGCCCTACCTCACCATGCCGCTCATGGATCGGGTCCTGATTCCCTATCAGAACGGCACGCCGCTCGACACCACGCTGGTGGGCTGGCTGCTCGCCGGCCTGCTCGCGTCGGCGCTGGTTGCCTGGGCGCTGGGATGGGCGCGCACTTACATTCTCGCGCTGGTCTCGGAGCGCATCGGCGCCGACCTGCGGACCGCCACCTATGACCACCTGATGCACCTGTCGCTGCAGTACTTCGGCGGCAAGCGGACCGGCGACCTGATTGCCCGCATCGGCGCGGAAACCGATCGCATCAACCTGTTTCTCTCGCTTCATCTTCTCGATTTCGCCACCGACGTGCTGGTGATCGTCATGACCACTGCGGTGCTGGTGTCGATCGACCCCTGGCTCGCAATGGTGACGCTCCTTCCGCTGCCGCTCATCGTCTGGATGATCCACCTTGTCCGTGATCGGCTGAAGCATGGTTTCGAGAAAGTCGACCGGATCTGGGGGGAAGTCACCAACGTGCTGGCCGACACCATCCCCGGCATCCGCGTGGTCAAGGCTTTCGCACAGGAAAAGCGTGAGTCCAATCGCTTTCGGGAGGCCAACCGGCTCAATCGTGCGGTGAACGATCGGGTCAACCGTGTCTGGTCGCTGTTTTCGCCCACCGTCACGCTGCTCACCGAAATCGGACTTCTGATCGTCTGGGGCTTCGGAATCTGGCTGGTGACCCGTGATAAGGTCACG
>CAMBZS010000030.1 GCA_945872335.1 Bordetella parapertussis | reverse complement strand
AATCTTCATTTCGATGAAGCCTGGCTGCCGCACGCGGCGTTTCATCCGTTCTATCACGAGTTTCACGCCATCGGCGTGAATCGGCCGCGCTCCGCCGATTCCATGGTGTTCTCCACCCAGTCCACCCACAAACTGCTGGCAGGCTTGTCGCAGGCCTCGCAAATTCTGGTGCAGGACTCTGAAACTCGTAAGCTCGATCAGTACCGCTTCAACGAAGCCTATCTGATGCACACCTCCACCAGCCCGCAGTACGCGATCATCGCCTCCTGCGACGTTGCAGCAGCCATGATGGAACCGCCAGGCGGCACGGCACTGGTCGAGGAGTCGATCTTCGAGTCACTCGAGTTCCGGCGCGCCATGCGAAAGGTCGATGCCGAATTCGGCCAGGACTGGTGGTTTACCGTATGGGGTCCGAAAGACCTCGCCGAGCGCGGCATCGGCCGCCGCGAAGACTGGTTCCTGCGCTCAAGCGATCGCTGGCACGGCTTCGGCAAGTTGGTCACCAACTTCACCATGCTCGACCCCATCAAGGCCACCATTGTCACGCCCGGGCTCGACATCAACGGCCGCTTTGCGCAATGGGGCATCCCGGCGGCCATTGTCACCAAGTACCTCACCGAACATGGGGTGGTGGTTGAAAAAACCGGGCTCTATTCGTTCTTCGTGATGTTCACCATCGGCATCACCAAGGGGCGCTGGAATTCGCTGGTCACCGAGCTGCAGCAGTTCAAGACCGACTACGACGCCAACCAGCCGCTCTGGCGTGTCATGCCCGAATTCGTCCAGAGCCATCCCGCATACGAACGCGTGGGCCTGCGCGATCTTGCGCAGCAGATTCACGAGGAGTACAAGAGCCACGATGTGGCGCGCGTCACCACCGAGATGTACCTCTCCACGATGGAACCGGCAATGAAGCCCTCCGATGCGTTCGAGTGTCTGGCGCACCGCAGGGTTGACCGTGTGCCGATCGACGAACTCGAAGGGCGCATCACCACCATGCTGGTTACGCCTTATCCGCCCGGCATTCCATTGCTCATCCCCGGCGAGCGTTTCAATCGCTCAATCGTCGAGTACCTGAAGTTCGCCCGCTCGTTCAATGCCCGCTTTCCGGGGTTTGATACCGATGTGCACGGCCTGCTGGTCGAAAAGCACAATGGTGTTGACCAGTATTTTGTCGATTGCGTGAAGGTCTGAGCGGCGAGACACGCGCCCACTGACTGTTCCCGGGGTGCCGCAGGGCCCCCGGCGAGCGTCATACGTCCACTGATCGGGTACCAGGCGGTCGGGGGTCGTGAACCAGTCGGGTTCGCGCCAGCCGGTCATAGAGACTCTGCTGGTCACGGTCAATCAGGCACCACACCAGGGGTAGGGGCAGGGCGAGGAAAAACCAACCCGACACAAATTTGCCGGCGGCCAGAATGGCAATCGGCATGGCGAGCGCAGCCCCAAAGCGGACCAGTGCATGGATCGCCGACAGCGGTTTGTCGTCAAGCGAGAGCACCCGTACCGCGATGGTTTTCATGGGCAGCGAATGCCGGCCATGACTCCAGAAAAACGTGAAGTAGGCGGCGAGAACCAGGGTGGTGAAGACCTGGAATGCGCTGCGGAGCGGCCCGGGTTCGCCGCGGAATTGGGTGACCGCCGAGAACGCATAGTCGGCAAACCAGATCACGCCGAAGAGGATGATCGACTCATACGTGATCGCCATCATTCGCCGCCAGGGCGTGGCGGATGCAAACCGTGTCGGACCATCTGTCCGAGTAGCTGAGTCGATTGCTTTCATGAGGGCCGCGATTATGCTGCTAAAATCCTTTCTCTCGTTCTAAAACCAGTGTCCCAAGTGCGCTCAAGAGGTGCACGACGGACAGTCAATCAACCCCCTGGGTCCTGTTGCAAGGTCTGTGTCGCTGCAGCGGTTTCGCTGATCGGTGGCACCGGCGGGCGGGCTCCCCAGGCCTTGAAGGGACTGCCCTCATGGAAATTTCCGGCGCGGAAATCGTCGTCCGCTGTCTGCAGGCCGAAGGTGTCAAGCATATCTTCGGATACCCCGGCGGCGCAGTGCTCTACATCTACGACGAAATCTACAAGCAAACCAGCTTCGAACACATTCTGGTACGGCATGAGCAGGCGGCTGTGCACGCTGCCGATGCCTACTCGCGTTCCACCCAGGAGGTGGGCGTGTGCATTGTCACCAGCGGCCCGGGTGTCACCAATGCGGTCACCGGCATCGCCACGGCCTACATGGACTCCATTCCCATGGTGGTCATCTCCGGTCAGGTGCCCACGCATGCAATCGGTGAAGATGCATTTCAGGAATGCGACACCGTCGGCATTACCCGGCCCTGCGTCAAGCACAACTTCCTGGTGAAAGACGTCAAGGATCTGGCGGCCACCATGAAGAAGGCGTTTCAGATTGCGCGCACCGGGCGTCCAGGCCCGGTGCTGGTTGATATCCCTAAGGACATCACCCGCAACAAGTGCCGGTTTGAGTACCCGGATTCGGTACCCATGCGCTCCTACAACCCGGTGGTCAAAGGCCATCAGGGGCAGATCCGCAAGGCGCTGTCGTTGCTGCTCGCGGCAGAGCGCCCCATGGTCTACACCGGCGGGGGGATCATCCTGGGGGATGCGTCGCCCGAACTCAACCGATTCGTCGATTTGCTCGGCTTTCCCATCACCAACACCCTGATGGGTTTGGGTGGTTTCCGGGCGAGTGACCGCAAATTCGTGGGCATGCCTGGCATGCACGGCACCTACGAGGCCAATATGGCCATGCAGCACTGCGACGTGCTGATTGCGGTGGGCGCGCGATTTGACGATCGGGTGATCGGCAATCCCAAGCATTTCGCGCAGAACCCGCGCAAGATCATCCATGTCGACATCGACCCGTCGTCCATTTCCAAGCGGGTCAAGGTTGATGTGCCGATCGTGGGTGATGTGCGCGAGACCCTGTCCGACCTGACCGGCCTCCTCGAGCAGGCCTTTTCCGCGGGGCAGTCGGTCAACCAGAAAGCGCTCGCCGCCTGGTGGAAGCAGATCGAGGAATGGCGCAGCCGCGATTGCCTCTCCTACGATCGCAATTCCAGCACCATCAAACCGCAGTTTGTGGTGGAGAAGCTTTGGGAGGTTACCGGAGGCGATGCCTTCATCACCTCCGATGTGGGCCAGCACCAGATGTTCGCTGCCCAGTTCTATCGATTCGACAAGCCGCGCCGCTGGCTCAACTCGGGCGGACTGGGCACCATGGGTGTGGGGCTGCCCTATGCCATGGGTGCGCTCCTCGCGCATCCAGGATCGCAAGTGGCCTGCGTCACCGGCGAGGGCTCCATCCAAATGTGTATTCAGGAACTCTCCACCTGCAAGCAATACAACCTGCCGGTGAAGATCGTGAACCTGAACAACCGGTATCTGGGCATGGTTCGCCAGTGGCAGGAGATCGAGTACGGCAGCCGCTATTCCGAGTCGTACATGGATGCACTGCCAGATTTTGTGGCGCTGGCCGAAGCCTACGGACACGTCGGCATCAAAGTGGAGCGCCCCGAAGATGTTGAGCCTGCGCTGCGCGATGCCTTCGGCAAATACAAGGACCGGTTGGTATTCCTCGACTTCATCACCGATCGCGAGGAAAACGTCTGGCCGATGGTTCAGGGCGGCAAGGGTCTGACCGAGATGCTGCTCGGTTCTGAAGATCTGTGACGGAGAACTCAACCATGCGACACCTCATCTCCGTCCTGATCGAAAACGAAGCCGGCGCGCTTTCCCGGGTGGTGGGTCTGTTTTCCGCCCGCGGCTACAACATCGAGACGCTCACGGTTGCCCCCACCGAAGACCGTTCGCTTTCGCGAATGACCATTGTCACCGCGGGTTCCGATGACGTGCTCGAGCAGATCACCAAGCAGTTGAATCGCCTGATTGATGTCGTCAAGGTGGTCGATCTGATCGAAAATCCCCATATCGAGCGTGAACTGATGCTGATCAAGCTGCGCGCGGTGGGTAAGGAGCGCGAAGAACTCAAGCGGATGGCCGATATCTTCCGCGGCCGCATCATCGACGTGACCGACAAGACCTACACCATCGAACTGACCGGTGACGGCGCCAAGCTCGATGCCTTTATCGATGCCGTCGACCGCAGCTCGATTCTCGAAACCGTTCGCACGGGCTCCTCGGGCATTGCCCGGGGCGAGCGTGTGCTGAAGGCTTGATCCCGGCCGGCCTGCGGCCGGCTCCACACCATTTTCCAAGGAGAAGCAGATGAAGGTTTTCTACGACAAGGACTGCGACCTGAAGCTGATCAAAGGTCGCAAGGTGGCGATCATCGGTTACGGTTCGCAGGGCCATGCCCATGCCCAGAACCTGAATGACTCCGGCGTGAAGGTCACCGTCGGCGTTCGCAAGGGCGGCCCGTCGTGGGACAAGGCGAAAAAGGCCAAGCTCAACGTGGCCGAGGTGGCTGATGCGGTGAAGGGTGCCGACTTCGTCATGATGCTAATGCCCGACGAGCACATCGCTGCGGTTTACACCAACGATGTCGAGCCCAATCTCAAGAAGGGCGCCACACTCGCGTTCGCGCACGGCTTCAATGTTCACTACGGGCAGGTCGTGCCGCGCGCCGATATCGACGTGGTCATGGTCGCGCCCAAGGCGCCCGGGCACACGGTTCGCTCCACCTATGCGGCGGGCGGTGGCGTTCCCATGCTGGTCGCGGTGCATCAGGACCAGAGCAAGCGCGCGCGCGATGTGGCCCTCTCGTACGCCTGCGCAATCGGTGGCGGCCGGGCCGGCATCATCGAAACCAACTTCCGCGAGGAAACCGAAACCGACCTGTTCGGCGAACAGACCGTGCTGTGCGGCGGCGCCGTCGAACTGATCAAGGCCAGCTTCGAAACCCTGGTGGAGGCCGGTTATGCTCCCGAGATGGCGTACTTCGAGTGCCTGCATGAGCTCAAGCTCATTGTCGACCTCATCTACGAGGGCGGCATTGCCAACATGAACTACTCGATCTCGAACAACGCCGAGTTTGGTGAATATGTCACCGGCCCCAAAGTGGTGGGCCCCGAGGCCCGCGCCGCCATGAAGGAGGCGCTTGCGCGTATCCAGACCGGCGAATACGCGAAGGAGTTCATCCTCGAGAACCGGGCGGGCGCGCCCACGCTGCTGTCGCGCCGCCGCCTCATGGCCGAGCATCCCATTGAAGTGGTGGGCGAGAAGCTTCGCGCCATGATGCCCTGGATCAAGGCGAACAAACTGGTCGACCGTTCGCGTAACTGATTTGGGCTGCCTTACCCGCGCGGCTGTCGGCGTCGGCAGTCGCGCGAGCCCATTGCAGCAGGAGGGCGCCTATACTGTGCGGATGGATGCCTCTTCCACCTTTTGCCGTTCAGGCTCCGTGCGAGGGACAGCGAATGTCTGAGCCACCGCGCGAGGGGCTTGCCCCCAGGCGCTCGCGGCGCATTTATCTGCTGCCCAACGCGCTTACCACGGCGTCCCTCTTTGCCGGGTTCTACGCCATTGTTCAGGCCATGAACCAGCAATTCGAGCAGGCGGCGGTGGCGGTGTTCATCTCCATGGTGCTTGATGGCCTCGACGGCCGGGTGGCCCGGCTCACCAACACCCAAAGTGCGTTCGGTGAGCAATACGACAGCCTCTCCGACATGGTGGCCTTTGGCGTTGCGCCGGCGGTCATTGTCTACGAATGGTCCCTGCGCGGCCTGGGAAAGTGGGGGTGGGTGGCTGCCTTCATTTACGTGGCGGGTGCGGCGCTCCGTCTGGCGCGCTTCAACACCAATAGCGGTGTGGTCGACCGGCGGTTCTTCCAGGGATTGCCCAGCCCGGCGTCTGCGGCGCTGGTCGCAGGCCTGATATGGGTCGTCACCGATCTGCGGGAAACCCGCTGGATCACCGCGACCGGCGCTGATCTCGCATGGCTCGCCTGGGTGATCACCGTCTATGCCGGCATCACCATGGTCTCCAACGCGCCGTTCTACAGCTTCAAGACCTTCAACGTCCGCAAGAGCGTGCCGTTCATGTTCGTGCTGGCGCTGGTGCTGGTGTTCGCCCTGGTGTCATCCGATCCGCCGCTGGTGCTGTTTACGCTGTTCCTGGTGTATGGCGTGTCGGGCTATGCGCTCTGGGCCTGGCGCTGGTATCACCGCGATGCGCGAAACGGTCCGCCGGCGCCGCCAGACGGCGCCTGAAGCCTTCTGCTTCCTTGCGAGATCTCGAAGGGTCTCGCCTGTTACAATCGACGGTTTGCTTCCTTTCGGCCGGAACCCCCGCTCTCATGTCGATCGCCCCGCTTGTCGTCGGTAACTGGAAGATGAATGGTTCGCCCGCTGGTGCGATTGCACTGGGGGGCGGGGTGGTGTCCATGCTTGCCTCGCATCAGAGCCAGGTTGAGTTGGCGCTGTGTCCGCCGTTTCCGTTGCTCGCTGCGTTGTCCGGCGTGCTCGGCGGCAGCGCGGTTGCGCTCGGCGCGCAAGACGTCAGCGTGCATCCCGATGGCGCGTTCACCGGCGAGGTGTCAGCCCGTCTGCTTCGAGACATGGGGTGCCGCTGGGTGATCATGGGGCACTCCGAGCGCCGCGCGCTGTGCGCGGAAACGAGCGAACAGGTAGCGGCCAAAGCCGCCGCTGCAGTGGCCGCGGGCTTGCAGCCCATTATCTGCGTCGGTGAGACGCTGGCTGAGCGCGAAGCGGGTGCCACCGAGTCTGCGCTTGCTAGCCAACTCGAGCCGCTGTCCGCAATTCTGTCCCAGCCCGGAACTGGTGCGGTGCTTGCCTACGAACCCGTGTGGGCGATTGGCACGGGTCGCAGTGCCTCGCCCGAGCAGGCTGGTGAGGCTCACGCGTTCATCCGCGCCACGCTCAGAGGCCTCGGCATTAACGTGTCAGGTCTTCGCATTCTTTACGGTGGCAGCGTCAAGCCTGACAACGCTGCCGCCTTGTTTGCAGTATCCGGAATCGATGGCGGCCTGATTGGCGGCGCATCGCTCAAGGCTGCCGAATTCGCTGCCATTTGTCTGGCCGCTGCGGCGGCTGGCCATTCATAAGGAGTGTCACTCATGCCCGCCTGGCTCGCCACGCTGCTCACCATCGTCCAGGTTGTTGCCGCCCTGGGCGTCATCGTTCTGGTGCTTATCCAACACGGCAAAGGGGCCGACATGGGGGCAGCCTTCGGCTCGGGATCCTCGGGAAGTCTCTTCGGGGCGACCGGTTCCGCCAATTTTCTGAGTCGCACCACTGCAGGGCTCGCCGCCGTATTTTTTGTGGCCACCCTGGGCCTCGCCTTCGCGGGTCACCAGAGGCCGCAGGCTGCGAAGTCGATCATGGAAGGCGTCAAACCGGCAGGCGGAAACGATATTCCGGACTCGCGTCCAGCCGCCAGTGGTGACAAACCTGCTGCGCCCAGCGACATTCCCAAGTGAATCAGGTTAGAATGCGCCCCGTTCTTGAACGGACAGCGTCTTGGGTGTATTCGAAGGGCATCCTCAGTGCCTGAAGTGCAAGTCGGATTCCTCCGGGTTTTGGTCCGTGCCGACGTGGTGAAATTGGTAGACACGCTATCTTGAGGGGGTAGTGGCGAAAGCTGTGCGAGTTCGAGTCTCGCCGTCGGCACCACACAAATCCGCATAGACGGATTTCAGGGCATCAGGGTTGATCGGTCTAGCAGACCGCGAGCGGCCCGGTGCACAGGGATGGGTTACTGAATTGCTGCTCGACAACTACCTGCCGGTTCTGCTGTTCATCCTCGTGGGCATCGCGGTCGGCATTGGTCCGATGGTTCTCGGCAGGCTGCTGGGTCCCTCCCGGCCTGACGCGGCCAAGCTCTCTCCCTACGAATGCGGCTTCGAGGCCTTCGAAGACGCGCGCATGCAGTTCGACGTGCGCTACTACCTCGTCGCCATCCTTTTCATTCTCTTCGACCTTGAAATCGCTTTCCTCTTTCCGTGGGCGGTTTCAATGGGTGCAATCGGATTCACCGGGTTCCTCACCATGATGGTGTTTCTCGCCATTCTGGTGGTCGGTTTCATTTACGAGTGGAAGAAGGGCGCCCTTGACTGGGAGTGATCCGGTCGCGGGCGTTGCTGCAGGTGGAGTGAGCTCACATGAGCATTGAAGGCGTGCTGAATCAGGGGTTTGTCACAACCCAGATCGACAAGCTGGTCAACTGGACCCGCACCGGGTCGCTCTGGCCTATGACCTTTGGTCTGGCCTGCTGCGCGGTGGAAATGATGCATGCCGGCGCCTCGCGCTATGACCTGGATCGCTTTGGCGTGGTGTTCCGTCCCAGTCCGCGGCAGTCCGACGTCATGATCGTGGCAGGCACGCTCTGCAACAAGATGGCGCCAGCGCTTCGCAAGGTGTATGACCAGATGGCCGAACCCCGCTGGGTCATTTCCATGGGGTCCTGTGCCAATGGCGGTGGCTATTACCACTATTCCTATTCGGTCGTGCGCGGCTGTGATCGCATCGTGCCGGTGGATGTCTACGTGCCGGGTTGCCCGCCCACCGCCGAGGCGTTGATGTACGGAATCATCCAGCTGCAGGCCAAGATCAAGCGCACTTCCACGATCGCCCGTTGAATTGACCGTTGCCCGGCATCTGACATGACCCGACTCGAAACCCTCACCAACCGCCTCCGCGAGCACCTCGGCGACCGGGTGCTCTCGCTCTCCGAGCGGTTGGGCGAAATCACGCTGGTGGTGCCGGCAGGTTCCTGGGTCGAGGCCAGCCTCTTGCTGCGTGATCACCCAGAGCTTCGGTTTGAGACCCTCATCGACCTCTGTGGCCTCGATTACAGCGCCTACCGCGAGGGTCTGCATGAAGGCCCGCGATTTGCGGTGGTGGCGCATCTGCTCTCACTCACCCATAACTGGCGCCTGCGGGTACGCGCGGTCTGTCCGGATGATGATCTGCCGCTGGTGGGTTCGCTCATGGACGTGTGGCCCGCGGTGGGCTGGTTCGAGCGCGAGGCGTTCGACCTGTTCGGAATCGTCTTCGAGGGGCACCCCGACTTGCGGCGCCTCCTCACCGACTACGGCTTCGTTGGCCACCCGTTCCGCAAAGACTTTCCGGTTTCCGGTCATGTGGAAATGCGCTACGACCCCGAGCAGCGCCGCGTCATCTACCAGCCGGTCTCGATCGAGCCGCGCGAAATCACGCCGCGCATCATCCGTGAAGACGGTTATGCGCAGGGCCGCTGAGGAAATGCGCCATGGCTGAAATCCGCAATTACACCTTGAACTTCGGCCCGCAGCATCCGGCTGCGCACGGCGTGCTGAGGCTGGTGCTCGAACTCGACGGCGAGGTGGTGCAGCGCGCCGATCCGCACATCGGGCTGTTGCACCGCGGTACAGAAAAACTCGCCGAAACCCGCACCTTCATCCAAAGCGTGCCGTACATGGACCGCCTCGACTATGTGTCGATGATGGTGAACGAGCACGCCTATGTCATGGCGATCGAGAAACTGCTGGGCATTGAAGTGCCGCTGCGCGCTCAGTACATCCGGGTCATGTTTGACGAGATCACCCGCATCCTCAATCACCTGCTCTGGATTGGCGCGCACGGCCTCGACGTGGGCGCCATGGCGGTTTTCCTCTACGCCTTCCGCGAGCGTGAAGACCTGATGGACTGCTACGAAGCGGTATCGGGCGCGCGCATGCACGCGGCCTACTATCGGCCGGGTGGCGTCTACCGTGATCTGCCCGATGTCATGCCCAAGCATCTGGCGAGCAAGGTTCGCAACGAGGCGGCCATCAAGGCGCTTAACCGCAATCGCGAAGGCTCGCTCCTCGATTTCATCGAAGACTTCACCAACCGGTTTCCAGGCTATGTCGATGAGTACGAAACGCTGCTCACCGACAACCGCATCTGGAAGCAGCGGTTGGTCGGTGTAGGCGTGGTCGACCCTGATCGGGCGAAGGCCTTGGGCTTTACTGGCCCCATGTTGCGGGGCTCGGGCGTGGAGTGGGATCTTCGCAAGAAGCAGCCCTATGAGGTCTACGACCTGCTTGACTTCGATATCCCGGTGGGACGAAACGGCGATTGCTACGACCGTTACCTGGTGCGGGTTGAGGAGATGCGGCAGAGTAACCGCATCATCCGGCAGTGTATCGAGTGGCTGCGTAACCACCCGGGTCCGGTCATGACCGATAACCACAAGGTGGCGCCGCCCTCGCGGGTCGACATGAAGTCAAACATGGAAGAGCTCATTCATCACTTCAAACTCTTCACCGAAGGTATGCATGTGCCCGAGGGCGAGGCTTACGCTGCCGTTGAGCACCCCAAGGGCGAGTTCGGCATCTACCTGGTATCGGATGGTGCCAACAAGCCCTATCGGCTGAAGATTCGTGCCCCCGGTTTCGTTCACCTCCAGGCCCTCGACGAAATGGCGCGCGGTCACATGATTGCCGACGTGGTCACCATCATCGGTACGCAGGATATTGTTTTCGGGGAGATCGACCGATGAGCGCGGTTTCGCTGCTGTCTGCCGAGGCTCGGGCCCGCATCGACCGTGAGGTGCGCAAGTATCCGGCCGACCAGAAGCAGTCGGCGGTCATGGCGGCGCTCGCCATCGCGCAGGACGAACACGGGTGGGTGTCACCCGAGGTGATCGAAGCGGTCGCTGTGGTGCTCGAGATGCCGCCGATTGCGGTGCATGAAGTGGCCACGTTCTACAACATGTACGACACGCGGCCGGTGGGCAAGTTCAAGCTCGCCATCTGCACCTGCCTGCCATGCGCGTTGCGCGATGGCGCCAAGGCCGGGGAATACCTCAAGGAGCGTCTGGGCATCACCTACGGTGAAACGACCGAGGACGGCCTCTTCACGCTTAAGGAAAGCGAGTGCCAGGGCGCGTGCGGCGATGCTCCCGTGCTGCTGGTCAACAACAAGCGCATGTGCAGTTTCATGGACAACGTGAAGCTGGACGCGTTGATCGATGAACTGAAGGCGAAGGGCTGAGGAAGAGAGGCCATGGGAGCCAAAGACCTGCTGATCGACGCCCGTGCCCAGGAATCCTGTTTCCATGGCCGGCACATCAAGCCGCAGATTCTGGCGGGGCTCACCTCGCCTGACGGCTGGCGGTTGAAGGACTATGAACAGCGTGACGGCTACAAGGCCTTGCGCCGTATTCTCACCGAGGGGCTGACCCCCGAGCAGGTTATTGCCGAGGTCAAGGCCTCGGGGCTGCGCGGGCGGGGTGGTGCGGGCTTTCCCACCGGGCTCAAGTGGAGCTTCATGCCCAAGCAGTACACCGGTCCGAAATACCTGGTGTGCAACTCCGACGAGGGCGAGCCCGGCACCTTCAAAGACCGCGACATCCTGCGTTACAACCCGCACATCGTGATCGAAGGCATGGCGATCGCAGCCTACGCCATGGGGATCGGGGTGGGTTACAACTATATCCACGGCGAGATCTTTTCCGTTTACGAGCGCTTCGAGGAAGCCCTCGACGAGGCGCGTGCCGCCGGCTATCTGGGTGACAACATCCTCGGCTCAGGGTTCTCGTTCCAGTTGCATGCGTTCCACGGCTACGGTGCCTACATCTGCGGAGAGGAAACCGCGCTCCTCGAGTCGCTCGAAGGCAAGAAAGGCCAGCCCCGGTTCAAGCCGCCTTTTCCTGCCAGTTTCGGCTTGTACGGCAAGCCCACCACCATCAACAACACCGAGTCGTTTGCGGCAGTGCCTTGGATTATCCGCAACGGTGGTCCGGCCTACCTCGAAGTCGGCAAGCCCAACAATGGCGGCACCAAGGTGTTTTCGATCTCGGGTGATGTCGAGCGGCCGGGCAACTATGAAATTCCGCTCGGTACGCCGTTTGCCAAGCTGCTCGAACTCGCGGGTGGGGTGCGCGGTGGTCGGAAACTCAAGATGGTGATTCCTGGCGGATCGTCCATGCCCGTGCTTCCCGCCGAGATCATGATGGCCACCGACATGGACTACGACTCCATTTCGAAGGCGGGTTCCATGCTGGGGTCGGGCGCGGTTATCGTGATGGATGAAACCCGCTGTGCGGTCAAGTCGCTTTTGCGCCTGTCCTATTTCTATTACGAAGAGTCATGCGGCCAGTGCACCCCTTGCCGCGAGGGCACAGGATGGCTCTGGCGACTGGTGCATCGCATCGAGCATGGCGAGGGCACGATGGCTGATCTCGACGAACTCAACCGCATTGCCGACAACATCCAGGGCCGCACCATCTGTGCGTTGGGCGATGCCGCGGCCATGCCGGTGAGGGCGTTCCTCAAGCATTATCGCGACGAATTCGCCTGGCATGTCGAGCACCGGCGCTGCATGGTGCCGACCTATCTGTGATCAGGATTCCACAAGCATGATCGAGCTCGAAGTTGACGGACAGAAGGTCGAGGTTCCCCCCGGCAGCATGGTGATGCATGCGGCCGAGAAGCTTGGGCTGTTCGTACCGCATTTCTGCTATCACAAGAAGCTCTCGATCGCGGCCAACTGCCGCATGTGTCTGGTTGACGTCGAGAAGGCACCGAAGCCGCTGCCGGCATGTGCCACGCCCGTTGCCCCGGGAATGAAGGTGCAAACCCGCTCCGAGCGCGCTATCTCCGCACAGAAAGGCGTGATGGAGTTCCTGCTCATCAATCACCCGCTCGATTGCCCGATCTGCGACCAGGGGGGCGAGTGTCAGTTGCAGGATCTTGCGGTGGGCTATGGCGGCTCGGCGTCGCGCTATCACGAAGAAAAGCGTGTGATCTTCCACAAGCCCATGGGCCCGCTCATTTCCGCCGAGGAAATGACCCGCTGCATCCATTGCACGCGTTGCGTGCGCTTCGGCCAGGAAGTGGCGGGAGTGATGGAACTCGGCATGGCCGGGCGCGGTGAGCACTCCGAAATCATGAGCTTCGTGGGGCGGTCGGTTGACTCCGAGCTCTCCGGCAACATGATTGATGTCTGTCCGGTGGGCGCGCTCACCAGCAAACCCTTTCGCTACAGCGCCCGCACCTGGGAACTGGCGCGTCGCCGTTCCATCGCCCCTCACGATTCACTCGGCTCCAACATTGTCGTTCAGGTGAAGGCTGATCGCGTCATGCGGGTGGTTCCGCTTGATAACGAGGCGGTCAATGAGTGCTGGATCTCCGACCGCGACCGGTTTTCCTACGAGGGGCTCAACAGCCCCGACCGGCTGACCGAGCCGATGATCCGTCAAGATGGGCAGTGGCAAACCGTCGAATGGCAAACCGCACTCGAGTACGCCGCTCATGCGCTCACTCGTGTTCGTGACGAGCGAGGCGGTCAGGCGATTGGCGCCCTCGGTTCGGCGAACAGCACAGTTGAAGAGTCTTATCTGCTTGGTCGGCTGGTGCGCGGGCTGGGCGGCGGCAATGTCGATGTTCGCCTGCGCCAGCTCGATTCGTCCGCCGACGCCGCACGTGCAGGCGTGCCCTGGTTGGGCATGTCGATTGAAACGCTGGCGCAATCTGACCGGCTGTTCATTGTGGGGTCGTTCCTGCGGAAGGACCATCCGCTGCTTGCAGCCCGGATTCGCGCAGCGGTTCGCCGCGGTGCGCGGATCGCGTCTTTGCATGCAGCCGCCGAAGACCTGTTGATGCAGGTGGCGGTTCGACAGACCGTTGCCCCGTCCGAATGGGCCGGTGCGCTTGCGGGCGTTGCTGTGGCACTTGCCCGGATCAAGTCGGTGGCGGTGCCGGCGCATCTCGCGACGGTCGAGCCCTCGGCCGCTGCCACGCAAGTCGCGGAGCTGCTGGCCTCGGGACAGTCGGTATCCATCCTGCTGGGTAATGCGGTATCCCAACACCCTCAGCAGGCGGCGCTGTTGCAGCTTGCGCAATCAGTGGCCCAGATCTGCGGCGCCCGCCTGGGTGTTCTCACCGAGGGGGCCAATACGGTGGGTGCCTGGCTGGCCGGCGCGGTACCCGATGCCGGTGCGCTTGATGCCCGTGCCATGGTGGAGCAGCCCTGCGCAGCCTATCTCCTGCTCAACAACGAGCCCACGCTCGACCATGCCTTGCCGGCAGTGGCCCGCGCAGCGTTGGGTGCAGCGCAGTCGGTGATCGCGCTCACCGCTTTCCGCTCGCCGGAACTGCTCGAGCTTGCCGACTGTCTGCTGCCGATCACGCCATTTACCGAAACCGCAGGCAGCTTCGTGAACTGCGAAGGCCGTCTCCAGGCGTTCAATGGCGTCGTTCGCCCCGCGGGCCAGTCGCGCCCTGGTTGGAAAGTGCTGCGGGTGCTTGCCGATCTCGCGGGCATCACCGGTACGCAGTTCGATAGTGCCGAGGCGGTGCGCGCTGCCGCGCTGCCTGCAGGCTGGGAAAGCCGTCTCAACAACCAGGTGGCAGGCGAGCCACAGGCGCCAGTGGCTGCTGCATCGGCGGGGCTGGAGCGGCTGGCCGATGTCCCCATCTATTTTTCGGATCCGCTGGTCCGCCGCGCGGACAGCCTTCAGCAGACACGCGATGCCCGTGCGCCGCGGGCGCAGGCCAATGCGCGGACGCTTGACGCGCTCGGCCTCGCGGCTGGCACCCGCGTGCGAATCGAGCAGACGGCCGCGGGCGTCACGGGTCATGCGCTCCTCGAACTCGAGCTCGACGACACGCTTGCCGACAAGGTGCTGCGAATTGCGGCTGCGCATCCGACCACCGCAGGTCTGGCCAGTCTGGCCGGGCCGGTCACCGTCACCGGAGCCGCCTGATGGACGCGCTGATCGACGGCTTCACCCACTGGGGCGCCGGCACGCTTGGCGCGGCGTGGCCGGTCGTCTGGAATCTGATCAAGATCATCCTGCTCGTGCTTCCCATCATGGGCTGCGTGGCCTATCTCACCTTGTGGGAACGCAAGATGATTGGCTACATGCACATCCGGCTGGGACCCAACCGGGTCGGGCCGTTCGGGCTGCTTCAGCCCATCGCAGATGCCCTCAAGCTGTTGCTGAAGGAGGTCATCACCCCGGCCCGCGCCAATCCCGTGCTGTATGTCATCGGCCCGATCATGACGATCATGCCTGCGATGGCGGCCTGGGTGGTCATTCCCTTCGGGCCGGAGCAGGCGCTTGCCAATGTCAACGCAGGGCTGCTGCTCCTCATGGCGATCACGTCGCTTGAGGTGTATGGCGTCATCATTGCCGGCTGGGCGTCCAACTCGAAGTACGCGTTCCTGGGCGCCATGCGGGCTTCGGCGCAGATGGTCTCTTACGAACTGGCGATCGGCTTTGCGCTGGTGGTGGTGCTTATGGTGTCGGGCAGCCTCAACATGACCGACATCGTGCTGCGTCAGGGTGAAGGCTACTTTGCCGACATCGGGCTCAATTTCCTGTCCTGGAACTGGTTGCCGCTCCTGCCGGTTTTCGTGGTCTACGTGATCTCGTCGGTAGCGGAAACCAACCGCCACCCTTTCGATGTGGTGGAGGGTGAATCCGAGATTGTCGCTGGCCACATGATCGAATACTCCGGCATGGGCTTTGCCATCTTCTTCCTTGCCGAATACGCCAACATGATTCTTCTGTCGGCGGTGGCCTCGATCATGTTTCTGGGGGGCTGGGCACCGCCTCTCGACTGGCCCGTCCTCAACTGGATCCCAGGCTGGATCTGGCTGGGCATCAAGACCTTTGTCGTGGTGTCGCTCTTTATCTGGTTTCGCGCGTCGTTCCCGCGTTACCGCTACGACCACATCATGCGGCTGGGCTGGAAGATTTTCATTCCGGTGACGCTGGTGTGGCTGGTTGTCGTCGCGATCTGGATGCAGACGCCCTGGAACATCTGGAAGTGAGGCCAAGACCATGGCGGTGAAGGAGTTCCTGTCAAGTTTCATGTTGAGCGAGATGCTGAAGGGCCTCGCGCTCACCGGGCGATATTTTTTCGCCCGCAAGATCACGGTTCAGTATCCGGAAGAGAAAACCCCGATGTCGCCGCGATTCCGCGGTCTGCATGCCCTGCGCCGTTATCCCAATGGTGAAGAGCGCTGTATTGCCTGCAAGCTCTGCGAAGCAGTGTGTCCTGCCCTGGCGATCACCATCGAATCCGAAGTGCGTGCCGACAACACCCGCCGCACCACGCGTTACGACATCGACCTCACCAAGTGCATCTTCTGCGGCTTTTGCGAAGAAAGTTGCCCGGTCGATTCCATTGTTGAAACGCATATTCACGAATACCACGGCGAAAAGCGCGGCGATCTCTACTTCACCAAAGAGATGCTGCTGGCGGTCGGCGATCGCTACGAAAAGGAAATCGCCGCCAACAGGGAGGCCGATGCGCAGTACCGCTGACCGGCACCCGCCGGCCTGACGGACACGCCCCAAAACATGGACGCCCAGACCGTACTTTTCTACGTTTTCTCCGCCGTCACCGTGTTGTCGGCGCTGCGGGTGATCTCCGCACGCAACCCGGTTCACTCCGCGCTGTTTCTGGTGCTCGCGTTCTGCTCGGCGGCCTGCATCTGGATGCTGCTCGGCGCCGAGTTCCTTGCCATCACGCTGGTGCTCGTCTATGTGGGCGCGGTCATGGTGCTGTTCCTGTTTGTGGTGATGATGCTAGACATCAACCTCGACCGGATGCGCGAGGGCTTCTGGCGCAATCTTCCGGTGGCGCTGCTGGTGGGCGGTGTGGTGGTGGCGGAACTGGCGCTGGTGATCTGGAGTCGCCTCGATCGGCCGTTGCCCCCGCTTGACGCGTCGAGTGGTGGTCCGGGCAATACCCAGCTTCTGGGCGAGGTGCTCTACACCGAATACATCTACCCAGTGGAAATTGCCGCTGTCATTCTGCTGGTGGCGATCATTGCTGCCATCGCACTTACGCTTCGTCGCCGCAAGGATTCCCGCTATAACGATCCCTCCGCTGCGGTTCGCACCCGGCGCGAAGACAGAATCCGGCTGGTGCCAATGCCCTCCGAACCCCGCGCAGGGGCTGCGGATGCCGATGCGCAGGCTGGCGTCGACGCCTCGCCTCCCACCCCGCCGCGACAGGGCTGATCACCATGACGCTCACGCTTGCCCATTACCTCACGCTCGGCGCCATTCTGTTTGCGATCAGCATCGTCGGCATTTTCCTCAACCGCCGCAACGTCATCATCGTGCTGATGGCAATCGAACTCATGCTGCTCGCGGTCAACCTCAATTTCATTGCTTTCTCGCACTTCCTGGGTGACATGGCGGGTCAGGTGTTCGTGTTTTTCATTCTCACCGTGGCGGCCGCCGAGTCGGCGATCGGCCTGGCGATTCTGGTCGTGCTGTTTCGCAACCTGCGCAGTATCGACGTTGAAGATCTCGGCAGCCTGAAGGGATGACCGGCATGCACGCTGACATGAAACTGGCTTATCTGCTTGCTGCGTTTGCCCCGCTGGCTGGCGCCATCATCGCAGGCCTGTTCGGTCGCGCCATTGGTCGTACTGCCTCGCACTGGGCCACCATCACCGGCGTGGCGGCGTCCTGCGGGGCGTCCTTCTGGACCCTGGTCGATGTGCTGGCCGGCAACACCTTCAACGGCACGCTCTACGAGTGGGCGGTGATTGGCGATGTCCGCCTGGAGGTCGGTTTCCTGATCGACACGCTCACCGCCACCATGATGTGCGTGGTCACGTTTGTGTCGCTGATGGTTCACATCTACACCATTGGCTACATGGCCGACGACCCCGGATACCAGCGGTTTTTCAGCTACATCTCGCTCTTCACCTTCGCGATGATGATGCTGGTCATGGCCAACAACTTCCTCCAGTTGTTCTTCGGCTGGGAGGCGGTGGGTCTGGTCTCTTATCTGCTCATCGGTTTCTGGTTCACGCGGCCAACCGCCATCTATGCCAACCTGAAGGCGTTCCTGGTCAACCGGGTGGGCGATTTCGGGTTCGTGCTCGGCATCGGTCTGGTGCTGGTTTATTTCGGCAGCCTCGATTACGTGGAGGTGTTCGAAGCCGCCCCCGATTTGGCGCGTGCCACGCTCAACCTCATGGGCGAGGCCGAGTGGTCTCTGCTCACAGTCACCTGCATCTGCCTGTTCATCGGTGCCATGGGGAAGTCAGCCCAGTTCCCCCTCCATGTCTGGCTGCCCGATTCCATGGAAGGTCCCACGCCGATCTCGGCGCTGATTCACGCCGCCACGATGGTGACCGCCGGCATCTTCATGGTGGCGCGCATGTCCCCGCTCTTCGAACTGTCCGATACCGCGCTTGGTTTCGTGATGGTGATCGGCGCCATCACCGCGCTCTTCATGGGCTTTCTCGGAATTGTCCAGAACGACATCAAGCGGGTGGTGGCCTACTCCACGCTGTCGCAGCTGGGGTACATGACCGTGGCGCTGGGAGCCTCCGCCTACGGAATCGCGGTATTCCATCTCATGACCCATGCGTTCTTCAAGGCGCTCCTGTTCCTCGCCGCGGGCTCGGTGATCATCGGCATGCATCACGATCAGGACATTCGCAACATGGGGGGGCTGCGCAAGTACATGCCGCTCACCTGGATCACTTCGCTGGTTGGCTCGCTTGCGCTGATTGGTACGCCGTTCCTGTCGGGTTTTTACTCCAAAGACCTGATCATCGAGGCCGCGAAGGCTGCCAATGTGCCGGGCGCGGGATTCGCTTACTTCGCAGTCATGGCAGGGGTGTTCGTTACCGCTTTTTACTCGTTCCGAATGTATTTCCTGGTGTTTCATGGCAAGGAAAGATGGGGGCATACGGTTGATCATGGGCACGCCGACGCGGCGCACGACGACCACCATCACCACGGGCTCGCAGCCGGCGACAAGCCGCATGAATCGCCCTGGGTGGTCACACTTCCTTTGCTGCTACTCGCCATTCCCTCCCTCGCCATCGGTTTTCTCACGGTGGGCCCCATGCTGTTTGGCGGCTATTTCGATGGCGTGATCGCGGTGCTCGATAGCCACCCGGCGCTCGCCGAGGTTGCGGCGCACTTCCACGGACCGGTCGCCATGGGCTTGCATGCCTTCCAGACCTTGCCATTCGTGCTCATGATCGCGGGGGTTGGGGCGGCCTGGTACATGTACCTCGTCAATCCGGCGTTGCCGGAAGGCGTCAAGCAGAGGTTTGCGGGGCTCCATCGCCTGCTCGAAAACAAGTACTACCTCGATCGTCTCAACGAGGTGGTGTTTGCCGCGGGCGCGCGTTTTCTTGGCCGGTCGCTCTGGAAACGTGGGGATCAGGAGTTGATCGATGGTGTCGCGGTCAACGGAAGCGCCAGGTTGGTGGGTGGCTTTGCGGCCATGCTTCGCCATGTACAGACCGGTCGCCTCAATACCTACGCAGTCACCATGATCGTCGGCGTTGCAGTGCTGTTGCTGTTTGTCGTCCTGCCGATGATCCGGCACTGAGCACCCCGCGGAACGAGCCCCTCTGACACCATGAATGCCATCCCCGTTCTCAGCGCTGCGATCTGGGTGCCGATCGCCTTCGGCGCGTTCCTGCTCGCCTTCGGCAACGACCGGAATGCCCCCACTGTCCGGGTGATTGCCCTCGTGGGCGCCATCCTCGGGTTCCTCGTCACCATCCCGCTCTTCACCGGTTTCGAGCGCGGAACGGCTGACCTGCAGTTTGTTGAACAACTACCCTGGATCGAACTGCTCGGGGCCAGTTATCTGCTTGGTGTAGATGGATTGTCGGTCTGGTTTGTGTTGCTCACCGCATTCATCACCATCATTGTCGTGGTTGCCGGTTGGGAGGTGATCGAGTCGCGGGTGCATCAGTACATGGCCGCATTCCTGATTCTTTCCGGGCTGATGGTCGGCGTGTTCAGCGCCCTGGATGGCCTCCTGTTCTACGTGTTCTTCGAGGCCACGCTCATTCCGATGTACATCATCATCGGCGTGTGGGGCGGCGCAAACCGGGTCTATGCGGCGTTCAAGTTTTTCCTCTACACGCTCCTGGGTTCGCTGCTCACGCTCGTGGCGCTCGTCTACCTCTATCTCATGTCGGGCTCGTTTTCGATCATCGAGTGGCACATGCTTCCGCTCTCCATGAAGGAGCAGACGCTGATCTTTGTTGCCTTCCTGGTGGCCTTCGCGGTGAAGGTGCCCATGTGGCCGGTACACACCTGGCTGCCTGACGCCCACGTCGAGGCTCCCACCGGCGGCTCGGTGGTGCTGGCCGCCATCATGCTGAAGTTGGGCGCCTACGGGTTCCTGCGCTTCTCGCTGCCCATCGCGCCCGATGCAAGCCAGGAGCTTGCCGGATTCATGATCACCCTGTCGCTCATCGCAGTGGTGTACATCGGCCTGGTTGCGCTCGTTCAGACCGATATGAAAAAGCTGGTGGCGTATTCGTCCATCGCGCACATGGGTTTTGTCACGCTGGGCTTTTTCATCTTCAACCAGATGGGCGTTCAGGGCGCGATCGTTCAGATGATCTCGCACGGGTTTGTGTCGGGCGCCATGTTCCTCTGCATCGGCGTGCTCTATGACCGGATGCATTCGCGCAATATCGCCGACTATGGCGGGGTTGCGAACACCATGCCGAAGTTCGCTGCGCTGTTCATGCTTTTTGCCATGGCCAATGCCGGATTACCTGCCACCTCCGGTTTTGTGGGCGAGTTTTTCGTCATTCTGGGCGCCGTGCAATTCAACTTCTGGGTGGCTGCACTCGCCGCGACCACCCTCATCTTTGGCGCCGCCTACTCACTCTGGATGTACAAGCGCGTGCTCTTCGGCGCGGTGGCCAACGACAGTGTCGCGGGTCTTGGCGACCTGTCACGACGCGAGTTCTGGATGCTCGTGGTCATGGCGGTCATGGTGCTGGTCATGGGTCTGTACCCGAAGCCTGTCACGGATATGACCGACGCGTCGGTCGATGCGCTGCTGCGACATGTGGCAGCTTCGAAGGTCAGGTGAGTCGACATGACTGAGCAATCGTTCAATCTGGTGCTTCTGCTGCCAGAGATCCTGCTGCTGATTGGCATCTGCGTGCTGTTGTTGTCCGACGCGGGAAATGCCCGGCGCCGGTTTGGCGGCACCACCCGTGCACTGCTGGTGCTCGCGCTCGCGTTGCTTGCGCTCATTCCGCAGTCTTCCACCACCACCGAAACAGCGTTTGGCGGCATGGTGATTGCCGACTCCCTGTCGCGGCTGCTCAAGCTCTGTGCGGTGATCGCGGTGGGCGCCTCGCTGGTGCTGTCGTCGCGCTACTGCGATGACCGCGAGGTGGCGCGCGGCGAGTTTCAAAGCCTCGCGCTGCTGTCGCTCCTCGGTCAGTTCGTCATGATTTCGGCCAACCACTTGCTGGTGGTCTACCTCGGGCTCGAGCTGATGTCGCTCTCGCTCTATGCGCTTGCTGCCTTGCGGCGTGATTCAGGGCTGAGCAGCGAAGCCGCGATCAAGTATTTTGTACTGGGCGCGCTGGCGTCCGGTTTCCTGCTCTATGGCATGTCCATGATCTACGGTGGCGCTGGAACGCTTGCCATCGATGAAATTGCCGGGCGTCTGGTGAGCGGTGAGGTCGATACCTGGGTGTTTGCGCTGGGCCTGGTGTTCATCGTGGCGGGGCTTGCATTCAAGTTCGGCGCCGTGCCCTTCCACATGTGGATTCCCGATGTGTATCAGGGCACGCCCACTGCCATGACGTTGCTCATTGCCGGAGCGCCCAAACTCGCCGGCTTTGCCATTGCCTTTCGCCTGCTGGCCGAAGGCATGCTGGGTGCCTGGGCAGACTGGCAGCCCATGTTGCTGGTGCTCGCGGTTGCTTCGCTGGTGGTGGGTAATGTGGCGGCTATCGCGCAGCAGAATCTGAAGCGCATGCTCGCCTACTCCACCATTTCTCAGGTGGGTTTTGTGCTTCTGGGCATGCTCTCGGGCGTGGTGGACGGCGATGCTGCCGGGGCGGCTGACGCCTGGGGATCGTCGCTCTTCTATATCGTCACCTATGTGTTCACAACCGTAGGCACGTTCGGCGTGATCATGCTGCTGTCTCGCGCGGGTTTTGAAGCCGAAACGCTTGACGATCTGCGGGGCCTGAACCAACGCAGTCCCTGGATCGCGCTGGTGATGTTGCTGCTCATGTTTTCGCTCGCCGGCATTCCGCCAATGGTTGGGTTCTACGCCAAATTCATCATCATCGGCTCGGTGGTGTCGGCTGGCATGACCTGGCTTGCGGTGTTCGCCGTCATGCTCTCTCTGGTGGCTGCGTTCTACTACCTGCGGGTGGTGAAACTCATGTACTTCGATCCCCCCGCTGATGCTTCGCCTGTTGCGCCGTCGAGTTCAGCGGCATTGGTGCTGGCGACGAATGGCGCGCTGGTGTTTCTCCTCGGATTGCTTCCTGGGCCGCTGATTGGCGTCTGCCTGGATGCCGTCCGACAGGCGCTTGGCTCCTGAGCCGGCCGCCCGCTGCATTGCCTAATGTCGGCCACCGACGGCGTCCACGAACGCCTCGCTGAGTTGCCGCTTGGATCGGAAACGGTCTATCGCGGCAGCTTCCTCGAAGTGCGGCGTGATCAGGTTCGACTGCCCGATGGTTCGCAGTCTTCGCGCGAATACATCGTTCACCCGGGAGCAGCGGTCATGGTGCCGCTACTTGACGATGGCCGGGTATTGATCGAGAGGCAGTATCGCTACCCGGTCCGGCAGGTTTTTGTCGAGGTGCCCGCGGGTAAACGTGATCCTGGCGAGAATTTTCTTCAGACCGCAAAGCGGGAGCTGCTCGAGGAAACCGGCTACGTTGCAGCCGAGTGGGCGTTTCTGACCCGCCTTCATCCCGCCATCGGGTTTGCCGACGAGGTGTTGGAAATTTATCTATGCCGGGGACTTGAGTTTCGCGGCCGGCAACTCGATCACGGCGAATTTCTGGAAACCGAGCTGGTCACGATTGACTGGATGCTGGAAGCGGTGCGGTCGGGCCACCTCAGCGACGTCAAGACCCAGATTGTTGCGCTATGGCTGGACCGCCTGCGCTCCGGCCTTTGGGCCTGGCCTGCATTTCAGCGCGATTGAGGACAGACGTGGCTCATCAGGCTATCTTGAGCGTCTGGGTAAACACATAGCCGCGGCCGTGCGCAGCCTTGACCGGGTTATCGCCAAGCGGGACGATTTTCTTGCGCAATCGGCTGATCATGGCCTCTAGCCGTTGTTCGTCATAGGCGAGATAGTTGTGGCCCAGCGCTTCAACCAGCGAGCGGCGCGTTGCGAACCGATCCGGGGCGACCGCCAGCACTTTGAGAATGGTGATCTCTTGCAGGCTCAATGTCTGGGTCAGACCGTTGGGGCCCCGCAGGGTGGGCGAGTCACTTTCGATGATCCAGGCGCCCTTCGATCCTGTGGGCACGCGCGCGATCACCGCGTTGAGGAGTGCCACCAGTTCGCGCGGGTCAATCGGTTTGACGAGGTAGTTGTCTGCGCCCTGTCGGTAAGCGTCAAGCTTCAACTGGAGTTCAAACCGGGCTGACAGCATGAGGTTCACACACTGCGGTGCTTCGCTGCGAAGAATAGGCAGGAGAGCCAGGCCCGAGCCATCGGGGAGCAGGACATCGATCAGCGCGGCATCGGGTCGGCGCTCTCGAATAGCGCTCGCAGCTTGCGCCACGCCAGCGCATTCGCGTACTTCAAAACTGGAGTATCGGAGAAATGTTGCAACCTCTTCGCGGAGGTCCGGATCGTCTTCAATCAGGAGAATGTCGGGTGCCATGGGTGCGTTGGCTTGGTGTAAGTGGTGATGAGCGGAATACGATCGACTGCCCGTTTTCATCACGAGCGCAAGGATTATCGCAGTGTTACGCTTCTGCGGTGAGGTACAGCTTTCGGGATTGGATTGTTCTTTTACTCGGTTAAACCCTGCCCATGAACTGTCAGGCGGTTTTTGTTCGATTGTTTTTGGCGCTTGCGTTCCTTGCTTCGTCTTTTTTCGCTTGCGACGGTGCGCTGTCGGCGCCGGTGACGAAGCTGGGAAATCAGGCCAATCTCGCGCCTACGGTTCAACTGCTGGAGGCGGTGGGTGAGTCGGAATCGGCGGCGGCCCTCTTCAGTCGCTGGAATTCGCTATCAGGGTCAACGCGTTCAAATGGATTGTCAGAGGGGTTTTCCCGCCAGGTCATTTGGGCACGGTTAACACTCGACCGACCAC
>CAMBZS010000029.1 GCA_945872335.1 Bordetella parapertussis | reverse complement strand
GGCAGCCTGCCACGGTGCACAGCGCGTGACATCGCGTCCGTTGAAGAGGACCGATCCGCTGGAGGCGGGATGCACACCGGTGATGACATTCACCAGGGTGGTTTTCCCCGCACCGTTGGGTCCGATCAACCCGATAATTTCGCCTGCCTTCACGGAGAGGCTGACGTTGTTGACCGCGGCCAGTCCACCAAAGCGGCGAGACACCGCGCGCAATTCGAGAAGCGGGGTCATGGTGTGTGGCCCCGCGCCCGACGCCGCGCGATGCCTGCCAGCCCGCGCGGCAGAAAGAGCACCAGCAGAACAATGAGAAGCCCGAGTACGCCCGAGTGGACTTCGAGAAAGCGTCGCCAGACGATTTCTTCCAGGCCCAGAAACACGCCGGCGCCGATGATCGGGCCAAATGCCGATCCCGCGCCGCCCAGCAGGACCATGACGATAGGCTTGACCGAATAGAGCACGTCGAACACATCGGGGGGTTCGATATAGTTGACCCAGGAGGCATAGATTGCCCCGGCGATACCGGTGAACACAGCCGACAGCGCGAAGGCTGACGTCTTGGTGGCGGTGGTGTTCACACCCAGCATGTCGGCAGCCGATTCGTTTTGCTGGATGCAGCGCAGGCCGAAACCAAGACGGCCGTGCTGAACTGCGAGGGTGGCGGCCATGGCGACCGCGGCGAGCCCCAGCATGGTCCAGTAAAAAAAGTCTGCCTGCTGCTCGACCGACTGCCCCGTGCGAAGCGGCAGATTGAGGCCCATGCCGCCACCTGTCAGATCGGTTGCCGAGTTGATGATTTCGCGCAGCACTTCCGCCACCACCAGGCTCGCGATCGCGAAGTAATGGCCTCGAAGACGCAGCAGTGCGAGGCCGAGCGCTGCGGCAAACAGCAGCGCAATCAGGCCCGCGAACCCCCATGCGAGCCACATTCCGATCCCGAATTTTTGCGCCACGCCTCCTGCATAGGCACCCAGCCCGAAAAACGCCGCAGTGGCAAACGACGGATAACCCGCCATGCCACCGATGAAGTTCCAGGACAGCGCCAACACCGCATACATGAGCATGGTGGTGCCCAGACGCAGGATGTAGGTGTCAGCCACAAAGGGGGGCAGCGCCATAAGTGCGAATAGCAGGCATGCGAGGCCGAGATCGCGGCGGGCAGCAGTATGGAGCGCGGCCATGGCGGGGTTACTCATAGCCTTTTCGACCCAGGAGACCCGTGGGGCGAAAGACCAGCATTGCGATCAGCAAGGCGAAAGCCACAGTGACTGCGTGCTCGGGCCCGAACCAGAGCGCGGCGAAGCTTTCCACCACGCCCAGGACCAGCCCTCCAACCATCGCGCCTGGCACGCTGCCCAATCCGCCCAGCACGCACACGACGAATGCCTTGCCGAGATAGACGGGCCCCGTGAGCGGGGAAATGGGAAAGATCATTGCGATGAGGGGGCCTGCGACGCCCGCCATCAGCGCACCCAGTCCGAAAGTGATGGCGTAGGTTCGATAGACATTGACGCCCATGAGCGAGGCCGCCTCGCGGTCCATGCGAACGGCAACAATCGCACGCCCGGTTCGCGAGCGCGATAGCACCAGATAAAGAAGCAGCGTGAGGAGCAGGGCGAGCGCCATGGCCGCGAGGCGATCAACCGGCAGCACAATGTTTCCGAGACTCAGCACCCCGAGTGGTGGGTCGAGTACAAGCTTGCGAAAGTCGGCCTTGAACGCTGCCAGCATGGCATTCGACAGCATGAGGTCGAGGCCGAAGGTGAGCGTGAGAGTGAGCAGCACGGGCGCCGCAATGACGCGATTGAGGAGACCCGACTGGATGGCGTAGCCGAGCGCGAAAAACAGCGGCGCAACGAGGAGTATCGATACAAACGGATGGATGCCCCACAGGGCGTGGCCGTACCACGCTGCGTAGGCGCCCAATACGATGAACGAACCGTGGAGGATGTTGATGACGTTCAACACCCCCCAGACAAGCGAGAAGCCCGCCGCGATACAGGCGAACAGGCCGCCCAGCACCAGACCGTTCAGAAGAACCTGGAGATAAAGCATGGCAGATGGGTGTTACGCAGGCAGACCGCGAAGCTGGCGCTTCGCAGAGCGGGCGCCAGCAGGGTGTTGCAACGGGTTCGGGTTACTGCACGCCCAGCCGCAGATCGCCCTGTTTGACTTCCGGCGGATGAATCACGATGGGCTTTGCGCCTTGAATCTGGAACACCGGCGGAACCAGTGAGTTGATCTGACCGGTGGGGCCAAACTTCACCGGCCCCCAGAACGTGGTGACGTTGAGATTGGCCAGTTCGTCGCGGACCTTCTGCCGATCAAGCGTGCCCGCCTTCTCGATGGCCATCTGCAGGAGCGCGCCTGCTGCGGATGCCGAGGCCTCGCCGTAATCGGGGTCGGCCCGGTATTTCGCCTTGAAGGCCTGAACATAGGCCTCGGTGGTGCCGAAGATGTCGGTTCCCTTGTAGCGCACGGCCGGATGCCACCAGGCCGCGCTGGTGATGTTCTCTGCGCCCTTGCCGGCCGAATCGATGAACTCCTGGTAGGCGGGGGCAGCGATCATGGTGACGATGGGCGCCTCGATCTTGAGGTCAGCCATTTGCTTGCGCATCAGCACGAGGTCGTTGGTGTAGCCGGTTGCAAAGATCCAGTGCGGCGCCTGCGCCTTGATCTGGGTGAGTGCCGAAGCGTGGTCAAGGGTGCCGATGGCGTACTTCTCTGAATAGACCACGCGCATGCCGCGGGCCTTGGCCGATTTCTCCATTTCCTGGGCGATTGCGAGCGGGAAGAGATCGTTTCGCGCGAGGATCGCGACGCGGTTTACGCCCGGCGCCTGCGCCTTCACGATATCGGCGAGCGGCTCGGTGAGGGTGTCATTGGGCGTGAAAGTGCCGAACAGGTATTTGTAGCCCTGGTCGTAGACCTGAGCCGATGACGCGGTGGCCGCGATGGTGGGCACCTGATATTTTTCCGAGACCGTGGATGCAGCCTTGGCTGCGCCCGAACCGAAGGGCGAGAACAGGAAGTTCACTTTGTCCTGCGTGATGAGGCGCTCGGCCGCCTGAACTGCGCGAGGCGTGTTTGACTGGTAATCGACATAAACGATCTCGACGCGCATGCGACGGTCACCAACCCGCACACCGCCAGCCTTATTGGCTGTTTCTGCCCAGAGGTCGTAGCCGCGCTGCTGCTTGACGGCTTCAGGCGAAAGCGGACCGGTGATGGGCAGCGGGGCGCCGATACGTATGACGTCCTGTGCAAGCGCAGGCATGGCAAGCCCGAGCGCGATCGCGGCGAGGCTGGTACGCAAAAGAGACATGGAACTCCTCCGTCGGTGTTGTTTGAATGCGAGTGTAGCGCAGCCCTCAGAGATTGCGTTCACCGCTCCAGGGTTGGCCGATGACGCTTGCGCTGAGGCCGCCATCAATGATCAGCTCGGTTGCCGTGATGTAGCGCGCGTCGTCGCTCGCAAGAAAGGCAACGGCGTGGGCGACATCCCAGGCGTCGCCCATCCGCCCCATGGGAACAATGCGATGCCGATCTGCGAGCGCCCGATGAAAATCGTCGCCGAATTTCTGCTTCAGCCGCTCGGTAATTCGGGGGGTAGCCATGAGGCCAGGACGCACGGCAACGACCCGGATGCCATCAGGGGCAACCTGCACCGCGAGGTTGCGCGTGAAGGCATCCACCGCCCCTTTCGAGCTGGAGTAGGCGATGCTCGGATACAGAAAACTGATGGCCGCCAGCGATGAATTGTTGATGATGACCCCTGAGCGCTGGCCTCGCATGATGGGCAGCACATGCTTGCAGGCAAGCATCACCGATTTTACGTTAGCACTCATCAGCCGATCCCAGGTGTCTTCGCTGATTTCCTCGGGCCCGCCCAGCGCCTGCAAACCCACGTTGTTGAACAGGATGTCGATTCGACCGAAGCGGGCCCAGGTTGCGTCGACCGCGTCTTTCAGCGAGGCGCTTTGCGTGACATCGGCAATAAGCGGTATGCACTCGGCACCGGCTTCGGCAACCGCGTTGAGAGTGGGCTGAAGGTTGTCGAGACTGGCGTCGAGCGCTGCGATGTGTGCGCCTTCGCGAGCGAGCGCAACGCTCACTGCCATGCCGTTACTCCATCCGGGCGCGGATGAACCCGCACCGGCAATGAGCGCAACCTTACCTTTGAAACGCACGGTTTTCCCTTATGTAGGGCGTAGCGAAACCCGCCCGGCTCATGATGTCAGGAAGCGGTGGCACCGGTGATTTTCACGGCCTCGGCCCATATGCGCCGCTCGCGAACCAGCATGTTTTCTGCAGCCTCGACACTGATCTGCTCGGCGCTGCCATGCTGCTTGGCCATCTCGGCACCGTAGGCACCCGTGGCGGTGGCACTGGCGAGCGCCTGTCTTAGCGAGGCAAGCACCGGGGCCGGCGTGGCTGAGTGCGCCACGGCCGCGAACCACACCGGCACGTCAAGGTCGGCAAAACCCGACTCGATCAGGGTGGGCACGTTCGGAAGCGCGGGAGAGCGCTTGGCGGTGCTGACGGCGAGCGCACGGGTCTTGTCACCCTGCAGAAGCGGAATGGCCGCGGACGCGCCGATCTGGCTGAAGCCGATCCGTCCGGCAAGCAGGTCGGTGCGCTGGGGTGCTGCGCCCTGATACGGAACGTGAATGAACTTCAGGCCCGCCATTTGCGCCATCACCTCGGTCTTGAGGTGTGCAAGTGAGCCCACGCCGTTTGATCCATATGCGAGTTTGCCAGGCTGGGCGCGAGCGAGATCAATGAATCCCTTCATGTCGGACACCGGCACAGCCTCGGTGTTGATGACCAGGACGTTGGGTTGGCTTCCCATCATGCCGATCCAGGTGAAGTCGCGTTCGGGATCGTAGGACAGCTTGCCGAACAGAGGCTTGTTGATGGCAAGAATGGCCTGGCCCGCGACCAGCAGCGTGTGCCCATCAGGCGCCGAGGATGCGACGTGCGCGGCAGCGATATTGCCACCGGCACCGGGTCGGTTTTCGACCACCCACTGATGGCCGGTCTGGGTGGCCAAGGCATTGGCGAGCGCGCGCGTCATCATGTCGGCGGGACCGCCGGCGGCGAACGGCACGACCATGCGGATGGGGCGCGACGGAAAGCCGGATTGGGCCAGGACCGGGCCGACGAGCGCGGCGGTCGAGGCAGCGAGTGAGGCGCGCAACAGGCTACGTCGGCGATTGACATGGCCGGGGCGGGAAAACAGGGTCATCGGAACTCCGGTGAATGCTTTGGGTTGATTGAAAATTGACTTCATTCAGCGCCGTTGACGGTGTCGATGGTCTTGTATTCCGCCGGGGAGGTGATCTCGAGAAGTTCCACGTCGGGCGACCAATCGATCACGCTATGCGACAGCCCTGGCGGAATGACGTGGCAGTCGCCTGCCTTGAGCGTGTGTTCGCCGTGGCCCACGTATCCGAAGCGTACCCACCCATTCAGGACGTAGACGAACAGGACGTCGAGCTCGGTGTGTTTGTGCTCACCGATCGGGGGTTTGGCACCGGGGGCTGCGCGAATGACATGTGCGTCGTAGGCGCCGCCTGTGGCCTTGTCGACGCCCAGTTGGCGATACAGGAACCATGGCCGGGGCGCGCCGTTGTTCGCCTGGAGTGGCGCGAACCTGGTGTCCTCCAGGTGGGTGATCATGAGGCTCTGCTTGAAGGCGGTGTCCTGCATGGTGCGGCTCCTGCGGGTTACTTCGATGGATACCAGGCGGCGCTGCGCCCGGCATGAAACGATGCGAGCCCCTCGCGAGCCTCAGCGGATTGACGCTTGGCAGCGTGCTGATCGACCAGGCGATCAAAGTCGCGTTCGGAAAGGTCCGACCAGGCATATTCGAGTGCAACCTGCTTAGTGAGGGCATTGGCGTGCGGTGCGTTCTGAAGCAGCGCGTCCACGACGCGCTCTCCAGCCACCTCAAGATCGGCGAGCGGTACGACCTGATGCAGGAGTCCGATTCGAAGCGCCTCGGCTGCATCAAAGCGCTCGCCCGTGAGTGCATAGCGGCGCACCTGCCGCACGCTGATCGCGTCATTCAACTGCGGAATGATGATGCCCGCCATCATGCCCCAGCGGGTTTCAGCGATGGAGAACCGGGCGTTGTCGGCGCCGATCACGATGTCACATGAAGCGATCAGTCCGGTGCCGCCGCCGAAACACGCTCCCTGCACCAGCGCAACGGTGGGAAGCGGCAGGTGGTTCAGTTGACGCATGAGGTCGGCGACCGCGTGCGAGGCCTGCACATTATCGGCGGGCGACTGCTGCCTGACCGACTCTAGCCAGGCGAGGTCGGCGCCCGCCTGGAAATGCCGGCCCTCGCCGCGGATGATCAGTACACGCAGGTCCGCTCGGCGGCGTAACTCATTGAGGCTGGTGGTGGCCGCTGCGATCAGGGCTGCGTCGTAGGCGTTGCCAACCTCGGGTCGGTTGAGCGTGAGCGTTGCAACGCCGCGGGCGTCAACCGAGGCAAGTACTGGGGAGTTGTTCATGGGGGACAAGTTGGGCGTGAGGCGTCAGAAGATCAGCGAACGGCGATCTGCATGGAGCCGATCCGCTCAACATGGGCCTCGATCATGTCGCCAGGTTTCACCGGGCCCACGCCCGCCGGGGTGCCGGTATAGATGAGATCGCCTGGCTCGAGAGTGTAGTAGGCGCTGGTGAATTCGATGAGCCTCGGCAGATCGAACACCATGGAATCGGTGGAGGTCTTTTGGCGCAATTCGCCATTTACCGTCAGATGCATGTTTACGTTGGCAGGGTCGCCAAACTCATCGGCGGTGACCATCCAGGGACCCAGCACCGCGTAGGTGTCGATCGATTTCCTGAAGTCGGGAAACTGCGGGCCGCGCAGCGTCATGTCAAGACCGATTGAATAGCCGGCCACATATGACAGTGCCTCATGGCGGCCGATCCGCGTGCCACGCTTTCCGATGACTGCGACGAGTTCGAGTTCGTGATCGTTGCGGTTCTCGATGTCGGTGTGTGGCGTTCGAAGGGTGACGCCCTCGGCTGGGCCGACCAGCGCCGAGGTGGCCTTGAGGAACATTCCCCAGCGAGCGATGGTGGCGCTTGCCATGTCACGCCCATGGGCGACGCTCTGGTCTGCTGCGGTCTCCGCGACATGGTCGAGATAGTTGATCGGCGCGCCAACGATCTTGCCGGGATTGGCAACCGGCGGCAAAAGCTTCACTTTCGAAAGCTGCAGCCGGCGCGCCGATTTGATCACGGTTCGAATCGCACTGCGCACTGCAGGCAGACTTGCAATGAGGGCGTCATGCCGAGGCAAAGGGTAGCTCTTTCCGATTCGTACGCGCTCCATCGCCGGCGTGACATCGGCGACGACACCGGCTTCGAGATCGACCACACCCAGGCGGTTATTGTTGAATCGGCAAAGTTTCATGGGATCTGCTCCATAGCCGCGTCTGCAAAGGCCAGTGAGCCTACGTCACCCGGCCGGTGATGGCAATCAGGGCGGGCCGGGATTGAGATTGCCCGGGGTTGGGACTATGCACGTACGGGCGGGTCCGGTGCGTCATCAATCTGGCCCGCAGCGTGCAGGGCTGCGAGATAGCCTGTACACATTCCTGGGCCCAGGGTGGCGCCGCCGCCGGGGTAGTCGCCACCCATGAGATTGGAGGCATCGTTGCCGGCTGCGTATAAACCATCGATCGGGCGTCCTGTCTGATCGAGCACGCGGGCCCGGTGGTCGATGTCGAGCCCGAGCAGGGTGCCGAGTTCACCGATGTGCAGGCGAACCGCGTAGAACGGCCCGCTTTCGATCGGGGCGATGCAGGGATTGGGTCGATGCGAGGCGTCACCGTTGTACTGGTTGTAGAGATTGGAGCCCTTTCCGAACGCAGGGTCGTGACCCGCGCGGGCATGCTCATTGAATGTCTTGACGGTTTTCAGAAAAGTGTCGATCGGTAGTTCAAGCCTGCGAGCGAGTTCGCCAAGTGAGCCGGCGCGGATCAGATAGCCGCTTCGAATATGTTCTCCAAACGGCAGCGGGTGGGGCCTTGCGGCCCCCATGCCATAGCGTCGCATGGCGCGATGGTCTGCAATGAGCCAGGCGGTCACCTCACTGTCGGCTTCGCAGGTCGCGATCATCGCCTGTCCGAAGTCATGGTACGAGGAGGCTTCATTCACGAAGCGTAGCCCCGAACGGTTCACCGCGATGAACCCTGGCTTCTGGCGGTCAATGAGATGCGGGAAATTGACATGCGTGCCATCGTTTTTCGGGATACGCGACACCGGCGCCCAGCAGGCGGCGTGGCGCTGATGAAGATTGAGCCGGGCGCCTGCCGCTTCGGCCGCGCGCAGCGCGTCGCCAGTCAAGGTGGCGGGGACCGGCGAGTGGTGCGACTGGCCACGTGCCGCATGCGGAAACAACTGTTGCTGCCGCTGTCGATCGTGAGAAAAGCCACCGGTTGCCAGAACGATGCCACGCGAGGCAATCATCCGCCGAAGACCGTTCGGGGTGGTCACCTGGACGGCGACCACGCGACCATCGCGCACCTCGATCGACTCGAGTCCGCAGGCGGTGAAGATGTCGGCGCCGTTGTCGAGGGCGGACAGCATGAGTCGGGCTACAAGCGCGTTGCCATTCGAGAGATCCATCGGTCGACGATGGACGATCAGATCGCGGAAATGGCGGGCAAGCTTGCGGGCGACAAACCGGAAAGAGTTGAATGAGCGAAGCGCGTTCAGAAAGTGCTTGAGATCGGGCCCGGGCTTGATCATCAGTCCGAGAAAAGTCATCTCGCGCAGGGGCGGTCGCAGTCGGCTGATCTGCGAGCCCAGGCGCCGTCCGTCAAAGGGTAAGGGGTGAATGGTCCGGCCTTCGTGTGCCGCGCCAGGGATGTCTGGACGATAGTCGGGGCGCCCTGCGGCGTAGCTGAACCGGACGGCGGCACGGTCTTCCATGAAGTGCAGCATTCGTGGCGCGTGCGTGATGAAAGCCGCTACGAGATCGGGGCGAAAACATGCGCCAGCGCAGTGACTCAAATAGTCCCAGGCTGCCTCGGGTGTGTCGCGCACGCCTGCTGCGGACGCCAGATGATTGCAGGGAATCCAGACCCCCCCTGCCGAGATGGCTGTGGTACCCCCGAGCACGTCTGCCTTTTCGATCACGGCTGTCTTGAGACCGACGATGGCCGCGGTGACCGCCGCACTCAGGGCGGCCGCGCCCGACCCCACAACGATCAGGTCGTATTGACTGTCAGGCGCGGGGAGACTGGCCGGGGAGGAGGTCGATGCGTTCATGGCAGACAGCGTGGAGACGGATCATGGTTGCGATCAGGACGACTCTGGCCCCGAAGTCGCCCATCTGCCGGTACGCAGTTTCAAAAAGTGGAACCGGATGGTGGCGGGTGACTTCAGTCATCGTGCTCTTTAATTGACGGGTTCGACCGCTCCTGCCATAACCAGCGCTTCGGCACGCGAAAGGTGAGGGGCACAATTTGAAGCGGGATCTTGTGATCATGGGTGGCGGACTGGCGGGCCTGTCGGCTGCGGTTCGCGCGCGCCAACTGGGTCTGTCTGTGGCGGTGCTCGATCAGGGCAGCAGCGACCGGTATCTCTGCAACTCGCGTTACTCGGGCGGCATCCTGCATCTTGCGTTCAGAGATGTGGCAGATGACCCGGCGTTGCTTCGGGATGCAATGAACGAGGCCACCAAAGGGTATATCAACCCGTCACTCGCTACGCTTCTCGCCGACAATGCGCTGCGATCGGTGCACTGGTTGCGCGATCAGGGTGTTCGCTTCATCCGCAATCCTCAGGTGGTTTGGCAGCGCTGGGTGCTCGCGCCGCCACGGGCGATCACGGGAGGTCTGGATTGGGAAGGCAGAGGGCCGGATCTGGCGCTGCGGACGCTGCTTGCCAAATTTCGCGAGCTGGGCGGGGAACTTGCGCTCGACACCCGAGTGGACCACGCGTTGGTGAGCGAGGGCCGATGTATAGGCGTTCGCGCTCACCAGGCAGGCCGCGCGGTTGACTATGAGGCGGGCGCGGTCCTCATTGCCGATGGTGGATTTCAGGCCAACCCCGATCTGATGAAGGCGCATGTATCGCCCCAGCCTGCGGGCGTCTTGCAGCGCAATTCCGGGATGTCTCGCGGCGATGGCCTGCGGCTGGCGGCCGCACTGGGCGCAGCGACGGTAGGTATGGAGGCGTTCTATGGACATCTGCTGGTTCAGGAGGCCTTCAGCAACCCAAAGCTCTGGCCCTATCCGCAGGTCGATGAGATTGCCTGTGCAGGGGTGGTCGTCGATCCGCATGGCAAACGCATTGCCGATGAGGGATTGGGTGGGGTGTATCTCTCGAACCAGATTGCTCATCGCGACAACCCGCTGGATTGTCACGTGATTTTTGATTCCGCCATCTGGGATGTGCAGGGGCGCCAGTCACGAATTCCCGCCAATCCGCATTTGCTTCGCGGGGGGGCCACCCTGGTGGAGGCGCCCACGATCGCGGCGCTTGCGGCCCGGATCGGTGTCGATGCGGCTGCGCTCGAGCAGACGGTTGCTGCACACAACCAGGCAGTGGCAACCGGCAAGGGCGCCGATCTTGAGCCGCCACGATCAGCGAGCAAGCATGCACCCGCCCCGATTGCCAAAGCGCCGTTTCATGCGTTTCCCGTTTGTGCGGGGATCACGCATACGGCCGGCGGCTTGCGAGTTGATGCGCAGACCCGTGTGCTGAACGCAGACGGTGGGGTGATCGGGGGCTTGCATGCGGCAGGGGCCGCCGTGGGCGGGATCGAGGGCGGTCCCCAGGCAGGTTATGTCGGCGGCCTGATGAAGGCGCTGGTTCTAGGTTTGGTGGCGGCCGAGCAGGTGGCCAATCAGGTTAAACAGGGAGGCTGATCATGATCCGGAAGATGCTGAGGGTCGGGTTCTTGGCGCTAGGGCTGGCAGGAGCGGGCTCGGTGGTGGCGCAGACTTACCCAAACAAGTCGGTTCGCATTGTGGTGCCGTTTGCGCCAGGCGGAAGCGCGGATGGCACGGCACGGCCGGTTGCCGAACGGCTGTCGTCCATTCTGGGCCAGGCCTTTGTGATCGATAATCGGCCGGGCGGGTACGGGACGGTCGGCGCAGCGCACGTGGCCAAGTCGGAACCCGACGGATATACCCTGCTGCTCGTGCCCGGCACGCATGTGTTGACGCCGCGGCTGTTGCCCAACCTCGGGTATCACGCCATCAATGATTTCTCGCCCGTGGCAACGCTGGTGTTTGCGCCCTACGTGATCATTGGCGCAAAAAATCTGCCATTCACCACGCTCAAAGACGCGATGCAGTTTGCACGAGAGCAGCCCGGCAAGATTTCTATCGGCAATTCCGAGGTCACAACAAGGCTGGCTGGCGAATCGCTTGCCAAGGTTGCCGGCGTCACGGTCACGCATGTGCCGTACAAAGGGGGCGGGCCGATCGCCAACGATGTGCTCGGGGGCCACCTCGCCATTGGGGTGGTCACGCCAATTTCGGCGCTTGGGTTTCATCGCGAGAAACGTGTGAATTCGCTCGCCGTAACATCGCCCAGACGCCTGGCGAGCCTGCCTGATGTCCCGACGGTTGCCGAGGCGCTTGGGGTCGCAGAATACGACTCGCAAACCTGGTTCGCGCTCGCGGGGCCGGCCAATATGCCGAGGCAAGCCATTGAGCGGCTGTCGCAGGCGATCCGTCAGATCATGCAGGATCGGGACATGCTCGACCGCTTCGCCAATATGGGCCTGGTCCCGGCCGAAGACACTTCGCCGGAGTCGCTGGGCCGCCTCATGCGCTCGTTCAGCGAGCGCAATGGCGTTCTGATTGATGCAGCCAAGCTCAAGCTCGATTAGGCGAGGGGCGGGCACGCCTCAAAGGGAGAACACCATGAAGACGAAGGTATTCGGTACGTTGCTGCTGATGTTGGGCTTGGTGACCGGTCAGGCGCAGGCGCAGACCTGGCCGGAACGCGCCGTCCGGGTGGTGGTGCCCTTCAGCGCCGGGGGTGGCACTGACATCATCGCAAGACTTGTCGCCCAGCGATTGAGCGAGCGGCTGGGGCAGCCGTTTGTTGTAGAGAATCGGACCGGGGGCAACGGGAACATTGGTGCGCAACTCGTTGCCCGTTCGGCGGCTGATGGGCATACCCTGCTGGTGAGCACGTCGGCCCTCACCATCAACCCAGCGCTGCACGACAACACGGGCTATCAGCTGAAGGAATTTATACCTGTCGCTCAGCTCGCCACCTCGCCCTATCTGCTCGTGGTGAATCCAGTGGCAGCGCCAGGGCTGACCAGTCTGGCGAGTCTCATCGAGCAGGCGAAGTCGCGTGAAGGCGCTGTGTCGTGGGCCTCCACGTCTGAAGGGAATGCCGAGCACCTTGCCGGCGCCTTGCTCCAGCAAATGGCAGGGTTCAGGATGACCCATGTGCCCTACAAGGGCGGGGCGGACGCGCTCAAGGATGTCGTGGGCGGTCACGTTGCCGTGGGTGTGGTGTCGCTGCCCACGTCGATAGCATTCGTAAAATCGGGTCAGCTTCGTGTGCTGGGGGTGACCTCAGCCACACGTGCTCCGCAGATTCCGGACATACCGACGCTGTCCGAGATCGGTGTGTCGGGGTATGAATTGCCGACCTGGTACGGAATGTGGGCCCCGGCCGGCGTACGGCCCGACATTGTTGCGAGACTGCATGCTGTGCTCGCGGACATCCTGCGAAATGAAGAAGTCAGTCAAAGGGTGATCGGGATGGGATTTGCGGTGGGTTCCATGACGCAGGCGCAGTTTGGCGACTACGTGCAACGCGAGGCTGCGAAGTACATCGCGCTTGCCGCTCAAATCGGTCTGAAGAAGTAGTAGTAAGCAGCGAACACACAATGAGCGAAACCCTGGTATCGGAGGCGTTCAACGATACGTTTGATGTGATCGTGATCGGTGGAGGCGGATCAGGGCTTGCTGCTGCGATCGAGGCGCGTACGCTCGGCCGGCGGGTCGTGCTTCTCGAGAAGAACCCCCGGTTGGGGGGCTCGACTGCTTGGTCTGTTGGTTCGATCAGTGCCACCAACACATCGCATCAGCTGCGACAGGGCATTCGTGACAGCGCCGACCATCATTTCGAGGATCTGGGGCTGTTCTGTCAGCGCACCGGCTTGCCCGACAATCTCAAGCTTCGACGCATTCTTGTCGACAATGTGTCTGACACGTTTCGTTGGCTCCAGTCGATGGGTGTCGTTTTTCATGGCCCGTTGCATCAGCCGCCGCATCGTAAACCGCGCATGCACAACGTGCTGCCGAATTCCCGCGCCTACATCTACCACCTCGGCAGACGCGCGCGCTCGCTTGGGGTCGACATTCGGACTGGCTGGCGTGTGGTGGATGTGGTGCTTGCCAGCGGCGCGGTGGTGGGGGTTGAGGCCGAGTTCCAGGGGCGTACTGTGCGTCTTGGCGCGCGCGGTGGTGTCATTTTGGCAAGCGGCGATTTCGCAGGCAGCGATTCGATGCGTGGCCGTCACCTGCCGGCTGGCGTTGCCAACGCCAGACCGATCAATCCCACCAACACCGGCGATGGTCATCGGCTGGTGCAAAGGCTGGGTGGCCAGATCATGAACGATGGTCACCATCTGGCGGGTGTCAGGTTCGACCCGCCGCCGGCGCGCTGGGTCTTGAACCTCCCACCGTGGAGAATTCTCACGCGATTCATCAGCTGGTCGCTAGACCATATGCCCCAGCGGGTTCTGCGGCCGTTCGTGATGAGTTTTCTCACGACCGTTCTTCAGTCATCGCCGGAGTTGTATCGGCAGGGGGCCGTGCTGATCAATCGTCATGGTCGACGATTCAATGATGAGCCTGGTGAACCGACCCGCCACCTGACCGAACAGCCTGAGGGTGCGGCGTACATTCTGCTAGACGGGCGGCTCACCGCCCAGTTCTCGGCACCGCCCTACCACCTCTCTACAGCGCCGGGTATTGCATACGGATACATACCCGACTACCGACGGTCGCGCCGGGATATCTTCCATGAAGCGTCAACGCTCGCGGGTCTCGCCGGCCGTCTGGGCATCGACCCTCTGGTCTTGCAAGACACGATAGATCGTTACAACCGCAACGAGGCAACGGCTGATGGTGCTTCGGTCCGCGGAACCCGGCCCACGCTGGAATCGGGGCCCTGGGTCGCCCTGGGTCCTGTTCGTCACTACATCACTTTCAGCGACTCCGGTGTTGCGGTTGATGAACGGCACCGGGTCCTGGGGGCCGACCAGCAGGCCATTGAAGGGTTGTACGCGGTGGGCTTCATCGGCATGGGCGGCATGCTGCTCGAAGGCCTCGGGCATCACCTCGGCTGGGCCTTCACCTCGGGGCGGCGCGCTGGTCGGTTCGCGGCCAGCCGTGTAGTAACGGAGGATCTGCGCACATGAATTCACCGAACGGAGCGGCGGTGCATACCCTCACGCTTGGCTACCTGTGCCTTGCGGATGTCGGGCCGCTCGATATCGTGCTTGCCGCTGGGCACGCTGGTTTTCAATCGGTGGGCGTGCGCCTAACTGCCCGGCGACCGGACGAGTCGTGGTCATTCGCGTCGGTCAGCGATCGTGCCGCAAGGCGGGTGCTTGCGCGCGCACTCGCTGATCACGGTCTGTCGCTCTCGAATGTGTCGAGTTTTCACCTGTACCCCGAAGTCACGCTGGAGCACCTGCGCCCGGTCATCGAGGCGTCGGTCGAGCTGGGCGCCACCACGCTGATCGCCTGCATCTATCGCGATCCGGACAATGCATTGACCGATTTTCTCGGCGACTATGCGGCGGAGGCGCATGCTGCGGGTTTGCGGATTGCGATCGAGACCGTTTCATACAGCGCCTGTCGGACGCTCGCGGGGGCGCGCGAAATGCTGCGCCAGGTGAATTCTCCGGCGCTTGGACTGATGCTCGACCCACTGCATATCCAACGAGGAGGCAGTGCCTGGACCGAAGTCGGCGAGTTGTCCTCGCACGAAATCTGTATTGCCCAACTGTGTGACGCGACGATCGATCCACCCGTCGGGGTTGATCCTGCCGTCGAGGCGCGGACGATGCGTCGCTATCCCGGGGCGGGTGATCTTCCGATCCTGAATTTCCTGCGCGCTTTGCCGGATGCAGCCGAGATCGAACTCGAAGTGCCCGCTGTTGAAGATCGTCATCTGCCGCCCGCTGAACGGGCGGCCCTGATTCGAAGTCGGTGCGTCGCGTATCTGCAGGCGCATGGGTTTTCCGCAAGTTGAATCGCGTGAACACGCCGACCCAACCCGATCAAGAAGTCGACTGGCTGGTGTTTGGGTCGGGCGCCGGGGGGCTCTGTGCGGCACTGGTTGGGCGCCTTGAGGGGTTGGACGTTCTGCTCTGCGAGAAGAGCCCCTTGATCGGTGGCACGACGGCCACTTCGGGGGGAACCATCTGGATTCCCGGCAGCCATCAAAGCCGGTTGACGCCAACGCCAGACGATCTTGATGCGGCACGCCTTTATCTGGAGGGCGAGCTTGGCAACGATGGCGCCTCTGAACTGCGTGAGGCCCTGCTCAACAGTGGCCCTGAAATGCTCGACTACCTGGAGTCGAGAAGCGAGGTGCGCTTCAAGGCCAATTCCCCGTATCCCGACTACCACGCAGAGCGTCCAGGGGGGGCCCAGGGGGGGCGCGCACTCTCGCCGCTGCCGTTTGACGGGCGGCTTTTGGGTAGCGACTTTTCAATGCTGAGGCCACCGCGCGACGAATTCATGGTGCTGGGTGGGATGATGGTCGGGCGCGACGAGATCCGTCATCTCATTCGACCCTGGCGATCCTGGCAGTCGCTGCGCATGACCTTCCGGATCGTCGGCCGCTATGCGCGCGATCGTCTCAGCTATCCGCGCGGCACACGCCTGCTGTTGGGCAATGCGTTGGTTGGCCGGCTTCTTTACAGCTACAGAAGCCTGGGTGGCAGGGTGGCGCTCAACACCGCTTTGCAAGGCCTCTGGGTGGAAGGGGGGCGAGTGCTGGGCGCAACCGTGCGGGTTGGTTCGGGTGAGCGTCGTGTCCGTGCCCGTCGCGGCGTCGTGCTCGCAACGGGAGGCCCGGCGTCGAGCGCGTCATGGCGAAAGCGCCTGCTTCCCGGGCGTGATCTGCCCTGGTCTCTTGCATTCGATGGCAACTCGGGTGACGGGCTTGACGCTGGACTGGCCGTTGGTGCGGTACTGGATAAACGACATGCCAGTCCGTTCTTCTGGATGCCCGCCTCCCGCCTTGATCGCGCGACCCTGCCCCCTGTCATTTACCCCCACATCCGCGATCGTCCCAAACCGGGCCTGATCGCCGTGCGCGATGATGGAAAGCGCTTCGTAAATGAAGGAAATTCCTACCACGATTTCGTGAGCGCGCTCTTTGCGGCCAGTCCTGATTCGCAGACGCCCCATGCCTGGCTGATCTGCGACCGACAGTTTGTCCGGGACTTCGGGTTGGGTGTGATTCATCCGGTCTGGCAACACCTGCCTTTCTTCGAGCGAGCGGGGTATCTTCATTCGGCCGGCACGCTCGAGGCGCTGGCGGGTAAGACCGGTATTGATGCGCAGGTCCTCCAGTCGACGGTGAAGCATTACAACGCTGATGCAACAGCGGGTCGTGATCGGGCCTTCGGCAAGGGAGAGCTCGCGCTCAATCGCTACAACGGCGACCCAGATACCGCACCGAATCGCTGTCTGCGTCCGATTGAGGCAGCGCCTTTCTACGCGGTCCGGGTCATTCCCGCCCCTATCGGATCGAGTGTCGGTCTGCTCGCCGATGCCGAAGGCCGGGTGCTTGACGAGAGCCGTGTCCCGATTGAAGGTCTCTATGCCTGCGGCAACGACATGAGTTCTGTGATGGGTGGGCACTATCCCGGGCCGGGAATCACGCTGGGGCCTGCGATGGTGTTTGCTTACCGCGCGGCGCGACATGCCGCTACCGTGAGGGGGTGAGCCTCCGCGGGTGAGCTTGCGCGGGCGGGCCTCGGCGGGCGCGCCTCGGCAAGCGGGTAAGGCCGCGGGGCCAGCGGGGCGCCTGCATCAGGTCCACCTGCATCAGGTCCGCCTGCATCAGGTCCGCCGAAGCCGCAGACTCAGTCCTGCTTGATGCCGTGGTCCTGGATCAGCTTGCGATAGAGCTCGAATTGCGCGCGCGTGGCCGTACCCAGTTCGTCGGGCGACGAGCCGCGAAGCGTGAGGCCGAATCCCACCAGTCGCTCGCGGGTGGGCGGGTCGGCGAGCGCGCGCTGCATCTCGCCATGCAGCCGGTCGATGATTGGCTGGGGCGTTCCAGCCGGCATTACCATGGCAAACCATGAATTGAAGAAATAGCCAGGGAGGCCTGATTCATCCACGGTCGGCACGTTCGGGTACTGAGCGAGCCGCTTGGGTGTGGAGACGGCAAGAAGCCGCACCTTGCCCGACTGGATGAGTGCGGTCACCGTGCCGAGTCCCTGCATGGCTGCGTCGACCTCGCCGGATGCCACCGCGACCGCGGCCGGGGTGGCTCCCTTGTAAGGCACATGCAGCATCTGCAGCTGGGCTTTGCTTGCGAGCAGCGCCATCGCGATGTGTTGCGGGCTGCCGTTGCCGCCCGAACTGTAATTGAGCTTTCCAGGATTGGCGCGCGCCGCGGCGATGAAGTCGGCCACCGAGCGAAGCGGCGACTCCGGGCGCACGACCATGCCCCATTCAATGGTGGCGGCAAGCGACAGGGGCGCGAAGTCGGTGAGTGCGTTCCACGGCATTTTGGGAAAAATGTGCGGAATCATTGTGAGCACGCTGTCGTTGAAGCCGCCCATGGTGTAGCCGTCGGGTGCAGCGCGGGCCACACGTTCTGCGCCGATAAGCCCGGAGGAGCCGGCGATGTTTTCCACGACGATCGGCTGCCCCAGCCCCTCGGCCATTTTTTGCGTGAGGACGCGCGCCGCATTGTCGACCGCGCTTCCGGCGGCAAGTGGAATCACCATGCGGATAGGTTTGGTGGGGTAGGCAGTGGCAGTCTGCGCATGAGTGGCCGCAGGCAGTCCAACCGTCAGGGCGGCAGCAATGGCCAGCATGCGCCCGGCGGCCGAGTGCCATCGCGGCAGGTGGAAGTGCTTCATCAGTGAATCTCCTCAGGCAATGATGCGTGCAGCCGGCACGCGTGCACTAGCGTGCACTGTCGTCGATTGATTTTCGCGATTCAAGCAATCGCCCGATTGACTCGGGAAGCCCCTGGTGTGGCTTGAGCGGGGGCGGTGAAAAGCTTCCCGCTCGCGCCTGCCGTGGCGCGAGGCGCACCAGTGACTCGGCCTGGGCCACTGCGCACGAGACCCCGTCGACCGCAGGGACTGGCAGCCGCTCCCGAATTTGCCTTGCAAGGCCTGCAAGCGGCGCACCCGCGATCACCAGGGCGTCAGCGCCGTCTTCACGCACCGCGCGCTCGCAAAGTGCCAGCAACTGGTCTGCCTGATCGGTCTGGACCGAGCCAATGTTGGCCAGGGGCTGGTCGAGCGCGCGAATGCTGGCGAGGCGTGAGGCAAGACCGCAGCGCTCAACGGTTTCGCGATACCAGGCCGTGATTCGCGACGAAATGGCGATGATTGAAAATCGTTGTCCGATCAGGCAGGCCGACGCAAACGCAGCCTCGCTCATGCCCACCACCGGTACCGGGATGACTTCGCGCAGGGCTGGCAGCCCCGGGTCTCCGAAGGCTGCGACCACGATGGCATCAAAGCGCGGGTAGTGCTCGGCCGCGAGTTGCGCGACCGCATAGGCGCCGATCAGCGATTCAAAGCGGGTCTCGATGTAGGCCACCCCAAATGGCGCCGTCACTACGGTGATGTTGGTTCCCGGTGATGCCGTCCGCCGTGCTTCGTCGCCAATCAGTGACGACACACTCTCGGAGATGTTGGGGTTGATGAGGAGCAGACGCATGGGGCGCAGTCGCTCAGACGCTGCGGCGTGCCGGCAGGAGGCTCGGCATGCCGCAGTGGAGAAACTGCCCCCCGCCCACTGGGGGCGTGAAGGCGCGGCCGTTCCACACCACCTGACCTCTCAGCATGGTGAGGCCGGGCCAGGCCTTCAGTGTCATGCCTTCATAGGGCGTGTAGTCCACCGCATGATGAAGCATGGAATTGGTCAGGGTGACTTCTCGATGGTCCCAGATCACGAGGTCGGCATCCGATCCAATTGCGATCGTGCCCTTTCGCGGGTGCAGCCCGTAGGCTTTCGCTGGCTGCGTTGCGGTCAACTCGACAAAGCGGTTGACGGTCAGGCGACCACCCAGAACGCCTTCGGAATAGAGGAGCGGCATGCGCGTTTCAATGCCCGGAATGCCGTTCGGGATGTAGGCAAAGGGCACCTCCTTGCCGCCAGGCTTCTTGCCGGCCGGGTCGTCATAGTTGAACGGTGCGTGGTCGGAGGACAGCACTGTGAACAGACCATCGGACAGACCATCCCAGATTACCTGCTGATTCGATGCATCCCGCGGTGGGGGGCTGCAGACACATTTGGCGCCAAGATAGCTGTCGTCGATTCCGAGGTCGGCCGCCGTGAGGAACAGGTACTGAGGGCAGGTTTCAGCAAAAATTTTCATTCCACGGCCGCGAGCCCAGCGAATTTGCTCCACCGCCTCCCGCCCCGAGACATGCACGATCAGGATGGGTACGTCGATCAGTTCGGCAAGGGAGATGGCACGGTGCGTGGCTTCGCGCTCGACAAGCATGGGACGCGAGTGCGAATGGAACCGGGGTGCGGTCTGCCCGGCTGCCTCGAGCTTTTTGGTGAGCCAGGCGATACAGTCGGCGTTCTCGGCGTGGATCATGGCCATCGCGCCTTCCCTTCGAGCGAGCGCGAGCACGTCGAGGATCTGACCGTCATCGAGCTTCAGGTCGTCATACGTCATGTACAACTTGAAAGAGGTATAGCCGTTTCGGATCAGCTTGGGGAGTTCACTATTGAGAACCGTGTCAGTTGGGTCGCTGACAATGAGATGGAAGGCGTAATCGACATGGGCCACGCCGTCGGCGCGACGGTGATAGTCATCGACTGCAGCCTGCAGGCTGGCGCCCTTCACCTGCGCGGCAAACGGGATCACCGTTGTAGTGCCGCCGCAAGCGGCAGCGCGTGTGCCGGTATCGAAGTTGTCGGCCATCCGAACCGGCGGCTCTATGGGCTGATCGAGGTGACAGTGGCTGTCGACCCCACCCGGGGTCACGACTCGGCCCGCCGCATCGATCTCGTGCGCGCCCAGCGCCAGTCCCTGTCCGAGCATGGCGATGCGGCCCTGACGGATGCCAATATCGCAGTCGATGGTGTCTGAGGCCGTCGCGAGGCGGGCATTGCGAATCACGCAGTCAAAGGTGGCAGTCATGGATCAACCGGGGGTCAGACGTTGGCAAGTCGCGCCGCGAGCGCCACCAGCGCACGATCGGAGCCGCGCGGGCCGATCAGACTAAGGCCGAGCGGTGCGCCAGCGCGCTGCGACAGCGGCATGGAAAGCTGCGGGAGCCCGCACAGGCCCGCTGTGGCGAGCATTCGGAGCGCGCGATTGCGGTAGTCCTCAAGATCGCCTTCGCTGGTCGCTCGCAGTGGGGCGATGTCGGGCATGGTGGGCATCAGCAGTACGCCGCCCGTGCCCAGGAGCGCATCGAGATGGGCCGTGTAGCGGGTGCGGTAAGCCCGCGCCTCGGCAACCTGCGCATCGGTGACCTGGCTCGCCCAGGCGAAGCGCTCGGCGACACCCGGTCCGAGCGGCGGCTGGTAACGGCTGATCAGTCCGCCACAGGTGTTCCATGCTTCACGACCCTGAATGTAGCGGAAGGCCCAGTACATGGCGTCAAGCGAATCGAGGGTGATGGTAGTTACCTCAGGTTCGCTCAGCACCTTCCGCGCGCGTTCGACCGCGCCGGCATGCGCTTCACGCGCCGCAGGCACGGCCAGCGACCACATGTCCTCGGGCCAGAGCAGGCGTAGCGGCTCGGGAAGGTCGGCGGTGTCACCGGCCAGCAGCACGTCGGCAACGCGCGTGAAGGTGGCGATGTCGCGTGTGAACCATCCACAGGTATCGAAGCTGGGTGCGAGATCGAGGCAGCCGGCAAGGCTCACGCGGCCATGTGTGGGGCGCAGGCCGTAGAGCCCGCAGTGGCTGGCAGGCGCGCGAACCGAGCCGCCTGTGTCGGTACCGAGCGCGGCCTCGCACAGATGACTGGATACCGCTGAGGCAGATCCGGACGACGATCCGCCGGTGATGCGGTCAGGGGCTGAACCATTGACCGGCGCACCAAAGTGCGCGTTCAGGCCATTGAGCGAGAATGCGAATTCATCGGTGACGGTTTTGCCGGCAAGCGATGCGCCTGCATCGAGCAGCCGCTGGACGCTGTCGGCATTGCGGGTCTTGATGCCCGACATCGCGAGCACAAACGGACTACCGCCCCCTGTGGGATAACCGGCCACATCGAACAGATCCTTGGCTGCAAACCGCAGCCCAGAAAGGGGGCCGGTTGGCGCGTGCGGCACCTCGACCGAGGGATAGGGAACAAACGCGCGGGCGGGATCGTGAAGGGCAGTCATCGATGGGCTTCGGCTTGAAGTTCGTGGGTGCGGATGCAACGGGTCGCGTGGCCCGGGGCCACGATTGTGCGTTCGGGTTGCGCTGCGCGACACGCATCAATCCCGAGTGCGCAGCGATCGGCAAAGGCACACCCGGGTGGCAGGCGCGAGAGATCGGGTGGGCTGCCTGGAATGGTCTTGAGACGCTCGCCGCGTGCCATCGATCCTTCGGCACGGCTTCGCAGCAGGGCGAGCGTGTAAGGGTGGGCAGGGGCGCGGATCACGTCGCGCGTGCTGCCTTCCTCAACGATTCGCCCGCCATACATGACCGCAATGCGGTCGGCGACTTCTACCGCCGCGCCGAGGTCATGCGTGACGAAGACGACCGCCAGTCCGAGTTCACGCTGCAACTCGCGCAGGAGCAGGAGCACCTGGATTTGAACCGTGGCATCGAGTGCGGTGGTGGGTTCGTCGGCGAGCAGCAGCTTGGGTCGACAGGCGAGCGCAAGCGCGATCATGGCCCGCTGGCGCATGCCGCCGGACATCTCGTGCGGGTAGGCGGCCAGCCGGCGCTCCGGGCTGGGAATGCGAACCCGCTCAAACAGTTCGAGGGCGCGCTTGCGCGCGTCGGCTGCGCTAATGGGTTCATGCCGGCGGATGGCCTCCACGATCTGATCGCCCAGGGTGTAGACCGGATCCAGGGCCGTGAGCGGCTCCTGAAAGATCATGGCCACACGCGCACCGCGATAATCGGCGAGCGCGCGGCGGTCGAGCGCCATCACATCGGTGCCGTCGACCATCATCTGCCCGCCAATCCGGGTGGCCTGCGGCGCATGCAGCCGCATCAGACTGCGCAGGGTGACGCTTTTACCGGATCCTGATTCTCCGATGAGCGCGACCACCTCGCCGCGTTCGATTCTGAGATCGACGCCGTTGACCGCGTTGACCGGACGAGCCCCTCGGGTAAACGTCACCGTGAGATCACGGATGTCGACCAGCGGCGCTGAAGTTGGAGGGTTCATGCCACCACTCATTGATCAGGAATGTTCGGCGAGGGCGCCGCCGCCGGCCGGGCGCGGGCCTGATCGGGTGGCGTGCGCATGACCTGAGTCAGGGACGTGAATGAGGCAGGCCACGGCATCGCCAGGGTGCGTGCCCCGCAGCCGGGGCTGCGTCTGCGAGCACACCGGGTCAACCATCGGGCAGCGTGGATGAAACCGGCAACCGGACGGCGGGTCGATCGGGTTGGGCGGGTCGCCTGCAAGTGGGACTCGCTCGGTACGGTGATCTGGATCCATGGAGGGCATGGACCGGGTGAGGGCCTGCGTGTAGGGATGGCGCGGCGCCTCGAACAACTGTTCGGCAGGACCCACCTCAACCACCTCGCCGAGGTACATCACCATCACCCGATCGCTGACGTAGCGGACCACATGCAGATCGTGGCTGATGAAGATATAGGTGAGACCGAACTCTGCCTTGAGATCGAGGAGCAGGTTAAGCACTTGCGCCTCAACCGATTTGTCGAGGGCCGAGACCGCCTCATCGAGAATGATCAGCCGCGGCTGAAGGGCGAGCGCGCGCGCAACATTGATCCGCTGACGCTGGCCGCCCGACAGTTCATGCGGATAGCGACCTGCAAAGCGCGACGGCTCGAGTCCCACCCGGGCCAGCAGGTCGTGCGCGCGTGACAGCGCCTCGCGAGCCGGCGTGCCGTGCACGCGAGGACCGAACGCGATCGAGTCTTCAATGGTCATGCGCGGGTTGAGCGAGGCGTAGCTGTCCTGGAACACCATCTGAACCTGACGCCTGAAGGTCTTCATGGGCATGTCGGCCGAGCCGACACGGCAGCCATCGAAGATGATCTCGCCGGCGGTCGGGGCGATGAGATTCATGAGCAATCGTGCGGTTGTGCTCTTGCCGCAACCGGATTCGCCAACCACCCCGAGCGTCTCCCCCTGATAGACGCGGAAATCGATGCCGTCGACTGCACGCACCACGGGCCGGCGTGCGCCGATTGGGGCGGTGAGGGGGAAGTGTTTGACCAACCCGCTGATTTCGAGGAGCGGGCTGCCGGTGGCGGTATGCGACGTGGGGAGGGCGGTCATGCTCAGCTCTTGACATCCATCGCAGAGCGAAGCGAATCGGACAGCAGGTTGAATGCGATGGATGTGATGAAGATCATGGCGCCTGGCAGCGCTGCAACCCAGGGTTGGGTATAGATGGCGGTGCGTAGCGTATTGAGCATCAGGCCCCACTCGGGCTCAGGCGGGCGTACACCCAGACCCAGGAAGCTGAGACCGGAGGCGAGGATCATGGAGACCGCGATCAGGCTGGTGGCATACACAAAGATGGGCCCCAGCACGTTACCCAGTACATGCACGCGCACGATGGTGAGCGCGTGAGCCCCCGAGGCACGGGCCGCCTCGACAAAGTCGCGTCCGCGCACCTGTGTGGTGACACTCTCCGCCACGCGCACGATGGGCGGCGTGAACACGATGGTGAGAGACAGCAGCGCGTTGAAAATGCCCGCACCCAATGCACCCGACAAAGCGATGGCAAGCAGCACTGAGGGAAACGCGTACAGCACGTCCACCGTGCGCATGATGGCGCTGTTGATCCACCCCCCCGCGTAGCCCGCCAGGAGGCCCAGCGAGGTGCCAATCACGAAGGCGAGCAGCACTGGCGTGAGCCCCATGAAGAGGGACAGGCGCGCGCCCACGATCAGCCTGGACAGCATGTCGCGACCCAGCTCATCGCTGCCCAGCAGATAGTTGGGACTGCCGATGGGTTTGAGCCGCCCGAACATCGACGCAGCATAGGGGTCGGCCGGCGCGAGCCACGGGCCGAAGACGGCGAGCGAGAGCAGGGCAAGCACGATGAGGCCCGACACGACAGCAACGGGATCACGGAGCAGCTTGCGTACCGCGCCCGCCCAGTAGCCCTGCGACCGCTCGACCGGGAGCGCGGACACATTCGGGGTGTTGAGGCTGGACATCATGACATCAGCCTCGGGAGATTCGTGGATCGAGCGTCCCTTGGACGATGTCGACCAGCAGGTTGAGGAGAACGAAGAAGAGCGCCAGCACCAGGATGGTTCCCTGCAGCAGCGGCAAGTCTCGCTGGAAGATGGCCGAGTTCAGTAGAAAGCCGGTGCCTGGCCATGAAAAGACGGTCTCAATCAGGATGGAGCCGCCCAGCAGGTATCCCAGCTGCAGGCCCATGACGGCGAGCGCGGTGGGCGCTGCATTTTTGACCACATGGCAGAACACGCCGAAATCGGTGAGGCCACGCGCGCGAAGCCCGATCACGAATTCCTGTTCGAGGATGTCGGCCACCAGCGCGCGTACGGTGCGCGCGATGATCCCCATTGGGATGACCGACATGGTGAGCGCGGGCAGCACCATGAACTGGATGTGCTCCCAGTTCCAGGTCCAGCGGTCGGAGCCGCCGGGG
>CAMBZS010000028.1 GCA_945872335.1 Bordetella parapertussis | reverse complement strand
TTGTCCACATGGCGTTCCAGATTCACGAGCCCCCGCTCGAGGGCGCCAAGGTCTTCACGGGTGAGTGATTTCAGGTCTGCGCCACCGTGATATTTCAGCGCGCGCACCGTGGCCACCACCACTGCCGCCGAGGGTTTGAGCCCTGTTGCGCGACACTTGATATCGAGGAATTTCTCGGCGCCGAGATCAGCGCCAAAGCCTGCCTCGGTCACCACATAGTCGGCAAGCTTCAGTGCAGCGCGGGTGGCCACCACCGAGTTGCAACCGTGCGCGATGTTGGCAAACGGCCCGCCGTGCACAAATGCGGGCGTGTGCTCGATCGTTTGCACCAGGTTCGGGGCAAGCGCGTCGCGAAGCAACACCGTCATGGCGCCGTGCGCGCTCAGGTCGCTTGCAGTGACGGCGCGGCCCTCGTGGGTGCGGCCCACGATGATCCGCGCAAGCCTCGCGCGCAGATCCGCCATCGAGGTGGCGAGGCACAGGATCGCCATTACCTCGGAAGCGACCACAATGTCGAAGCCATCTTCACGCGGGAACCCATTGCCCGGGCCACCCAGCGAGTTCACGATGTTGCGGAGCGCCCGATCGTTCATGTCGACCACCCGGCGCCAGCTGATCCGGCGCAGATCGATCCCGAGTTCGTTGCCGTGGTGAATGTGGTTGTCGATGAGGGCAGCGAGCAGATTGTTGGCGAGTGCGATCGCTGAAAAATCACCCGTGAAATGGAGATTGATATCCTCCATGGGCACGATCTGCGCGTAGCCGCCGCCTGCGGCACCGCCCTTGACGCCGAACACCGGGCCGAGCGAAGGCTCGCGCAGGCAGACCATGGCGTTTTGGCCAATGTGATTGAGCGCATCGCCCAGACCTACGGTGGTGGTGGTTTTTCCCTCGCCTGCGGGAGTCGGGCTGATCGCGGTGACCAGGATCAGCTTGCCGTCTGGGCGGTCTTTCAGGGAATCGATAAATTCGAGCGACAGTTTCGCCTTGTATCGGCCGTAGGGCGACAGATGCTCAGGCGCGATACCGAGCCGCTCGCGGGCGAGGGTTTCGATCGGCTGCAGGGTGGCGGACTGGGCGATGTCGATGTCGGTGGGCATGGGGCGGCCTGCCATCTGAATAGGTGAATGCGAGTTTAGCCGTGACGGTGTCCAGAGCAAAAGGCGAGGGCATTGTCTGCGGGAGGGCGTTCGCCTGGGCGAGCGGCGCCGCGCTACGATGGCGAACCAAGGAGTCTTTCTCGTGAGCCCACATCCCGCGCTTTCCCTGTTGCTGATTGTTGGCCTGATTCAGTTCTGGCTGATGCCCGCGATCGCCTGGGTGCTGCTCAAAGGTCAGCGCGATACCGCTGCCCGTTTCTGGTTTGCCGGCACCGCCTGTTACGCGGGCACGGCATCACTCTTCGTACTCCAGACGCTGCTGCCAAAAATCGCTTACCTGATGGTCGGTTTTGTTCTGGTGACCATGATGCTTGCCTTGATCGCCGAGGCCTTGCGGCGCGAGCTCTCGGTGACGGCTCGACTTCAATGGTGATGGGCTGACCGATTACCTGATACCCGCTATTTACAACGACAATTTCGATAACGGCCAGGTCTTTTTCGTCTGCGGAAACAGCACGGGTCACAATACTCAGTCGAGCGCACTCGGTCGCGGCACCAACAGCGCGCCAGCATTCACATGGCTGATGGCACTACCTAGAGCGTATGGAACAAGACAAGCGCCCACGCGCAGTTACTGATCGAAACTCGGGTGAACGTGGCGAAAAGCGCAGCGGAGTTGCCTCAGCAGCCCCCCCACGCGAGTCGGTCCCTGCGCCCGCAGCCGACGCGGCTCGACTGATCGAGTTGGGCTACGCGCGGCGGCGCGCTGGTGACCTGAAAGCCGCTGCCAAGTTGTATGAGCAGGCCGCAGGACTGCCCGGCGCACCGATGCAGGCTTACTTCAATTGGGGCAATGCGCTGTACGACTTGGGCCGCGTGTCTGAGGCGCGACGCGCTTTTGAGGCGGCTCTCAAAGTGGATGCCGCCTTTTCGCCAGCACGTCTTCAGCTCGCGCGCTGCGCGGCCCGGCTTGATGACCTCCCGCAGGCGCGCAGCCATTTCGAGTCGGTGGTTCGGCAGGATGACGCCAATTTCAGTGCCTGGCTGGAGTTGGGGCATGTTCTGCGGCGGCAGGGCGATCTGGATGCCATGCTGGTTGCCTATCGGCGGGCAATGGCAGTTGCCCCCCAGCGCTGGGAGGCGATGCTCTCCATGGCCCGCGGACTCGAGGAAGCAGGTCAGTTCGAGATGGCAGCCACGGCATATCACCGGGCGGTGTTGGCAGCTGGGGCTGCGGCTCAGCGTACGCCGGGCACGCCGGGCACGAACGACGCCCGGCGCGAGGGTCCCCATCCCGTCCAGTTGTTGCGCACGATTCACTGGCGCATGGCCCGCTTCCGGCTCGAACGTGGTGACGCTGCGCGCGCGCTCGAGGCGATGCGTCAGGCGCTGATGGCCCAGCGCATCGAAAGCCAGCAGGCACCGCTCGACGTCAATGAACTGGCGGAGATGCAGATCGACCTGGGCGAGATTCTGCTGCGCCTGGGGCTCGACCAGGCGGCCCACCGCGCATTTGAACGCGCCAGCGCTGCAACGGCTGAAGCCACGCTTGCAAGGCTTGCCGAGACCTCCTTTCGCTTCAATCTCTGGCAGGAAGCCCAGCAGGTTCTTCAACGCTGCGTGGCGCGTTACCCGCACAGTGCATCTGCTCACTGGAACCTTGCGCACGCGTACGCGGAGAGCTGGCAGATGGACGAAGCGCTCGAGTCGCTTGCGCGGGCCGAGGCTCTGGCCCCGCAACCGGGTGCGCGCTCGATGCGGGCCTCCATTGCAGGTCGCCGCGGCGAAGCCGATCAGGCGCTCGCGCTCTATCGCGACATGGGTGAGGCAGAAGGACCCACCTCCAGAATGAGATCGAGCGCGGCGATGTCCTCGCTTTACAGCGACACCTTGAGCGCGCAGGAGGTGGCGGCGCTGCATCGGCGGTTGTTCCTCGAGATGGGGACGGGATCGAGATCGGCAAAGTCTTTTTCGAATTCGCGCGATCCCGAGCGGAGATTGCGGGTGGGGCTGGTGACAGCCGACTTCCATCACCAGCATCCCGTCAATATCTTCATGCAGCCCATCCTCTCGCGGCTGGATCCGGCCGCGATTGAACTCACCGTCTATTTCACCGGCGTGTCCTACGACGATCAGACGCGCCTGGCAAGAAAGCGGGTGGCGCGCTGGGTGGAGTGTTCCGGTTGGGCTGACGGTCAGCTGGCAAGGCGTATCGAGATTGATGGTATCGATGTGCTGCTTGATCTCGCTGGTCATACCAGCATGAACCGGATGGCCATGTTCGCCCAGCGTGCGGCGCCGGTTCAGGCGAGTTACCTGGGGTACCCCGGCTCGACCGGGGTTCCGAATATCGACTGGCTGATTGCCGATCACGTGGTGGCGCCAGCCGGAAGCGATGCGCTGTTCAGCGAACAGGTGATGCGTTTGCCCGGAACCGTGTTCTGTTTTCATCCGGAGGCGGACTACCCGTATCCGGAATACGGCCCTCGGCACCTCGTGCGGCCGCTCACGTTCGGATCGTTCAACAATGCGCCCAAGCTCACACCGCGAACCGTGGCGCTCTGGGCGGCGGTATTGAAAGCCGTTCCTGGTTCGCGATTGCTTCTCAAGGCGCCCAGTTTTAAAGATGGTGGTGCGGTGACCGCATTCAGGACACGGTTCGCAGCGCACGGTATTGCTGCCTCCAGACTCGAGTTTCGAGGGCCAGTCGGGTTGACCGACATGATGGCCGAATACGAAGACGTTGACATCGCGCTTGATCCGGTGCCCTACAACGGGGGCACCACCACCCTGCAGGCGCTCTGGATGGGCGTGCCGGTTGTTGTGCTCGCAGGGCAGCATTTTGTCTCGCGCATGGGCGCAAGCTTCATGACCGCGCTGAATCTTGATGACTGGGTGGCACGTGATGACGAGCACTATGTGGCGGTGGCAGCGGCCATGGCGCGCGACCGTGAGGCGCTGCTGGACTTGAAGCGCGGGTTGCGCAGCCGTCAGCAGCAGGCCGCAGCCTGGAATATCGATCAGCATGCCCGATCGCTTCAGGAGGCCATTCGCGTGATGTGGCGCGCCTCGTGCGCACCGTGACGGTTGCCATGGCGGCGCGGCCATCGATCTATTACACCGGCGCGCTGCCGTTGCGCGCCGGTGGCGAGTTGGTCAACTTCCAGCATGTGGCAGCCCTGCGCCGCCTGGGCTGGCGCGCCTTTCTGCTGCTCGATCCAGCCTCTCGAGTGGGCGTGCCAAGCCAACCCTATCTCGTGCCGATGGTTCACTGGGGAGAACCGCTGGTGTTTTCAACGCACGACTGGTTGGTGATGCCCGAGATCACGCCTCCCGTCATGTTCCAGCGGCTGGCCGCTTTGCGCTGCAAGGTGGCCATCCACAACCAGAACCCGTTCTACACCTTTCGCGGCTTTGCCGACATTGCCAGCATGAATGCTTACCCGCTGGCGGGCGGTCTGTGTTGCAGCGATTTCACCCGGGACACGCTGCGACGTTGGGGGTCGACAACCGACTGGCAAGTGGTTCACCCGTGGGTGCTGCCCCATTTTTCCAAGGCGGCCCAAGGCGTGACCAAGCGGCGGCAGATTGCCTACATGCCACGAAAGCGACCTGCTGAAATCGCTTTCCTGAGGGCCCTGTTCCGAGGGCTCTATCCGGAGCACGCCGAGGTTCCCTGGGTGGAGATCCACGATATGACCCGGCCGCAGGTGGTCAGTGTCCTGGCGGAATCCCTGATTTTTGCGAGCCTCAGCAAGGACGAAGGGCTGGGATTGCCACCGCTGGAAGCGATGGCCGCGGGTTGCCTGGTGTGTGGTTACGACGGGGCAGGCGGCGCGGAATACGCAACCCCTGAGAACGGCTTCTGGGTGACCGAGGGGCATGCGGAAGGCTACGCGCTCGCCCTTCATCAAGCCCTGACGCTCGAGGCTGGCGCAGCGGCGATTCGGGTTCAGGCTGGGCAGGCAGCCGCAGCAGCGTTTGGTGAGGCGCGCTTTCAGTCTGAGCTGGCTGGCGCCTGGGAACGGCTGCTCGGCGATACCGCAACCCAGTATCGCTTGCCGCAGGACACCTGAGCCATGTTCATCAACCATCTTGCGCAGGCCGATATTCAGCTGCTGGGCGAGCACCGACGGTTCTGGATGGATACCTGCGCCGGCCGCGACCAGGTGGCCATGACCCTGCTGGAGCAGGGCTGGAAGGCTTACGAGGCGCCGCTACCCATGCTGGTCGCGCAGTGGTGCCAGGCGATCAAGCCGGTATTCATCGATGTTGGCGCCAACACCGGCTTCTACAGCCTGCTGGCTTTGGCCTGCGGTGCCAGAGCGGCCCATGCTTTCGAACCCGTGGCAGAGATTGCCGGCATTCTCGAGGCCAATATGCGGGTGTCGGAATTGTCCGGGATGCTGACCCTGCATCCTGTCGCGGCCGGGGCCAACGTCGGGGCCGCAATGCTTTACTTTCCACGCGCCGACCACGGGCTGATCGAAACGTCGGCATCACTCAACAGCGGCTTCCGGGCGCAGCACTCGGCGCGACGCGAGGTACAAGTCGCGCGCCTCGATGCGTGTTTGCCGTTGGTCTCCATGGCGGGGCGCGACATTCTCCTGAAGATTGATGTGGAGTCGCGTGAGGCCGACGTTTTGCGCGGGGCGACCGAACTCCTGAAAAATCTGCGCCCTGCGATCGTAGCCGAACTGCTGCCAGGGGTTGACCTCGCGGTCTTCAAACAACTCTGCCTGCAAGACGGGTACAGCCATTACGCCCTGCAGCCGGGTGGGCCCGTCAAGGCAGTCGAGATGATTGCCTCCGAGCGGCAGCGCGACCATCTTTTTTTGCCGCAAGAGGCTGCAGAGCGCTGGCTTGGCCCCCTCAGTCCGCCGTGATCCCGATTCGCTGTATCACCGGTGTCATCACCCGAAGCTCGCTCTGCATGAAGGCGCGCAGGTCTTCAGGCGACCCGCCGATCGGCTCCATGAACTGCGCATGAAGTCGCTGCTTCACCTCGGGTGCGGCGAGGGCCTCATTGATTTCCCGGTTCATACGCTGAACGACCGCGTCTGCCGTTCCCGCCGGCGCCATGATCGCCATCCAGGCCACGCTCTCGATTTCGGGCAGGCCCGCTTCCTTCATGGTGGGGATCTCAGGGGTGAGCTCACTGCGCCTGGCGGTTGACACCGCGAGCGCGCGCATCCGGCCCGCCCTGACCTGCGGCATGACCGCCACCGCCGGCACGCAGGCAAACTGCACATCACCCTGAAGGATGGCAGTGATTGCCTGCGGCGATGATGGATACGGAATGTGTACCGCAAAGGTGCCGGTCTTCACCTTGAGCAACTCCACCCCCAGCTGAGACAGGCTGCCCACACCGGTGGAGGAAAAATTGAATTTTCCAGGATGGGCCTTCATGGCTTCGACGAGCCCCATCAGGCTGGTGATGCCAGAGTCGGCGCGCACTGCGCACACGTTTGCCTGACCGCCAGCGAGCACGACTGGCCGCAATTCGGTGAGCGGGTCGTAACCCAGCTTCCGGTAGAGCACCGTGTTGTAGACCAGCGGGCCATTGGTGCTCACCACGAAGGTGGTGCCATCGGGCGGGTGCTTGGCCACATAGCCGGTGCCGGTGTTGCCGCCCGCGCCCGGGCGGTTGACCACCACAACAGGCTGACCCAGCCGGGGGCCGATTCGCTCGGCGAGGATTCGGACCAGCACGTCGGGTGATGAGCCTGCACCGTAGGGCACGATGATGCGAACCGGCTTGTCGGGCCAGGCGGTTTGCGCCTGCGCGGTCGGCGACACCATGGCGCTTGCGGCGGTGAGCGCTGCGGCGAGAATCGACCCCAGTACGGGTCGGCGCTCGGGGACGTCAGTGCGGGGGACAGTCTGATCGACGCTCAGGTTTCGGGGCAGGCGAGGGTTCATCGGGCAGGGCCTCCGTATCGTCAGAGAAGCGGCCTTCGCAGGCAACGAATGAAGCGTCCATGGTACGCGAGGTGCCTGTGGCGGGTTCGGGAGGGGGGCGTCGGACGATGGATGGGTTGGCGCCGGGTCAGTCACGGTGATGGGATCTTTCATTCATCGAAGCGCCGGGTTGCTGAATGCCCGGGTTCTGCGGAAGATGAGCGCACTCAAGGGGGCCGATTTGAAAACCACTCAGATCTCTGAAGAACGCATCCTGTCGCAGGACATCTTTGAGGGCGGACGTCGGTCGGCGCCAAGAAACGGCTCCGGCACCTGGGTCGAACCCTCTCGCGAAATCCCGGTCTATCACCGGTGCGAGGTGCTGGTGGTGGGCGGCGGTCCGGCGGGCACAGCGGCGGCCGCCGCTGCAGCGCGCGAGGGTGTGGATGTCTGCGTACTTGAGCGCTACAACCATCTGGGCGGGCTTTCCACCGGCGGTCTCGTGATCTGGATCGACCGGATGAGCGACTGGGAGGGGCAGCCCACGATTCGCGGCTTTGCCGAAGAAATGCTCGATCGCCTGCCGCGCGATGCCGTGGCGGGTCCGCCGCGCACCGAGTGGGGCTCGCGCGACCCGGCGCGTGCGTCGTACTGGGCGCTTCGCACCTCCGCGCACCATGGCATCGTCACCTGGGCGCCCACCATTGACCCCGAGTGGCTCAAGCTCGAGTCACAGCAAATGCTGCTCGAGCGGCGCGTGCGGCTGGTCTATCACTCCTGGGCGTCGGTGCCGATCGTGGAAGGCGGTCGCGTCACGGGCGTGGTGTTCGAGAGCAAGGAGGGTCGGCAGGCGATTTTTGCAGACGTGGTGATCGATGCCACCGGCGACGGCGATCTGTTCTCGCGCGCCGGTGCACGCAGCGATACCGACATCGAGCCCGACGATATTCATCACTGCATGAACACCGCTTTTCTGTTTGGCGGTGTCGACATGGAGCGATTTCTTGAATTTCGTGGTGGGCAGCCCGAGCAGTTCGCCGACTTCATGCGGCAGGGGCGCGAGCGCTGCGGGTTGTTCGAACGCGCTTATGTTTCGTGGCGCAATGATGTGGCGCTTTTCATGGGGCCGCGACAGTCGGGCTACTCGGGGCTCAATGTCGATGACCTGAGCGCCGTCGATATCCGCTCGCACGAAGCGATACGGAACATCCTCGCGTTTTATCGCGAGCATGCGCCGGGCTTCGGACGCGCGTTCATCATGCTGAGCGGGCCGCAGATTGGTGTGCGTCACACGCGCAGACTGGCCGGGGTGTCACGGGTCACCCGTGCCCAGTGGCCAACCGCCATGGTGCATGCCGACGAAATCGGCGTCACGCCCTCGGTCAATCCCAAGTGGCCCAATATCTCGGTGCCGCTCGGAAGCCTGGTTCCCGAATCGCTGGATGGCCTGCTCGCACCTGGACGGCATGTGGCGTGTGATCGGAATTCGCACGGGTTCCTGCGCGAAATTCCGCAGTGCTGGCTGACCGGACAGGGCGCTGGGGTGGCGGCGGCGGTTTCGGTCAAGTCGCGGGTTCAGCCGCGCGAGGTCGACGTGGCGGACGTTCAGCGCAGGCTGCTGGCGCAGGGCGTGATGCTGCGCAGGGCGTGATGCTGCGCCTGAAATCGGCGCTCAAACATGCGCCCGCCGATTCCCTGGCAACGCTGCCAGCGGACGAATGGCCCGGCTCCTTCAGGCGCTCAGATACTTCCGCTGCGCCTCATGGTCGGCACGCAAATCCGCCGAACTGCCCGACCAGACCACGCGCCCCTTTTCCAGGATCAGGTGCCGGTCACACAGCTCAAGCAGCGGCCGCAGATTCTTGTCGATCACCAGGATCGACATGCCTTCTGCCCGCACGGTGGCGAGCGCGTTCCAGATTTCCTGGCGGATGAGGGGTGACAGGCCTTCGGTGGCCTCATCAAGGACCAGTAACTCGGGATTGGTCATGAGCGCGCGGCCGATGGCGAGCATCTGCTGCTCGCCGCCCGAAAGCTGATTGCCGAAGTTGTTCGCGCGCTCGGCGAGTCGCGGAAACAGACGAACGACGCGCGCATAGTCCCAGGGTGCGAGTCGTCCGGGCCGGGCCACCGCGGTGGCGATCAGGTTCTCGCGCACTGTGAGATTGGGAAATATCTGTCGCCCTTCGGGCACCAGCCCCACACCCTGGCGCGCAATACGGTGTGGCGGCCAGCGGTCCACCGGCTGGCCTTTCCAGCGGATATCGCCGCGCCAGACCGGTTGAATGCCCAGGATGCTTTTGACCGTTGTGCTTTTGCCCATGCCGTTGCGGCCCTGGACGCTCACGCATTCGCCCGCAGCGACCGAAAAGCTGATGTCAAACAGCACCTGGCTGATGCCGTAGCCGTTCTCGACCGCTACAAGCTCAAGGAGTGGCGTGGCCGATGTCATGCGCGACCTCCAGCAGACCGCCATTGGCAACGCGCGCTCATGCGCCGATCTCTTCGTCGCCCAGATAGGCCTCGCGCACGCTTTCGCTGGTGCGCACCACCGCAGGCACGTCGCAGATCAGCACGCGGCCATAGACCAGCACACTCACCCGCGTGGCAAGCGAAAACACCGCGTGCATGTCGTGCTCGACCAGCAGCATGGCGTAGTGCGGTTGCAGGCGTTTCAGAAGCTCGATCATGCGCTCGGTTTCAACCGGGCCCAGCCCCGCCATGGGTTCGTCGAGCAGCAGCACGCGGGGCTCGGTGGCAAGTGCCATGGCGAGTTCGATCAGCCGTTGCTGGCCGTATGACAACACGGCAGCCGGTCGGTTGCGCTCGGCGCCCAGTCCCAGCATCTGAAGAATTTCGTCCACCCGCTCGATGAGCGGCCCCGGCGCGGTGGCAGGCTTCCAGAACCGGAAATTGTGGCCACCGCCTCGAGGCCCTGACTGCACCGCGAGCAGCACGTTTTCCACTGTGGAAAAACTGCCGATGACCGAATTGATCTGGTAGGAACGTCCCAGCCCCAGGTGCGCGCGGCGCGCGACGGGCCACTGCGTGACAGTCTGCCCAAGAAGCTCGATGGTGCCTTCGTCGCTACGGAGCTCGCCCGCGATCTGGTTGATGAGCGTGGTCTTGCCCGCGCCGTTGGGGCCGATGACCGCATGGATTTCGCCCTGGGCGATGTCAAGGTCTACCTGGTCGGTGACCAGCAGGCCGCCAAAACGTTTGACCAGGCCGCGCAGCCTCAGCAGGGGCGACGAGATGGCGGCGCTCATCAGTGCCCGCCCCCCGAACCGCCCGGCGGCTTTTCCGAGGGCTCGGACAGCAATCCCCACAGCCCCTGGCGCAGGAACACCACGATCAGGACAATGATGGGTCCGAGAATCAGGGCCCAGCGATCGGTAAAGGCCTTGAGCCCTTCTTCGAGCAGCAGTAGCGCCGCCGCGCCAACCACCGGGCCAAACACGGTGGCCGAGCCGCCGAGCAGTGCCATCACGATGAGCTCACCGGACAGCGTCCAGGCCATGTAAGCGGGGGATACGAAACTGGTGAGGTTCGCGAGAAAATATCCAGCCACCGCGCAGAGCTCGGCCGAGATCACATAGGCCACCAACCGGTAGGGAAGACTGGGCGTGCCCACCGCATTCACGCGGCGTTCAGACACCATGGTGGCCCGCAGCACCAGTCCGAATCGGGACTGAACCGTACGGCTGATGCCCCAGATCGCGAGTACCAGTGCCGCGACCAGCGAAAGATAAATGGCGACTTTGTTGCCGGTGAGAGGCCCCCATGCGCTCAACTTCTGAATGGTCATGCCGTCGTCGCCGCCGAACATGCGCAGGCTGATGAAGACGTAGTAGAAGAGCTGCGCAAAGGCGAGCGTGATCATGATGAACGCAATGCCCTGCGTACGAAGCGCAATCCAGCCGAGCGGCGCTGCAATGATGGCGGTTACCAGCAGGGCCAGGAAGAGTTGAAACACCCCCGACTCCATGCCCAGCGCCGAACCGATGCCCACCGCATAGGCGCCAAAGCCGATATACATGGCGTGTCCCAGACTCACCATGCCGCCGAAACCCAGCGCGAGATTGAGTCCCAGCGCGGCGAGCGCAAACACCAGAATGCGTCCGAAGAGGGTGAGCGGATAAACGCTGTCGACCCACCAGCAGTACACCGGCACCAGTGCAAACGCCAGCAGCACCAGCACCATGAGGGGAACGCGCAGGCGATGCATGATGGGCGCGGCCCTCAGCCCTGGCGACGACGGACCGGGAACAGGCCGTCGGGTTTGAATGCCAGTACCACCGCCATCAGAAGATAAACGCCAATGGAGGCAAGTGCCGGACCCACAGCGTTCGCCACGGACGGATCAGCGATATTGCGCAGCAGCGTGGGCAGGTAAATGCGCCCGAGCGTGTCGACCAGTCCTACGATGAGGGCACCCAGAAACGCGCCGCGGATCGAGCCGATTCCGCCGATCACGATCACCACCAGCGTGAGAATCAGGATGCCATCACCCATGCCCGGCTGCACCGACGTGATGGGACCAATCAACGCGCCGGCAAGCCCGGCCAGCCCACCGCCTAGCGCAAAGATGAACACATTGAGCCAGCCGATATTGACGCCCAGCGCCGACACCATCACGCGGTTGCTCGCGCCGGCGCGAATGAGCATGCCGATGCGGGTACGCTCGATCATCCAGTAAAGGCCAACGGCGATGACCAGCCCTGCCACCAGAATCACGAGCCGGTACGCGGGATAGATGAAGCCGAAAATATCGAGCGAGTCGGACAGCGCGGTTGGCGTGTCCATGAACACGGGCGCGTTGCCCCAGATCCAGCGCACCAGCTCATTACAGAAAATCACGATGCCAAAGGTGGCGAGCACCTGGTCGAGGTGGTCGCGCCGATGGAGTACCGAAAGTCCCAGCCGGTCGGCGGCAGCGGCTACCAGGAACACCCCAACGGTGGCGACCACCACCCCGAGCAGGAACGACTGGGTGTGCGCAAACGTGGCGGCTGCGAAGTAGGCCCCCAGCATGTAGAGCACGCCGTGCGCGAGATTGATGAAGCTCATGATGCCGAACACCAGCGTGAGGCCGGCTGCGAGCAGAAACAGCAGGATGCCGAACTGCAGACCGTTCAGAAGCTGGGCGATGAAGAGGCTCATGCGCTTGGACGGTGTTGACCGGGCCGACAGGACCGTGGTGGTTGCGCGGCTGCGCGGGCTGCGGTCGGGGGAGCGACTGCAGACAAGGGGCGGGCCGCAGTCGACCCGCCGTTCACGCGAGAGACTTGCTTAACCTCACTTCAGCGGGCACTGCGACACATAGGCATCGGCGTGTGCCTTGAGCGGCGTGGCGATGGTCTTGAGCGAGACCTCGCCCGTGCTGTCCTTCGCCACCTCGAACACATGCATGCTCTGGATCGGGAAGCCGTTGGTATTGATCTTGAAATCGCCGCGCAGTGATTTGAAGTCGGCCTGACGAAGCGCTGTGCGAAGTGCTGCCTTGTCGGCCACCTTGCCGCCGGTTTTCTTGAGCGCGCTGTCAAGGAGCAGCGCTGCGTCATAGGCCTGGGCCGCATACTGTGAGGGGATGCGCTTGTACTTGGCGCGGAAGTCAGCCACGAATTTCTGGCTGACCGGGTTGTCGAAGTCAGGGCCCCAGAAGGTGCCCGACAGCACGCCAAGTGCCGTGTCCTTCAGCGCCGGCAGCGTTGAGCCGTCGGTGGTGCTGGTGGAAAGCAGCGGCACCTTGCCAAGCGCACCCGCCTGGCGCATCTGCCGCACGAATGCCACACCCATGCCGCCGGGATAAAACACATAGAGCGCGTCGGGCTTGGCTGCCATCATCTGCGCGATTTCGGCGGAATAATCGGGCTGGTTGAGCTGGGTGTAGACCTCGCCCACGAGAGGGGTGGAGTAGAAGCGCTTGAAGCCGGACACGAAGTCTTTGCCCGCCTGATAGTTGGGCGCCATGACATACACCCGCTTGTAGCCCCGGTCGGCTGCGAATTTGCCCATGACCTCGGACTGCGCGTCGTTCTGCCAGGACGTAAAGAAGAAGTTCTGATTGCATTGGGGGCCTGCGAGCGGGCCCGGGCCGGCATTGGAGCCGATGAAGATCATGTTGGCGTCGGCCAGGGGCTTGGCCACCGCCATCATCACATTGGAGAACGTGACGCCGGTGATGAGATCGACCTTGTCTTTCTCGATGAGTTTCTGAATGGCCTGTACGCCCACGTCTACCTTCAGCTGATCGTCTTCCTTGATGACGGTGATCTGCTGACCGCCAAGCCTGCCGCCGGAGTGCTCGATTCCAAGCATGAAGCCGTCGAACTGGTCCTGGCCGAGCGTCGCGGCCGGGCCAGACATGGTGGCCATGAAGCCGATCTTGATTTGGGCGGTGGCCGCTGTGGAGAGTGTGAGCGCGGCAAGGGCCGAGGCGATGCCGGCCAGGCGCAGCGTGCGTTGGATCATGTCGGGTCTCCCTGAAGTGGTTCTAGTGGCCCGATATTAACCGATTGCTTCAAGTGGTTAATCGAGCCGAACGCGAGGATCCCGACGCTGCCGAGCAGGCGATGCAGGCGCACATGCGGATGGTGCAGCGCCAGGTGCAGGAGCGAATGGAGTCGCTCGAGCGTGGCGCCGTTCGCGCGGCCAGTCGACGCGAGGCGTCGCGTCAGCAGCAGGAGAGCGGGCAGACTTCCGGGTTGAGCAGAAAGCGCGGGTGAAAGCTGTCGCGGCCCATTCCCATCGCCGCGATCAGCCCGTCAACGGCCAGCAGATCGCGAAGCGCGAGGAGCGCATCAGGCGTGGCGTGGCGCCGCCGCTCGGGGCGCAGATCGATCAGGCGCTGATGACGGGAAGGTGTACGGCTCGGGGTCGCATCGGTCGTGACCAAAACATGTATTTCCGAGTGGTCGTGGTGTTCGGTGTCTGGCGGGCATGCAGAGGCGGAGTCGTGATCCACACAGCGGTAACCCGCCTCGCGGGCGAGGGCGAAGATCCGGGCGCTGATGTCGTCACGTCCCACCAGGGCGAGTCGCGGGGCGGTCGTGCGCTCTGCCGGTTCGGGCGCGGCCAGCGAACGCTGTGAAGCCACCGGTTCACCCGGCATCCGATATCGCAGCCCACGCTCGAAGGGGCGTGGCGACCAAAACGCGATGTCTGCGAGCAGGCCTTCCATGGGCAACCGGTCGAAACGGGAGCGTCGCTACGGTCGAATGCAGGCGGCGCCATCGAGCTCGATCAGTACCGGCTGATGGTCTGAGGCATCGCTCTTCGCGTCGACATGGAGCGCGCTCACCGCGGGCGCCAGATCCTCGGTCACAAATACAAAATCGCAGGTGTGCGGCTTGGGCCACTGAACCCGGTCGTGAACGCCGTTGGTGTGCGCGTGAGGCTCGCCCGGGTGGGCAAGGCACCAGGCGTCGCGCCAGGCGGGCGCGTCATCGATGGGCTCGAGCATGCGCGCGTACTCGGCCGAGTCGGTGAGGAAATTGAAATCGCCGCACAGGAGTGCCGACGGAGGTCGCAGCCTCGCCTCGAAGGGCGAGCCACGGTGTCGCGGCTGACCCCGGTCGGCCTGATGGCCGCAGGCCTCGCGGTGCAGGGCGCGAAGGTGGTCCACCTGAGCGGTACGCTGCTGCACCGCAAGGCTGCCCTCCGCCACCTCGAATGAGACCTGGTTGACGGCGACGGTGTCGTCCCATCGCTTGCTCACAAGGTCGAGTTCAATCGTGCTCATCAGGGGGGCGAGGCGAGATCGGAAGTCGCGGAGCATAGCGCGGGACGACCGGCTGGTAAACGATCGGCTGCCGGCGCGCGCATGCCGGCGCCTGCGCATCTGCGCTGTTCGTTCAAACCTTTTAGAATGCGGAATCACCGTGACAAGGGCATGACATTTGCAGCGCAACGGTCGCGCCCCGGTCAGGTCAGGCTCTCGCGCCGGGCGAGAGTCAACCCTCTGGAGACTGATCCATGCTTCTGCTCGGAACCCGTGAATTTGCCCAGTCGGCGCGCAAGCAGGGCCAACTTCATAACGGCATGCAGTACTGGCGCAACGACTTCTTCAAGTCATCCGACGACGATGTCTGCACGCCGCAGTGCTACCTGGTTGAACAGTTCCCCGATTCGGTCAATCCCACTCATTTTCATGTCCAGAATCAGTTTCAGTTGTTCACGCGCGGCGAAGGTACGATCGGTCGCAGCCCTAAACCGCTGCGGGCGTTCACCGTGCACTACGCGGGGGCCTACACCGGCTACGGCCCCATTGTTGCGGGGCCCGAGGGTGTCGACTACATCACCATGCGGGCGTTTCGCGACCCTGGCGCCAAGTTTGTGCCGCAGAGCCGCGAACTGATGCGGGCAGGACCCAAACGGCACTGGGCGTCCGAGGCGCTGTTGCCAACGGAGGCGGACGAGCTCAAGGCGCTTCAGTCGCCCCGGGTCGAGGTGGTTCATGCGCCGGACCCTGATGGCCTGGCGGTTGACCAGATCCAGATACCCGGCGGGGCTGCAACCGAGGTCCGGATCGCTCCGGCTGCGGTAGCCATGTTCATCGTCGTGATTCAGGGGGTGGTTGAGCGCGACGGCCAGCGGCTGGGTCACCTCGAAAATCTGTTCGTGTCGGCCAACGATGCACCGTGCCGCATCTCGGCAACAGAGGTGCCGGCAGAGGTGCTGGTGCTGCACATGCCGGCGCCTGACCCGGCTTATGCCTGAGCCGCAGGCCGTCCCGCCAGCGCTGCCTTCAACCGCTCTGGCGTGAACGGCACGGTTCGCAGTCTTGCCCCCGTGGCATCGAAAACGGCATTGGCCAGTGCTGCGAAAACCGGCGAGGCCGCGGGCTCGCCGGCACCCACTGCGCGCACAGTCGGGCGATCAATCAGGCGAATCGCGATCTCGTCAGGCAGATCGGCAAACCGCAGGATCGGATAGCTTGCCCAGTCGATGCTCTCGAGCCCCGTGGCGTTTGACCGCACCTCCTCATAAAGCGCGCGCGACAGCGTCTGGATGACATTGCCTTCAATCTGATTGCGGACCCCATCGGGGTTGATGATGAGGCCGCAGTCGTGCGCGACGCACACGCGCTGAACGCGGATCGCCCCGGTTGCCGGGTCGACCTTGACATCCATGGCCACCGCTGCGTAGGCCGACACGTTGTCGTAATGCACGAAGCCCACGCCGCGTCCGGTACCGCTACGCCGGGTGCCGCTTGCGCGCGTCTCCCATCTGGCGAGATCACGAACGGCGCGCAGCACTTCGATGGCTCGCTCGTCTTTCAGATGCCGGATTCGGTAGTCGATTGCGTCGGCGCCGGCGAGCGCTGCGAGTTCATCGATGAAGGATTCATTGGCAAACGTGTTCTGAGGCGAGCCCAGACCGCGCAGCGACGATGAACGGACGGGTGAGCGCTCGACCAGGTGAAGCGTTGTCTTGTTGGCCGGAAACACATAGGTGGCCTTCGCGTTGCGGTCGGCGCCTGCCTGCAGATACTTTGCGGGCATGCCGGTTTCATCGCCCGCGAGCATGTTGCCCGCCATGCCGTAGAAGGGCCGCAGCGCATGGTTGGGGCTCCAGACCTCATAGTTCCAGCCGGCGACATTGCCTGCAGCATCGAGCCCCGCTCGCACCCGCATGGTCATGGCCGTGCCCTTGGGCTCCCAGAGATGCTCGTCGCGGCGGCTCCAGAGCACCCGAACCGGTTTGCCTGCAAGTTGCGACAGAACCGCCGCGTCGGCCGAGACATCGTCCGAGCCGTTTTGACCATAGCAGCCCGAGCCTTCGGTCCAGATGAGGCGGACCTGCTCGGGCTTCATGCCTAGCAGTGTGGCAAGACTCAGGCGCGTGTTGTGCGAACTCTGCGTGGCAGACCAGATGGTTGCACCCTCGGGGCCCACGTCGGCCACGGAGCAGGAAGGACCGATCGAGGCGTGCAGCTGGTAGGGCACGTAGTAGTCGGCCTCATGCCGGCGGGGAGCCGTTGCGATTGCCTGATCGGCGTCACCGGTCTTGATGAGCTCGCGATCGTTGGCGGGCAGTGTTCTGAGCAGTGCCTGCACCTTGCCATGATCGGCCATGGCGGGCGCCGGCCCCCATTCCACCCGCAGCTCGCGCGCTGCGCGAATGACGTCGACCTCGCGCTCGGCCACCACCGCGATGAACCGGCCTTTGCGCAGCACGCGGGCGCCGCGAATGGTGGCGATGGAGCCAAGCTCGACCCGCACCGGTTCAGCGCCAGGCAGCGCGGGACGGATCACCCGGCCGTGCAGCATGCCGGGCACGCGTACGTGATGGATGTATCGGTGCGAGCCGAACACTTTCGCGGGCAGCTCCACGCGCGGGACGGACTTCCCGATCACCTTGAACTGATCGGGCGTCTTGAGCGGCAGCTTGCCGTTCAGCGGGCGGCTGAGGGTGCCGCCCGCGACCAGATCGCCGTAGGAGGCTCGCACGCCGCCCGGACCGGTGGCCGCGCCGTCGGCCGTACGGATCTGATCGGCCGGGGCGTTGAAGCGCTTGGATGCGAGCTCGACGAGCGCGAGTCGGGCTTCGGCCGCGGCCTGCCGGACCTGAGGTCCGGCGAGCATGATGGTGAGACTGCCGAAGGTGCCGATCTGGTCGGGGCAGAGCTCGGTATCACCCATGACCAGGTCGATCGCCCAGACGTTGGTATCGAGTTCTTCGGCGATCATCTGTGCAAGGGCTGTCTGAATGCCGGTTCCCAGCTCGACCTTGCCGGTATGGAAGGTGATGCGGCCATCGGGATGAACCTTCAGCCAGGCGCTGATGTTCTGGAAGCGCGGTGGCAACGCGGGCTGGGCGTTGGCCGCCAGGGGAATGCTAAAGCTGATGGCGAGCGCACCGCCCGCCTGAAGGAAGGCTCGGCGCTTCATGCTGCCACCTCGGCGGCTTTCCGAACGGCTGCCACAATCCGCATGTGGGCGCTGCAGCGGCAAAGGTTGCCGTTAAGTGCTTCGCGGATCTGCGCGTCGGTGGGCTTGGGATTGTTGGCGAGCAGCGCAGCGCTGGTCATCACCATGCCATTGGTGCAGTAGCCGCATTGAACAGCCTGAGCCTCGATGAAGGCCTTTTGCACCGGATGCGGACGCTCGGGGGTGCCCAGTCCTTCGACCGTGACCACGGCCTGCGTGACGGACGATACCGGGATCGAGCACGAGCGCACAGCCTGACCGCCAACATGCACGGTGCAGGCGCCGCATTGCGCGAGACCGCAGCCATATTTGGGGCCGGTGAGGCCGAGTTCGCTGATCAGCACCCAAAGAAGGGGCGTATCGGGGGGCGATTCAACCGAGTGCTTTCGGCCGTTGACGGTGATGGTGGTCATAGTCTCCTCCTGATGGGTGCGCCGTGGACGGCGCTTGTGTAAAGACTGTGGGGACGAAACGGTGTTTCAGCCTCTTGGCCAGCCTGCGCGCAGTTCGCGGCGCAGAATTTTGCCCATGGAGTTGCGGGGAAGCGCAGTCACCTGTCGGATCTCCTTAGGCACCTTGTAGGCGGACAGCCTTTCGCGGCAGAGGCGCGCGAGGTCGTCGGCCTCTGCGTTCATGTCTGGTCGCAGCACCACCCACGCGGTCACCTGTTCGCCCCAATAGGGGTGGGGCAGGCCAGCGGCTGCGCATTCGGCGATCGCAGGGTGTGAGAGCAGAACCTCCTCGACCTCGCGGGGATAGACGTTTTCGCCGCCGCTGATGATCATGTCGTTCTTGCGGTCGACCAGGTACACATAGCCTTCGTCATCGATACGGGCCAGATCGCCGGTCACGAACCAGTCGCCCCGCATCGATTTCGCGGTGGCCTCTGGCAGGTTGAGATACCCCGAAAACAGATAGGGCGAGGCCACGGCGAGTTCGCCGACCTCGCCAGCAGGCACGTCTTGCCCGTCGTCATCCAGTACGCGCAGATGGGTGGCGGGAAGCGGCTGGCCGACGCAGGCGATCTTTCGCAATTGATCGGCTGGGCGCAGCGCGCAGGCAATGTTGGTCTCGGTCGTGCCATAGCGCTCGAACAGCCGGCCCTCGCCGAAGTGCGCAATGATTTCGGCCTTCATTGCTTGTGCAAGCGGCGCGGTGCCCGAGATCACTGTCTTGAGCGAGCTCACGTCGTGGCGGCGTGCGCGTTCGCCCGCGGCAAAGAGCGCAGCAAAATGCGTGGGCACCATGTAAGCGCTGGTGGCCCGGGTCTGTTCGATGGCCGCGAGCAGGGCCTCGATGTCGAACTTCGGCATGATGACCACCGAGCCGCCAAAGAACACCGGCGCGAGCGCCATCAGAAAGCCCGCGCCATGGAACATGGGCGTGGTGGCGACCGCGCGGTCGTCGGGACCGTAGCAACCGTGCTCTGCGGCCATCGCGTAGCAGGCCAGCACACGGCCGCGGTGCGCGAGCATCACGCCCTTGGGCCGGCCGGTGGCGCCCGAGGTGTACGGCACGGAGAAAATGTCGTGTTCGGTGATGCCGGCATCCAGGCGGGTGGCGCGCGCCTGGGCGATCAATGCTTCGTAGTCGCGCTCCATCACGATCACGCGCTCAACCCCCGGCGGCACCGAGGCTCGCGCCTGCTCGGCGAGCGCCTCGTCGACAAAGAGCACGCGCGCACGCGAGTCTTCGCAGATAAAGCGCAGTTCAGGTCCGGGCGCGGCCGGCCCGACGGTGGCGCAGGCCACCCCGGCGGACGACAGGCCGGCGACCAATTCGAGATACTCGAGCCGATTGCGGCACTGAATCGCGGCATGGTCGCCACGGCCAAGACCCAGACCGACAGCGAGCTGCGAGACGCGGTCGATGCGCTCAACCAGCTTTCGGTAGGAGAGGTGGCGCGCGCCTTCGGTGATGGCGATTTTTTCCGGCGTGCGAAACGCAGCCGAGCGGATGCCGTCGGCAATCAGGATGGAACGTGAACCGCCGTGGCGAATGCTGTCAGACATGGATTGAAACGAGGGGGGTCAGGGTGACGGCTACTATGGCAGCCTTCGGACAGTCAGGCTGAATCTCATGTCGTCGATCGAAACTCTTGCTGCCGCGCTTCGGGCCATGCTGGGCGCCGAGCATGTCGTGACGGACGCGCCCGAACTGGAGGCGGCCGTGGCTGACCTGTTCCCGTTTCCGCGTCCTGCGCCTGCGGCGCTGGTGGTACGGCCCGGGTCCACGGCCGAGGTGGCCGAGGTCGTTCGCGAGGCCTGCCTTGCCGGACTCCCGGTGGTGGCGCGTGGGGCAGGGCTCTCCTACACCCGCGGGCTGGCGGCGCCCTCCGCGGCAGTGGTGGTCGATTCGTCGCGGCTCGACCGCATCGAGATCCATGCCGAGGATATGTTCGCGGTGGTGGGAAGCGGGGTAAGCTGGCAACGGCTTGCCGAGGCGCTCGCCCCGCATGGGCTTCGCTCGCAGGTGCCAGGCCCCATCTCCGGGGCTGTCACCACGGTGGGCGGCGCGATTTCGCAATATGTGCCTGGCAGCATGGATGGCGTGATCGGGGTGAGGGTGGTGCTGGCAGACGGAACGATCGCTGTCACCGGCAGCGGCGCCCGCGCTGGCTCTTTGCCGTTTCACCGGCATGCCGGCCCCGATCTCACGGGCCTCTTCATTGGCGACTGCGGGGTGTTCGGCGTCAAGACCGAGGTGGTGCTGCGCCTGGTGCGCGATCAGCCCGCAGCGTTCGCATCCTTTGCCTATGCCGACCCGCAGGCCATGGTGGCCGACATCATCGAGCTGCGAGCGGCCGGTCTGGTCACCCGTGCGCTCGTGCTTGATCAGAGTCGAGGCGAAGACGCTGGTCGGATCGAAGCGGGCGAGGCGCTGCGCACCGCCGGCGCGGTGGCCGCGACCGCCGGGTCGGCGCTGGGGGCGCTTCGCGAGATGGCGTCGATGGTGAAGGGCCGGTTTGAACTGGCAGCGGCCAAGTGGTCGCTGCACCTCACGGCCGAGGCGCCCACCGCGCAGATCGCCGGGCAGCTGATTGCGCTTGCGCGCGAGCGCTGCAGTCGGTCCGCACGCGAGATCGAGCCCACGGTTCCCACGGCACTGCGCGCTCGGCCCTACTCCATTCGAGGATTCGTCGGCGTGGAAGGCGAGCGCTGGATTCCGGTGCACGGGATGCTCGCGCCCTCCAGAGCGCAGGCCGCGCTTGCCGACCTGGAGGCCCTGTTTTCGCGGCATCGTCCGGCCATGCAGGCAGTTGGCATTCGTCAGTCTTATCTGATGTCAGCCGCCGGTCCTTACCTGACGATCGAGCCGATGTTTTTCTGGCCCGATGAGCTCGACCCGATTCACTTGAAGCATTTGTCTGCGCGCAACCGTGAGCGCTTTGCCGGCCGTCCCCGCAACGACGCGGCGCGCGAACTGGTGGCCCGGCTGCGCGCCGAGGCGCGCGAGTGCTTCGAGCGTCATGATGCAGCGCATGCCCAGGCGGGGCGCTTCTACCGGCATGCCGAGCGGCTCGATGCGGGGTCGGCCGCGCTTCTGGCGCGGCTGCGCGACGCGCTCGACCCCGATCGGCGCATGAACCCGGGCGTGCTGGGATTGGGTTGACCGGGTTGCGGTGAGCGGCTCACTGTGCCTTGATGTTCGCCTGCTGGATCACCTTGCCCCACTTCTCCGCTTCCGAGGCGATGAAGGTCTTGAAGGCTTCAGGCGGGCCACCCACCACGTCACTACCAAAACCGATCAGGCGCTCGCGCATTTCTGGCGTGCGGATGATCTGGTCGATCTCGGTATTGAGCTTGGCAATGATGTCGCGCGGGACACCTGACTGCGCGGCAAATCCGAACCAGCCGGTGGCCTCGTAGCCAGTGACGCCGAGCTCGTGCAGCGTCGGGAACTGTGGCGCAGCAGCCGATCGTTGCGAGTTGGTGAGACCGATCATGCGCACCTTGCCCGCCTTCTCGTTGGGGATGACGGTGGACAGGCTGTCAAACATCAGATTGATCTGCCCGGCCACCAGGTCCACCACCGCATGGCCCGTGCCCTTGTAGGGGATGTGAACCATCTTGACACCGGTCATCATCGAAAACAGTTCGGCAAACAGATGGGTGGCTGTACCCTGCCCAGTTGAGCCATAGGTGAGTTTGTTCGGGTTGGCGCGGGCGTAGGCGAGGAATTCATTCAGGTTGTTCACCGGCACAGAGGGGTGAACCACCAGAGCGTTCGAAATCTTGGCCACCAGGATGATGGGCGCAATATCGCGGTCGACGTCGTAGGGCACCTTTGCCACCAGAAATCGATTGAGCGACAGGCTGTTTGAGCCCAGGAGCAGCGTGTAACCATCGGGCGGCGACTTGACCACGAAATCAACGCCGATGATGGTGCTGCCGCCGGGTTTGTTTTCCACCAGTACCGGCTGGCCCCAGCGCTCGGTGAGCTTGGTGCCCACGGCACGCGCGATCATGTCGGTGGGGCCGCCCGGCGGGAACGGGACGATCACCCGGATCGGGCGGTTGGGATAGTCGGAAGCCTGGGCCAGGGCGGGTGCGCTGGCGGTGGCCGAGAGAGCGAGCAGTGCGGCGGAAAGCACGCGGCGGACGGACGGTCGAGTGGTCATGGGTTCTCCGGCTGAGAAAAATGGGGGGTCAGAAGGCGCGGCCGCGCCGCACTGCCGAGACGAAGGTCATCGGATGCAGCCGCTGTGGTGGAAGCGTTTCAGGCGGCTCCGGCCCCGGATCCTGGGGCAGGCCATAGCGGGCCTGGACATCGGAAAAGCCAGCCCGCGCGAGCTCGTCGCGCCAGTCGAATTCAAGGAGCGTGTGGGCATAGGGTTCATTGTTTCGCGCTGCATAGCCGCTCAGGAGCCAGCGACCGACGGTGCCCCCGATGGCCTCGAACATGTCGTAAGCAACCAGCAGCCCGCCAGGGCGCAGCACCCGTGCCGCCTCCCGGATAGTGTTGCGAATCACCTCGGGCGGGAGTTCATGCCACAGCCAGTGCGAGGCCACCACATCGAGGCTTGCGTCGGGGAAGCTGAGATCGTCGGCGCTGCACTGAACCAGTGTGACGGGCGTGTGTTCTTCGACGGTACGCAGAGCGCCCAGCTGCAGACTCCCGACGCAGACATCGCAGCCATAGACCTCGACCTGCGGCAGTGCGCGCTTGATGGCACGTGTGGACCGCCCGGCGGTGCAGCCCTGGTCCAGGATCGCATGAGGCTCGAGTTCGAGCTCGTTCAGGCGCTCGGCGATCCGCTCTGCGTAAAAGTCAACGAGTGCGTCGGGATCGGAGAGCGCAAACGAAAGACCGGTGGTGTACCAGGCGAGCGCGTAGGCATTGACCGGCTCGCGCCACAGCCCACCGGGTTGCTGATGCGTTTCGGTGTTGGCGATGTAGGCAGGAACCTTGAGATCGGGATCCAGCTCCAGATGTACCAGCCCGCTTGCTTCAGCGAGAAGGGGCGCCAGCCGATCTTTTTGCCGCGCGACTTCGGTGGAAAAGCCCCATCGCCCCGACCATTTCATCTGCTGAATACGGCGCTCCAGGAAGGCATAGAGACGATAGGCCGGGCTTGTCTGCATGTGGTGTTCGAGCGCTGCCACGGTGGGTGCAGGTGCTTCATTCGCTTCGCGGACGACCTCACGATAGAGCGGGCCACCCCAGTGGCGCTTCAGTCCGGACAGATAGCTCTGCCACGCGTCGACCTCGAACGAGCTCTGCCAGGCGCGGGACGCGGGACGGGAGCCGGGGTGGGGGGCGTTCATCGGGTTAGCGGCTGAACATCGCCGCACTCACGTCGGGCGACTCATCAGGCGAGGTGAAGGCGTGCAGCAGGGCGCGGCCGAATTCGGCCTCTTCGGTGGCGAACCAGGCCGCCATGGCGGCGCTCTGGCCGGCCTTCTCGAGTGCGCCATCGTCGAGAAGCTTACGTTCGCCGAGGGCCAGACGCATGCGCTGGAGCTCAGACTTGAGCACATAGACCTCGCCCGCGAGTGACAGGATGACGCTCATCAGTCGGGCGCTATCCATCGGGTCACCGGGTGCAAGACCGGCGAGCCCGGCAAAGCGGAGCGCGTCCTGCGGAGCGGTGGCAGGCGGGGGCGGGTCCTCGCGCGGACCCGAGGTGGCGCCTGATGCGGGGGGCGGATCGAGGGTCATACCGGCGTCCTCGTTGATGGTGTTGCAGGTTAGAGCGTGCGGCACGATCGTGCATCGCGCGTTCCGAAGATTGAAAGGCAGCGGGTTGGACGGCTAGTCGGTCGTGGCCGCGAGTGTCTGCATCGTGGCGACAAACGCTTCGCGGTGTGCCGAGCGGCCCGAGTGCAGGCCGGCTGCCACGCGCTGCCGCCCGGCCACCCAGACCTCGGCAAAGGGCGGCGCCTCGCAAGCAAAGAGGGCGGCATCGATGAGCTCAGGCGGGGCCACGCCGAGCAGACCGCCCGCCTGGGGGTCGAGCACCAGACAGTCGGCTCGGGCGCCTGCCTTGAGACCCCAGGGCTGATCGCCAAAGCCGGCCGCGGCGGCCCCCGCGCCGAGCACGCTGCGAACGAGTGCCGCACCGGTGGATGCTGCGCCGGCGCCGGGGTCGGCAGCAATGTTGCGCCGCTCGAGTGCGAGCCGCTGCCCATATTCCAGCAGCCGGAGTTCCTGTGGCCAGTTGCGCTGCACATGGCTGTCGGAGCCGATGGACATCGGCACGCCACGCGCCCGCGATGCTTCGAAATGGAAGCGGCCGTCGCCCAGGTCGGCTTCCGTGCTCGGGCACACCACCACGCCGGCGCCCGTGGCGGCAATTGCGTCGATCTCGGTTGCGGCGGCGTGTGTGGCGTGCACCAGATGCCATCGGGCATCGAGCTGCACATTGGCCGCGAGCCAGGCGATTGGCCGCTGTCCGGTGGCCGCGAGGCAGTCGCGGACTTCGGCCTGCTGCTCGGCGACATGGATATGGATCGGACCCTTGTCATCTTCGCAGGCACGGACCAGCTGGCAGATGGCGTCCGGCGAGGCCGCTCGCAAGGAGTGGATCGCAACACCGGCCGACACGTTGGGCAGGTGCCAGCTTCGAACCGCATCGCGAATCGCGAGCACCTCGCGCACGGTGGTCCGAAAGCGCCGTTGACGCACCGCCAGATCGGGTTCGCTGAAACCGGCGCGTTCGTAGAGCACCGGCAGCAAAGTGAGTCCGATACCGGTGTCGGCAGCCGCCTCGCCCAAAGCCCGGCTCATGATGAACGGATCAGCGTGCGGGCGGCCGTCCCGGTCGTGATGGAGGTAGTGAAACTCGCAGACCTGCGTGTAGCCGCCCTCCAGCAGCTCGGTGTAGAGCAGCGCGGCGATTGCGCGAAGCTGCTCGGGATTGATACGAAGCGCGAGCGAATACATCTGTTCGCGCCAGGACCAGAAGTCGTCCTGGGCGGCATCGCGCCGATGCGTGAGACCCGCAAAGCCGCGCTGAAAAGCATGGCTGTGCGCGTTGACGAGGCCCGGCAGGGTTGGACCGGGCAGCCGATAGTCGGCTGGCGACGGATTCACGTCCGCCGTGATTGCGGACCAATGGCCGTATGCGTCGATCTCGAGGCGCACGCGCGTTTGCCATTGTTCGTCGATCCATGCGAAGGGTGCCCACAACTGCCTTGGAAGCTGGGCCGCGGGAGCAGTGGTGC
>CAMBZS010000027.1 GCA_945872335.1 Bordetella parapertussis | reverse complement strand
TCCTCGCGCAAACCGTCGAGGAACGCACCGCCGAGGTGAACCGTACCCGGAGCGAGCTCGCCAAGACGACCGACGCCGCTCGCCAGACACAGGCCGAGCTGCAGCAAAGCCTCGATCAGGCGCGCGCTTCGCAGCAGAGCGCGGCCGCTCAGCGTGATGCGCTCGCAGCCGAGCTGGCCGCGGTGCGCGACCGTGCAGCCGCCACCGACCGCGAGCTTCAGCAACGCAGCGGCAATCTCGAGCAGGAGCAAAAGCGCGCGAGCGATCTCACCGACCGGCTGGCCGCGGCGGTCAGCGAACAATCCAAGCTTCGCACCAGCACCGATGCCCAGCGCGCGGAGATCGCCGCCATCAGCGCCGCGCTCGCCGACGCACAAGCGAAGGTCGCCCGGCTCACCGGCGCCCGCGGAATCTACACCGTGCAGGACGGCGATTCGCTGTCGTCGATCGCGCTCTTTTTCTATCGCAACGCCTATCGCTGGCCGGGCATCGCACAGGCCAACAAGCATCTCATCAATCATCCCGACAAAATTTTCCCGGCGATGGTGCTGATCATTCCGAGATAGCGCTGACACCCGCTCCGGCCCGCGCGAGCCATGCTGGGCCTTGCCCGCCGCATTGCTCGTGAGTTGCTCGACCAAGGTCGCTACACTTCGTTTCATCAGGGTTCGATCGGCTACGCGCAGGCCAATGCGCTGTTCGCCGACCGGAGCCCGTCCGTATCCACCACCCCTCCCATGAAAGCTTCGCCGGAATGAATGCCTCCTATGTGCTCACGCTCTCCTGTCCCGACCGCGCTGGCATTGTTCACGCCGTATCAGGCTTTCTTTATGAGCGCGGCGCCAACATCGTGGAGGCCGCACAATTTGGCGATGTAGCAACCGGCCTTTTTTTCATGCGCGTGCAGTTCGAACTCGCCACCGAGCGGATGCCGATGACGGCGCTGCGTACCGAGTTCGAGCCCGTGGCACAGTCGTTTTCCATGCGCGCGAGGATCGTTGAACTGAGCCGGCGGCTGCCCACGGTCATCATGGTGTCCAGGCTTGGCCACTGCCTGAACGATCTGCTCTTTCGGTGGCGAAGCGGGCTGCTGCCCCTCGATATTCGCGCAATTGTCTCGAACCACCGAGACTTCTATCAGATGGCCGCGTCCTATGACATCGCCTTCCACCATTTTCCGGTCACCGCTGACACCAAGGCCGAGGCCGAGGCGCGGCTGCTGGAAGTGGTGAGGTCGGAGGGTGTGGAGCTGGTGGTGCTGGCCCGCTACATGCAGGTGCTGTCGCCGGGCCTCTGCGCGCAACTGGAGGGCCGGGCCATCAACATTCATCACTCGTTTTTGCCCAGCTTCAAGGGTGCGCGCCCCTACCAGCAGGCGCACGACCGGGGTGTGAAGCTGATTGGCGCAACCGCCCACTATGTCACCACCGACCTCGATGAAGGTCCGATCATTGAGCAGGACGCAGCGCGCGTGGATCACACCATGGACGTTGCCACGCTCACCGCGATCGGGCGCGACGTTGAAAGCGTGGTGCTGGCCCGAGCGCTGAAGTGGCATGCGGAGCACCGCGTGCTGCTGAACGGCTCGAAGACCGTGGTGTTCCGTTAGCCGCCGCTGCGCTCATCCGCCGGCGAGCAGTACGCCCGCGGGTATGGCACACAGGCAGGCCACCAGAACCAGCCGGTCAGAATCGAACCACACCCGCCAGCCTGAGACGGGGCTCAGGGGTTTCGTTATCGCTTTCATCGCCACACTCCTTTCCTGTAGGTGCGACGATGATCCACCCCCTCAGGCTCATGGCGTGAGCCTCGACTGGGCAAGCAAACCCAGAGCCTGGGTGTGGCGTTCAAGGGCTGCCGCCGCCCACTGCGACTCGAGGGCCGCCACCCGTGGCCGCCGGAGCGCCTCGCGGATCTGGGGATTGAAGGCCTGAACGACCGACTCGTCGGCGAGCATGCGCTCGGGCAATGCGGGGCCATAGGCAAGCGCACGCGCTTGAGCGAGCGTCTGGCGAGCGGCGCGCTCGTCGGTGGTCGTCGCCGTGCGCCGCGTCCCGTCACGGAGCGCTGCGCACGACTGCCGGAGTTGCGGCGCATGAGACACCAGCCACTGGCGGGCAAGCATGCTCACCACCGGTTCACGCCGCTCCATCTGCGCGAGATCAACCGACAGATACTGTGCGACCGCGGGCGGAGAGCGGCGAACGCTGCGGGCTGGCGTGTCGGCGGGCGGTGTCGCAGCAGGCGATGACGAAGCAAGCGGGGTCGTAGCAGAGGGTATCGAACCCGACGGTGTCGCGGCGGGCGCCGAGAAAGCGGCGGGCGGGGCCGTGATGAATCGCACGAACCGTTGCGCAAGTCTCATGTCGCGGGAACCCGCCGCAACCAGCGCGAGCCGCGTCCGCGCGAGCACCGCAAACGCAGGCTGCACTTCAAGCGACGGGTCGGTTGCCGCGTCTTCAAATACAAGACTGAGGGGCGTAAGGCCCCCTGTATCGCCGCTTGCGCTGTTGGCAACCAGCCCCGACAGCAGCGCCCAGCCCGCCTCCCAGCCGCGATCCTGCAGCGCCGACTCGATCAGCAAGTTCCCCAGGCCGCCTGGCGCCGCAAACGGGTTGGCGAGCGTGCCAGTGCACTCACCCTGGGCAATATCCTGCCAGCGCTCGGGCCACGCCGGCGCCGACGCCGCAGCAGGTCGGGCGAGCGCAATCCGGATCAGATGCTGCGCCCGGGCGGTGAGCCCCTGATCCGCAGGCAACGCGCCCCCCATTGGCAGCGGTTCGCCATCGATACCGAGAAGCAGGCCATCGGCCGCCGCTGCACTGAAGCTCTCAGCAGAAGCAGACCAGATCAGGTGCGGGCGCTGCGCCGGCGTGTTCGAACGAAGCGTCGCCAGAATCTGCTCGGGACGCTGGATGATGAGTTCAACACGCGTGCCCGGATTGGCCTGCTCGAACGCCCGCACCTGCGCCCGTGCATAGGACTCGGGCAGCGTACTGACGATGGTGAGCGAGGCGAGCCGCGCGGCCCCTCCCTGCGGGACAGCCGGTTGCGCAGCCGCTTCGCCCGGCGGCATCAACCCCACCACGACAACGAGCGACATCAGCGCGATCACTCGAACACACGCCGAACGCAGCTTCATTGCATAATTCCCCGTGAATGGTCGGGGCTCGCGCTGACCCCGGCCGTGATTTTAGGCTGCTCTGCTCACCGTTGTCCGACCATCACCCCTCCTGCGAGTTTATCGCTCTACGGCCACCCGCCATTCCCCCTCTCATGACACCCTCCGCTGCCACCCGCTTTCTGCGCCTGCTGCCTGTCGCACTGCTGGCAGGCGCCGCCTGCGCAGCCTTGGCCGACAGCGCCACACCACGCAAGCACGTGTGGGTAACCCCCGACAGCGGCAGCGAAGCGCATGAGCAAGTGCGTGCGCTCACTGGTGCGCTCGCCAAGGGCAGCGTGGTGCGGGTGCAGATCGAGAGCTCCGCTTCCCACGTGACCCGAGCGCGGATGCTGCGCGACGGCCGAGCGCAACTGGCAGCCACCAGCGTCGCGGGCAGTGTCTTTGCCCAGGAAGGCCTGTTTGCATTTGCCGGCGCAGAGTGGGGGCCACAGCCGGTCCGAGCCGTTCTTATGAATTCACATGGACAGTTGCTCGGGCTCGTGGCAGCCGGCGATGCCGGCATCAGTTCCGTCGCCGAGCTGAAAGGCAAGCGCGTGGCACGCATCAAGGATGCCCCCGAAATTAATCAGCATCTGCGCGCGCTCCTAGCCCACGCCGGGCTGACCTGGCAGGACGTCACCTCGGTACCCACCGAAGGCTATGGCGCCGCCATCCGTGCCGTGGCCGCCGGACGCGCCGATGCCGCATTCGCCGCCTCGCGCACCCCGGATCTGCAGGCATTGGCTTCCTCCAAGCGCGGGCTCACCTGGCCGCTGGTGCCGCACGCCGACGAGCAGGGGTGGCGCCAGCTTCGTCAGTGGGCACCCTACATGGTTCCGGTCGACGCGGTGACCGGTACCGGCCTGTCAGACAAGGAGCCGGTGGAAAGCGTAAGCTGGCCCTATCCCGTTCTGATCACGCTGGCACGGCGCGATGCCGATGAAATCCAGGCGATCACCCGCGAACTCACCGGACGGTGGCGCGACTACCGCGATGCGGCGCCGGGCAACGCTGGGTGGGAGGCGCGGCGCCAGCCGCTTGCATGGGCGATTCCGTGGCACGACGGCGCGATTCGCGTGTTTCGTGAACAGGGCCTGTGGCGCACCGAGCATCAGTCCCATCAGGAGCAACTGCTCGCGCGCCAGCGCGTGCTGAAGCAGGCCTGGGAGAGCATTCGCCGATCCGGCGAGCCCGGCGCAAGTTCCGATACCGACCGCGAAGCTGCGTGGCTGAAAGCACGAGCCGAAGCCTTGAGAAAGGCGGGCCTCGATACCCTCTGGGACGCAGGGGCCCGGTGACCCTCCGAGCGCCTGGTTGAACACGGCGCGCCCGCGTGAAGGCCGCTCGCAACAGCCCTGCCGCTCAGACGATCAGTGCGACCCCAGCCCCATCCTGAGGCGGCGCCCCGACCGCCCAGCGCACAGCGCCTCAGTAGGTGCCGGGATAGGTGCCGCCGTCAATCAGAAAATTCTGACCGGTGACATACGAGGCCTGCCCGCTGCACAGATACGCACAGGCCTGACCAAACTCGTAGGGGTCGCCCAGCCTGCCCGCCGGGATCGCCTTCGCTCGCGCGGCCAGGGTTTCTTCCAGACTCTGTCCCTGCTTGGTGGCCATCGCCTGCGCGGTGGTGCGGATCCGGTCGGTATTGAACACCCCGGGCAGCAGATTGTTGATCGTGACGTTGTGCCGAACCGTCTGACGCGCCAGACCCGCAACAAAGCCTGTCAGGCCGCTGCGGGCGCCGTTGGACAGACCCAGCACTTCGATCGGTGCCTTGACCGAGCTAGACGTGATGTTGATGATGCGCCCGAAGCGGCGCGCGATCATGCCGTCGACCGTTGCCTTGATGAGCTCGATCGGCGTGAGCATGTTGCCATCGAGCGCCTTCACCCAGTCGTCTCGCGTCCAATTGCGAAAATCGCCCGGCGGGGGTCCCCCCGCGTTATTGATGAGGATATCAACCTGCGGGCATGCAGCAAGCACACGGGCGCGCCCCTCCTCGGTGGTGATGTCGGCCGCCACCGTGCGCACGTCCACGCCTGTCTGCTTGCGGATCTGGTCAGCCGCCTGCTCCAGCACATCAGCCGAGCGGGCGTTCATCACCAGATTGACGCCTTCCTGCGCGAGTGAAATCGCGCAGCCATACCCCAGGCCCTTACTCGAGGCACAAACGACCGCCCAGCGGCCGGAAATTCCGAGATCCATCGCTAACCCTCCGGGAAAATCACGCGGGAACGGATGACGCGTTCAGCGGCGCGCACCCGTGCGCCGCTCAAGCGACGCCAGCCGCGATTCTAACGACGAGAGCAGAGCCGAGTGTTCAGCCAGCTCGCTGCGAGCCACCAGCATGGGATCCTCGACACTCCACTGGCGAGCAAACCCAGCACCTGCGCGCTCACCGAGCTCACGCAGTGCCTGTGCCGCACCGGCGGCCAGCCCCACAATCCGGTGCGCGATCATATCCCCGGTCAGGCGACTGAGGTCTTCTTCAACATCCCAACGCAGCGTGCGGGACAGCTCGCCCAGCGCTGCCGCGAGGAGCACATCGCCCTCAATGCGCAGATGCGGCTGGAGCCCTGCTGGCCCCTTGCTCAACATCGCAAACCCGGCATCCAGCGATGGCCGGATGGTCATGGTGACCGAGGGGGGGGCGGTCGCTGCAGGCGCGGCCTCGAGCAGACCCTCTGCGCTCACACTAAGCAGCATCGAAAACCATGCCGCCGACTGCGCAGGATCGCGTGCTTCCAACCGGATCAGCCGCCCAGCGTGCGGACGAAGGCTTGCCCGTGCTGAGTCGTTGGAGGCCAGCAAATGATTAAGGGCCGCGAGCAGTGCCCGCAGCCCTTGCTGGGATGCGCCCGACAGCCAGTCTGAGGCGCCCCCTGAGGCTACCGACGCTTCCTGCGAAGCGTCGGTTGACGCACCCATGTCAGGCAGCCGGCGCCTCGTTCTGCTGGATACCAGCCAGCACCCAGCCACCTGCGCCGTGAACCGGCTTGGTGAGGTTCCAGACTTCGTCGAAGGACTGAGCCGGAGCACCGACCGCCTCGCGAATCACGCCGTAGAACCGCACGCTTGCCATGTGCTCAGCATCGCTCGAATCCACGCCCAGGAACTCGCCCTCGACCGACACCACCTCGGTGACGTTGGCCGCTCCCTTGCGATCTTCGATCTGCATGCGCAGCTCGGCGAACATCTCGGGGGAGGTGAATTCGCGCAGATCGTTGAGGTTGCCGGAATCGAACGATGCCTGCAGGCGGATGAACTGAACCTTGGCATTGCGGACAAAACCCGCGATGTCGAAGTTGGCCGGTACCCGCAGACCCGTGCTGGCGGCTGTTGTTGCATTTGCCTCAACCGGGCCCGAACCCGCTGCGAGCGGTGCTGCCGCCGCCGGCTGCGAAACCGGAGAAAACAGCGTGTTGCCCGACTGGGCGGACGCCGCAGGCGACTGTACCGGCGCCTGCCCCGCGGCTGCACCTGCGTACGCGGGTTGTGGCTGCGCCGACTGGCTCCGCCGCGCCATGATCATGCGGATGACGACCAGCGCGATGACTGCAAACAACACAATCAACATGATGTTGGCCAGTCCCTCGCCAAAGCCGAGGTGACTCGCGAGCGCGGCGAGGCCAATACCGGCGGCCAGACCAGCGAGCGGGCCGAGCCAACGGTTGCCCTGGGGCTGGGCGGCAGGCGCTGCGGCGGGCTGACCGGGACGCTGGGCGCCAGGCGCAGCCTGCTGACCGGCGGGAGCACCCCCGTCACGCTGCATGGCGTTGGGCTGCTGCTTACCAGAGTTTTTGCCGCCGCCTACGCGGGACGCCTCTGCCTGACCGATCGACAACGTGATGGCGGCAACAAAGGCGGCCACCAGAGCCATCAGACGGGTAAATTTCATGACCGGAGATCTCCTGCGATTGAATGAGGGACTACTTCCCACCGTCAATATCGGGCCGACTGACCAGGATTGCAAGAAAAAACTGGTCGGGCTACGGTTATTCCGCCCGGCGGTCAGTCGAGGCGCCAGCCCTCGTGCAGCGCCACCACGCCCGCACTCAGATTAAACCAGCGCACGCGCCCCAAGCCCGCCTCGCCCATCATGGTGGCGAGCGTTTCCTGATCAGGGTGCATGCGAATGGATTCAGCCAGGTAGCGGTAGCTCGAGGCATCGCCCGCCACCCGCTCGCCCAGCCTCGGCAGCACTTGAAAAGAGTAGACGTCATAGAGCCGCTCAAGCGGCTTCCAGACCCGCGAAAACTCGAGCACCATCAGCTTGCCGCCCGGACGCAGCACCCGCCGCATGTCGGCGAGCGCGCGGTCCTTGTGGGTCATGTTGCGCAAACCAAACGCTACGGTCACGCGATCAAAGTAGCCATCGGGAAACGGCAGCCGCTCGGCATCACACTGCACCACCGGCTGCACGACGCCGTCATCGACCATCCGGTCGCGCCCGACCGCGAGCATCGAGGCATTGATGTCGGTGAGCCACACCTCGCCCTCTGGGCCCACGCGGCGAGCAAAGCCCCGCGCAAGATCAGCGGTGCCACCCGCCACATCGAGCACCCGCATGCCGGGCCTGAGCCCCGCCTGATTGATGGTGAATGTTTTCCAGGCCCGATGCAGCCCGAGCGACATCAGGTCGTTCATCAGGTCGTAGCGCTCGGCCACCGAATGAAAAACCCCCGCGACCCGCGCCGCCTTCTCGTCTTCGGCGACGGAGGCAAACCCGAAGTGCGTGCGCCCGCTTTCGCTCACGACCGCGCCTCAGCCGCAACCACCGCGTGGGCGTGCCACCGCGGTACTGCTCATGGATGCCGCCTCGGCAGCGGGAGTGGCCTCACGGCTGGCACCGGCCTCGGCGAGCCGGCGCAGATAGTCCTGCCAGAGCTCCTGCTGGCGATCACCCAGCCAGTAGAGATAGTCCCAGGAAAAAATGCCGGTGTAATGCCCATCGGAGAACATGGGTTGGATCGCGTAGTGACCCACCTGTTCAATCGCCTGAATCGTGACCTCGGCTTTCCCCGTCTGCAGGGTCTCCTGTCCGGGACCGTGACCGCGCACCTCGGCCGACGGCGAATAAACGCGAAGGAACTCGCACGGCAGACGAAACTGCCGGCCGTCGGAATACTCGAGCTCCAGCACGCGCGAGACTTCATGCAGCACGATTCGAGTCGGAATCGGGGTGTTCGGGTCAAGACCAGCCATTGAAATTCCAGCCCGGCAGCAGCAAAGGGGGACCCGGATGTTAGCGGAATTCGCGCAAGCCCACGACCGAAAGACGCTCGCGGAGCAGCGCCTTGAGCGAGGCAAGCGCCTGGCGGCTTTGGGCAATGCGCCCGGCCACGAGTGCGGGGTCACGCGCGGCGGGCGCGCTCCAGACCGAGCCGGGAAACATGGGGTCATCGCGCCAGCGCCCGATCACATGCCAGTGCAGATGCGGCACCACGTTGCCGAGGCTCGCAAGGTTGATCTTGTCGGGCCGCATGCCGTCGCGCAAGCCCCGCTCGACCTCGAACACCACCCGCATCAGATGGTCGCGGTCAGATGCCTCCAGGTCGCAGGTTTCAGCGACATGCGCATTCCAGATCACCCGCAGAAAGGCAGGATGCTGCGGCTCGTCGGCCAGCACCACACGAAGCCGGTCGTCGCGCGCGAGCACTTCGCCGCCGGGCTGCGTGCAGAGCGGACAATCAGAGATCAGCGAAGGAGCAGGCACGGTGAGCCTCGCAGCGCAGTGGCGGCGCAGCCGGCGCCTCAGAACTTGGTGTAGCCGCCATCGATCAGCAGATCGGCGCCTGTCATGTAGGACGATGCATCGCTTGCCAGATAGACGGCAATGCCGCCGAAATCATCGGCTGTACCCCAGCGACGAAGCGGCACCCGCGGCAACACCGCGGTCGCGAATTTCTCATCGCCAAACACACCGGTGGTCATGTCGGACTCGATCCAGCCGGGGAGGATGGAATTGACGCGAATTCGATGACGGGCGAGCTCGACGGCAAGCGCCCGCGCATACGCAGTGACGGCGCCCTTGGAGGCGCCGTAGTGGCTGTTGCGCGCCGCCCCTTCGACCGCTGCGGTGCTCGACGTCACCACCAGCGAACCGCCAGCGCCGCGCTCGATCATGTGGCGCGACGCGGCGCGGAAGGTGAAGAACACCCCGTCGAGGTTGACCCGCATCACCCGGCGGAATTCCTCATGGGTCATGGCGCCGATCGGCGCTGAAAACGATGACACACCCGCATTGGCGAAACAGGCATCCACATGGCCCAGGCGCGCCACCGACTCAGCGAACGCCGCATCAACCGCCTGCTCGTTGCCTACATCGCAGATCTGGGCATGCACGCTGCCAAACCCGGCGAGCTCGGCACGCGCGCGCTCGGTTTTTTCGGGATGGGTTCCCCAGATCGCCACCCGGGCGCCGGCCTGCAGCAGCGCACGCGCCATGCCCATTCCGATACCGCCATTGCCGCCGGTGACGACAGCACAGCGCCCGGTGAGATCAAACCCTGAATAGCTCATTGACGGCCCTCAGACCAGCACGCGCTCGATGCCGCCCGCGTTGGCCCGGCCAACATACTCGGGCAGCCAGTTTTCACCCAGCATATGACGCGCGATCTCGACCACGATGTAATCGGCCTCGGTGCCAGCGTCTTCCGAATAACGCGACAGCCCCTGCAGGCACGACGGGCAGGAGGTGAGGACCTTCACCGGGGTTGCCGCCTGCGCGCGCAGCGCCGCCGCCCCTTTTTTCATTTCCTCTTCCTTGCGAAACCTTACCTGGGTGGAGATATCGGGCCGCGTGACCGCGAGCGTTCCCGACTCGCCGCAGCAACGGTCATTACGCTCCACCCGGCCGTTGACGCTATCGTTGATGAGGGCGTTCACCACCTTCATCGGCTGGTGCGTTTTCATCGGGCTGTGGCAGGGGTCGTGATACATGTAGCGCGTACCGGTCACCTGCTCGAGCTTCACGCCCTTCTCAAGCAGAAATTCATGGATGTCCAGAATGCGGCAGCCCGGGAAAATGCGCTCGAACTCATAGCCCTGCAGCTGATCGAAGCAGGTGCCGCACGACACCACTACCGTGCGGATGTCGAGATAGTTGAGCGTATTGGCAACGCGGTGAAACAGCACGCGGTTGTCGGTGATGATCTTGTCGGCCTTGTCGAACTGACCCGAGCCGCGCTGCGGATAACCGCAGCAGAGGTACCCAGGCGGCAGCACGGTCTGAACACCCACATGCCAGAGCATCGCCTGGGTGGCCAGCCCCACCTGCGAGAACAACCGCTCGGAACCGCAGCCGGGGAAATAGAACACCGCCTCGGCATCCGAGGCCACCTTCTGTGGATCGCGGATGATGGGCACATAGCGCGAATCTTCAATATCGAGGAGCGCGCGCGCGGTCTTTTTGGGCAAATTTCCGGGCAGCTTCTTGTTGACGAAATGAATGACCTGCTCGCGCATCGCCGGGCGGCCCACCGTCGCGGGCGGTTTGGCGCTCTGGCGTTTACCGAACGAGCGAAACAGGTCAACCGCGAGGCGCTGCGCCTTGTAGCCCACCCCCACCATGGCCGCCCGGGTGGCACGGATGGTGTCGGGGTCGGTGGCGTTCAGGAAGAACATGGCGGCGGCGTTGCCCGCATTGAACTTCTTCTTGCCCATCTTGCGAAGCAGGTTTCGCATGTTCATCGACACATCGCCAAAATCAATGTCGACCGGGCAGGGCGCTTCGCATTTGTGGCACACCGTGCAGTGATCGGCCACATCCGAGAATTCATCCCAGTGGCGAACCGACACGCCGCGCCGGGTCTGCTCTTCGTAGAGGAACGCCTCGATGAGGAGCGAGGTCGCAAGGATCTTGTTGCGCGGCGAATAGAGCAGATTCGCGCGCGGCACATGCGTGGAACACACAGGCTTGCATTTGCCGCAGCGCAGGCAGTTCTTCATCGAGTCGGCGATGGCGCCAATGTCGGACTCATGAAGGATGAGTGACTCGGCGCCCATCAGCCCGAAGCTCGGGGTGTAGGCATTGCGCAGATCGCCCGGCACCGCCGGGTCGGCCAGGAGCTTGCCGCGATTGAAGCGCCCCTCGGGATCGATGCGGGCTTTCCACGCGCGGAACTCGGCGGTTTCATCATCGGTCAGAAACTGCAGCTTGGTGATGCCGATGCCGTGCTCGCCCGAGATCACGCCACCGAGCGAACGGGCCAGCGCCATGATGCGCTCAACCGCATCCTCGGCCTCCTTCAGCATGCCGTAGTCATCGGAGTTGACCGGGATGTTGGTGTGAACATTGCCATCGCCCGCGTGCATGTGAAGCGCAACAAACACCCGGCTCCGGAGGAGCCTGCGATGCGCGCCCTCCACGGCCTCGAGCACCGGCGCAAAGGCAAGCCCCGGGAAGAGCTCGCGAAGCGGCTCGCGCAGTTCGGTCTTCCAGGACACGCGGATCGTACGGTCCTGCAGCAGATGAAAGAGCTGGGCCGCGGGCTCGGCGACCAGGCGCGCATCAAGCGCCGGCAGCACCCCGGCCAGACCCTCGGCGTTGAGCGCAGCGCGCACCGCAGCGAGCGGCTCATCGATACACGCCAGCAGCATGCGCCAGCGGCGGCCCACCGCGGCAAGCAGTTCCAGCGCCCGCGCACGCCGTTCGGCGAGCAACTCGTCGGCAGACACCCCTTCTTCACGCGCCTCGCTGGTGCGGCCCATGGCAAGCGGACCCGACAGCAGCCGCTCGAGCTCAGCGACCAGCGCGAGCTTGTTGCGGATCGAGAGTTCGATGTTGATGCGCTCGATGCCGTCGGTGTAATGCCCCATGCGGTCAAGCGGGATCACCACGTCTTCGTTGATCTTGAACGCGTTGGTATGACGGGCAATGGCCGCAGTACGGGCCCGGTCGAGCCAGAAGAGCTTGCGCGACTCGGCTGATACGGCGATGAACCCCTCGCCCGAGCGCGAGTTGGCGATACGTACAACCTCCGAGGTGGCAAGCGCCACGCCGGCATCATCGTCACCCACGATGTCGCCGATCAGCACCATCTTGGGCAGCCCGCCCCGGCGCGACTTGGTGGTGTAACCCACCGCGCGCAGATAACGTTCATCAAGATGCTCTAGCCCCGCCAGGATGGCGCCGTGCGGCCGTGAATCGAGATAGGTCTTGATCTCGACGATCGAAGGCACAGCGTCTTTCGCCTGTCCAAAAAACTCGAGACACACCGTACGGATGTGCGAGGGCATGCGGTGCAACACCCAGCGCGCCGAGGTGATCAGGCCGTCACAGCCTTCCTTCTGCACGCCCGGCAGGCCCGCCAGAAACTTGTCGGTGACGTCCTTGCCGAGCCCGGCCTTCCGAAAGCGCGCGCCCGGAATCTCGAGCACCTGTTCGCGGATGGGCGCACCGCGCATGCCGCCGTCGGCAGCCAGTTGCGAGGGCGCAAACCACTTCAGTTCGAAGCGCGCCAGCGGCGCATCGTGGATCTTGCCCAGGTTGTGACCGATGCGGCTCACTTCCAGCCAGTTGCCGTCGGGGTCGACCATCCGCCACCAGGCGAGGTTGTCGAGCGCGGTTCCCCAGAGGACCGCCTTCTTGCCGCCCGCGTTCATTGCAATGTTGCCGCCGATGCAGGAGGCATCGAGCGAGGTGGGATCCACCGCAAACACCAGCCCGGCGTGCTCGGCCGCATCGGTGACGCGACGCGTGACCACACCCGCCCCGCTCAGGATGGTGGCCACCTCGTGATCAAGCCCGGGCAGGCGCAGGCGCTCGACCGGCCCCAGCGCCTCGAGCTTTTCGGTGTTGATGACTGCCGATAACGGCGTAAGCGGAATCGCGCCGCCCGTGTAGCCGGTGCCGCCGCCCCGCGGAATGATGGTGAGGCCGAGTTCGATGCACCCCTCCACCAGCCCTGCGATTTCATGCTCGCTGTCGGGCGTCAGCACCACAAACGGATATTCCACCCGCCAGTCGGTGGCGTCGGTCACATGGGACACCCGCGACATGGCATCGAAGCGGATGTTGTCCCGCGCGGTGGTCCGCGACAGACGCCGCAGTGCCTTCTGGCGCAAAGCCTGGGTGTGCGCAAAGGCTGCCCCGAAATTTCGTACCGCGCCTCGCGCACGCTCTAGTAGGCGCCCCACTTTGGCTGTGCGCGAGTCATGGGCAGAGGCCCCTTCGCCCGATGACGGATCGCCCTCGGCGCCTCGCGCATCGTCGCGTCGACGTTCGACCTCGGCCAGACGGTGTTCGAGCGCCTCGATGAGCATTCGCCGACGCTTGGGGTTGTCGAGCAGATCATCCTGCAGATAGGGATTGCGCTGCACCACCCAGATGTCGCCCAGCACCTCGTAGAGCATGCGCGCCGAGCGCCCGGTACGCCGCTCTCCGCGCAGGTCTTCGACGACCGCCCAGGCATCATCGCCCAGCAGACGGCGCACGATCTCGCGGTCGGAAAACGAGGTGTAGTTGTAGGGAATCTCTCGCAGGCGCGGCGCCTGCGCGGCGGCTGATTCAACGATGTCGAGCGGAATGGGTGCGTTCATGAGGCTTCGGATCAATCGGTCATTGTAGAGGAGCGGTCACGAAGGGCGACAGTAACCATCGCCACCAGTCATTGGGCACCCACAACAGGAATGCGGTCATCACCACATAGCGGACAAACCGGCCCGCCACCGTCCAGGCCATCGAGGGCCAGAAGGGCAGCTTGAGCCACCCTGCGACCGAGCAGAGCGGATCGCCCACCACCGGCAGAAACGAAAAAAACAGCGCCCTCGGGCCCAGCCGCTCAAACCACTTCAAATATCGCGTTTCTTTGCCCCGGGCAACGGCCTCGTGCGCCCCCCAGCCCATCCAGTAGTTGACCGCGCCCCCCAGCGTGTTGCCCACCGTGGCAACCGCCACCACCAGCCAGAACTGTTCGGGATTGAGCTTGGCATAACCAAACACGGCCGGCTCGGACCCCATGGGCAGCAGCGTGGCCGACACGAAGGCGATCACGAAAACGGTTGAGAGCCCGTGCTGGGGCAGGGCAAACCATTCGAGAAGACGGGCGATCCAGGATTCCATGGCTGAGTGTGGCCTCGGACTGCGGGGCAGGACAGAACCGCCTGAGCGTGCATCGAAACGCGCCGATGGCCGGTGTCTGGGCTTGATTCCGGTCAGACTCTAGCAGCGACGCGGGCAGGCCGCGCCGATGCCAGCGGAGCCATCGGGGACGCCAGACTAAAATGTCGGGATGCCAACCGACTATCTGAAGCGAATCCTGACCGCGCGCGTCTACGACGTAGCACGCGAGACGCCGCTCGAGCCTGCGGTCAACCTGAGCGCGCGTCTTCGCAACCGCGTGCTGTTGAAGCGCGAAGACCTGCAACCGGTGTTCTCCTTCAAACTGCGTGGCGCCTACAACAAGATGGTGCAGCTTCCCCCCGAACAACTGGCACGGGGCGTCATCGCCGCCTCTGCGGGCAATCACGCACAGGGCGTGGCGCTCGCCGCGCGCAAACTCGGCTGCCGGGCGGTCATCGTGATGCCGGTCACCACGCCCCAGGTGAAGGTGGGGGCGGTTCGCGCGCGCGGCGCCGAAGTCGTGCTTCACGGCGACTCTTACAGCGATGCTTATGCGCAGGCGCTTCTGCTGCAGGCCGAGCAAGGCCTGGTTTTCGTGCACCCTTTCGACGACCCGGATGTGATCGCGGGCCAGGGCACGGTGGGCATGGAGATTTTGCGCCAGCATCAGGGCCCGCTTCATGCAGTGTTTGTGGCCATTGGCGGAGGCGGACTGATCGCGGGCATCAGCACCTATGTGAAGCAAATCCGGCCCGACGTGAAGGTGATCGGCGTACAGACCACCGACTCCGACGCCATGCGCCGGTCGCTGGCTGCCGGCCGACGGATCGAACTTGCCGAGGTCGGCCTCTTCTCTGATGGCACCGCAGTCAAGAAGGTAGGCGAAGAGACCTTCCGCCTCTGCCGTCAGTTTGTGGACGACATCGTTCTGGTCGATACCGATCAACTCTGCGCGGCGATCAAGGATGTGTTCGAAGACACCCGCACCACGCTCGAGCCGGCGGGCGCACTTTCGGTGGCGGGCCTCAAGGCCTATGTTGCGCGCGAGCGACTCCGCAATGAATCGCTGGTCGCGATCGCCTGCGGCGCCAACATGAATTTCGACCGCCTGCACTTTGTCGCCGAACGCGCGGAGGTGGGCGAGCGGCGCGAAGCGGTGTTTGCCGTCACCATCCCCGAAGAGCGGGGCAGTTTCCGCCGCTTCTGCGAGACGGTCGGCCCACGCAATGTCACCGAGTTCAACTACCGGATCGCCGACTCGCGCGAGGCGCATGTCTTCGTCGGCATCCAGGTCCAGAGCCCGGCGGAAGCCGCGCGCATCGCCCGCGGCTTCGTAAAGGCGGGGTTCCCCACGCTCGACCTCACCGATGACGAACTCGCCAAGCTCCACATCCGCCATCTGGTGGGAGGCCATTCGCCACTCGCCCGCGACGAGCGCCTCTACCGGTTCGAGTTTCCAGAGCGGCCGGGTGCGCTGATGCGCTTTCTCACCAGCATGAGCCCCAACTGGAATATTTCGCTCTTTCACTACCGCAACCACGGCGCAGACTACGGTCGAATTCTGGTCGGGCTGCAGGTTCCACCCGCCGAAAAGCGTCAACTTCGCGAGTTTCTTGATACGCTTGGCTACCCTCATTGGGACGAAACCGATCACCCCGCCTATCGACTCTTTCTCGGGGCTCAGATATAATCCAAGCAAATTCAACCTCTTATGCAAATCCTCACGCTCGGACTCAACCACCAAACCGCGCCGCTCTCGCTGCGCGAGAAAGTGTCATTTCCAGCTGACACTTTGCGCGAGGCTTTGCTCGATCTGCGTGGCCGCCTCGAGCGGCTGCTGCCCGAAAGCGCCATCCTCTCCACCTGCAACCGCACCGAGATCTACTGCGCCACCCCCCAGGCGGGCGAAGCACGGGTGGCGGTCACCGAGTGGCTAAGCGCGCATCGCCACACCGGCCGAATCGATGATCACCTCTATTCGCTGCCCGACAATCAGGCGGTGCGGCACGCATTCCGGGTGGCCTCAGGCCTCGACTCCATGGTGCTTGGCGAGCCGCAGATCCTGGGGCAGATGAAAGACGCCGTACGCGCCGCGCAGGAATCGGGCGCGCTCGGCACGCATCTGCACCAGTTGTTTCAGCGTAGCTTTGCGGTCGCCAAGGAAGTCCGCTCGTCCACCGAAATTGGCGCCCACTCGGTCTCCATGGCGGCAGCCGCGGTGCGCCTTGCGCGCCGCATCTTCGATGACATCAGCAAGAGCAGCGTACTTTTCATTGGCGCCGGCGAAATGATCGAGCTCTGCGCCACGCACTTTGCGGCCCAGCATCCCCGGCGGGTGGTGATCGCCAACCGCACCGCCGAGCGGGCCGACCGGCTGGCCCAGCAGTTCGGCGCCGAAACCATGCGGCTAGCTGATCTCCCCACCCGGCTCGAAGAATTCGACATCGTCGTCTCCTGCACGGCCAGCACGCTGCCGATCGTAGGCCTGGGCATGGTCGAGCGCGCCTCGAAAGCGCGTCGCCGCCGCCCCATCTTCATGGTCGATCTGGCCGTTCCGCGCGACATCGAGGCCGAGGTCTCGCGGCTGTCCGATGTGTATCTGTATACAGTCGACGATCTCGGACGCCATGTCGATGCCGGCAAGGAAAGCCGACGTGCGGCGGTCGCCCAGGCCGAGGCCATCATCGAAACCCGGGTCGATGCGTTCATGCAATGGATGAGCTCACGCGCGGTGGTGCCGGCCATCCGCACGCTCCACCAGCGTGGTGAGGCGCTGAAGGCGACCGAGCTCGAGCGCGCACGCCGGCTGCTCGCGGGCGGCCAGTCGCCCGAACAGGTGCTCGAGGCACTCGCCCACGCACTGACCAGCAAGTTCCTGCACGGCCCCACCCGACTGCTCCATGGCCACGGCGATGACCGTGACCGTATGCTGCATCTGGTTGACCATCTGATACCCGATCGCAACAGCCCGGGCACCGACGGCTCCGACCCCCGGCACTGAGCCCGCGCCGCCGCGCTGGCGGGCGGCGTACCATTAACGCCCATGAATGATTCCATGCGAGGCCGCCTTGAGCGGCTGGAGCCCCGGCTCGCCGAGGTCAACGCGCGCCTGTCCGGGCCCGACGCCGCGCGTGACCTCGCCGAATTCCGGCGCCTCACGCGCGAGCACGCGGAGCTTACCCAGCTGCTCGAGCGCTTCAACGCCTATCAGCAGGCTGAAGCCGATCTCGCCACCGCACGGCAGATGCGCGAGGATCCGGAGCTGCGCGAGTTCGCGGACGCAGAGGCCGACAGCGCATCGTCGCGCATGCAGGCCGAACTCGATCGGCTGCAGCGGCTGCTGCTGCCACGCGACCCTAACGACGAACGCGACGTACTGCTCGAGATTCGGGCCGGGACGGGTGGCGATGAAAGCGCCCTGTTCGCGGGCGACCTGCTGCGCATGTATCTGCGCTATGCCGAGCGCGCGCGCTGGCAAACCGAAATCCTCTCGGCCAACGTCTCCGAGCTAGGTGGCTACCGCGAGGCCATCGTCCGGATCGCGGGCGATGCGGTCTATTCGCGGCTCAAGTTCGAGTCCGGCGGCCATCGAGTCCAGCGGGTTCCGGAAACCGAGGCGCAGGGCCGGATTCACACCTCCGCCTGCACGGTGGCGGTCATGGCCGAGGCCGATGAGGTGGGCGAGATCGACATCGATCCGTCGGAGCTTCGGATCGACGTCTTCCGCGCCTCCGGGGCGGGTGGTCAGCATGTGAACAAGACCGAATCGGCGGTGCGGATCACCCACCTGCCCACCGGACTGGTGGCCGAGTGCCAGGACGACCGCTCGCAACATCGCAACCGCGATCGCGCAATGAAGGTGCTCGCCGCCCGACTCAAGGACCGGCAGATGCGCGAGGCGCAGGCGCGTGAGGCCGCGCACCGGAAGTCGCTGATCGGCTCGGGCGACCGCTCCGAGCGCATTCGAACCTACAATTTCCCGCAGGGCCGCGTCACCGATCATCGGATCAACCTCACGCTCTACAAGCTCCAGCAGGTGGTTGACGGCGATCTCGATGAATTGCTCGACGCGCTCGCCACCGCGCATCAGGCAGAGCTGCTGCAGGCGCTTGCCGAGGCGGTCTGAGGCTGCCCGGTGACCGCCCCCACCGCCGACAGCCTGATCGCAGCCAGCCCGCTGCCGCGCACGGAGGCGCGGCGCCTGCTTGAACACGCAACCGGCCGGCGCCGGGAATGGCTACTCGCCCACGGCGACGAGCCGTTAGCACCTGCTGTAAGCGAGCACTTCCTCGCGCTAGAAGGCCTGAGAATACGAGGTGAGCCGCTTTCCTACCTGTGCGGCGAGCGTGAGTTCTACGGCCTCACCCTGCGGATCAATCGGGCGGTGCTGATCCCAAGACCAGAGACCGAGTTGCTGGTGGACGCCGCCTGCGAGCTTGCCCCGCCGCATGCGACGGTCCTGGATCTGGGCACCGGCAGCGGCGCCATCGCCATCGCCATCGGGGTCACGCGCCCTGACCTCCAGGTCGTGGCGACCGACCGCTCAACCGACGCGCTCGCCGTGGCGGCCGACAACGCAGCACGTCACGGTGATGCCGCGCGCCGGCTGGTCTTTCGCGCAGGCTCCTGGTGGCAGGCGCTCAGCCCCGCCGAACGTTTTGAGATCATCGTCGCCAATCCGCCCTACATCGCCGACGCCGACCCGCATCTGGCTGAAGGCGATCTGCGGTTCGAGCCCCGCACCGCGCTCGCCTCGGGTTCCGACGGGCTCGATGCGCTTCGCGAGATCGCATCCGGCGCCCCGGCCCACCTCGCAACCGGCGGCTGGCTCATCGCCGAGCACGGCTGGGATCAGGGCGCGGCGGTCCGCACACTCTTTCTGCGGGCGGGGCTTCACGAGGTTCATACCCGGCCCGATCTGGCCGGCCATGAGCGGCTCACCTTCGGCCGCGGGCCATGAAACGACCTCAGGCCGCGCGTGGTATAAACGCTCGCTCTACACTTCAGGTTTCAGGGACGCCGGGCCGGCGGGCTTCAGCGCCCCGCGACCGGTTTCCTGCCGGTGCTCAACCCCACGGCGAAACCCGCCATCTCTGATCAAGAGGCCTCTGAATGGAAGCACGTGAATTCATTGCAAAGACCGTCACCGAAAACCCGGTGGTCCTGTTCATGAAGGGAACCGCCCAGTTCCCGCAATGCGGCTTCTCCGGACGCGCGATCCAGATTCTGAAGTCATGCGGCGTACGCAACCTCGTTACGGTCAACGTGCTCGACGACGACGAGGTGCGCCAGGCAATCAAGGACTTTTCGAGCTGGCCCACCATTCCGCAGCTCTACATTCAGGGCGAGTTCGTGGGCGGCTCCGACATCATGGCCGAGATGTTCCAGTCGGGCGAACTGCAGAAAATCGTGCCTGCCGAGTCACAGCAGGACTGAAGACGGCCACACACCGCCCGCGCGCGAGGGGCGGTGCCACCTCTCCTTGCGCAGGCGCACCGCGTCGTTCCAGGGCGGGCGCACGATGGGCGTGGCGGTCACCTGCCGACGCGCAGGCGCGCCGCTCAGACCAGCGAGCGTTCCAGCCGATCAAGCGTTTCGTAGGCGGGCAGCACCTGTGCCACGCTTGAAGTGGGTTCGCGCCCGTCGCGGATGGCCGCAAAAAACTCGCGGTCCTGCAGTTCGATCCCGTTGGTGGACACGTCAACTTTGCTCACATCGATCGGGTTTTCGCGACCATCCACCAGATCGTCGTAGCGCGCGATGAAGGTGCCCTGGTCGCAGATGTAGCGGAAGAACGTGCCAAGCGGCCCATCGTTGTTGAACGACAGCGACAGCGTGCAGATCGCGCCCCCCGCCACCTTGAGCTGAATCGACATATCCATCGCAATACCCAGCTCAGGGTGGATCGGTCCCTGCATCGCGCGCGCATGCTGAGAGATCTCGCCGGTCTGGTAGTGAAAAAGATCCACCGTGTGCGCGGCGTGATGCCAGAGCAGGTGATCGGTCCAGCTGCGAGGCTGGCCAAGCGCATTCATATTGGTGCGGCGAAAGAAATAGGTCTGCACATCCATCTGCTGGATCTTGAGTTCGCCCGCTGCAATCTTGCGGTGGATCCACTGATGGCTGGGATTGAAGCGCCGCGTGTGGCCTGCCATGGCCACCCGCCCGCTGTCCTTCTGCGCCGCCACAATGGCTCGTGCATCAGTCAGGCTGTCCGCCATCGGGATTTCCACCTGCACATGTTTGCCCGCTCGCAGACATGCGATGGTCTGAGCCGCATGCATCTGGGTGGGGGTGCAGAGAATCACTGCATCGATATCGGGGCGCGCAAGCACTTCATCGAGTTCGGTCGTGGCATGCGCAATGCCGTATTTCTGCGCGAACTCGCGGGTTTTGTCGGGCAGACGTCCCACCACCGACACGACTTCCACCCCCGAAATGTTGCGAATACCCTCAACATGCTTGGCACCGAAAGCACCGGCTCCTGCAACGCAGACCTTCATGACTGACTCCGGTTTTCAAGAATCATGTGGCCCACCGCCGTATTGGAGGCAGGCACATGATAGAAACGATGGGTTTCGCGCACGCTTTCATCGAGCGCGCCGCGCGCGATCAGCCACATCACGAGTTCAATGCCTTCAGAGCCCGCCTCGCGCACATAATCGATATGCGGAATCTGCGCGAGCCCTGCGGCATCACCCGGCAGCCGATCGAGAAAGCGGTTGTCGAATTCCTTGTTGATGAGCCCGGCGCGCGGCCCCTGCAACTGGTGACTCATGCCACCCGTACCCCAAACCTGAACGTTCAGATCGCCGTCGAAGCTGTCGATCGCACGCCGGATCGCCTGACCCAGACGCCAGCAGCGATGCCCGGTGGGCGGCGGATACTGCACCACGTTAACGGCCAGCGGAATCACCTTGCAGGGCCAGGCCTCGGGCTGGCCGAACATCAAGGACATCGGCACCGTGAGGCCGTGGTCGACATCCATCTTGTTGATGATGGTGAGATCGAATTCATCGAGGATCACTGATTGCGCGATATGCGCGGCCAGCTCCGGATGCCCGTACACCGTGGGCACCTTGCGCGGGCCCCAGCCTTCATCGGCCGGCTCGAAGCGCTCGGCGCACCCGATCGCGAACGTGGGGATCATGTCGAGGCTGAACGCGGTGGCATGGTCGTTAAACACCAGCACCACCACATCCGGGCGGTTGGCCGCGACCCAGCGGCGTGAAAACTCATAGCCGGAAAACAACGGCTGCCAATACGGTTCCTGCGTTCGACCCAGATCCATGGCAGCGCCGATGGCCGGAACATGGGAGGTAAAAACGCCGGCAGTCACGCGGGCCATATCATTGCTCTCCGATAGTGCGGTTGCCGTCGGGCGAGCGTCCGCCGGCGATCATCATCGCGCGGTAGTCGGCCTGCGACATGCCGGTCATGCGCGAGGCGGCCAACTCGAAACTCCAGCCGTCAGTGGAAAAGATCTTGGCAAGGAAATAAACATTGCCGCCGAGCGAGATCAGACCGTTGTAGTCGCGGGCGAGCACCCCTTGCTTTTGCGCCTCGGTCATGGGCCACTCGTCGAGGTAGGCGCGCTCGTTTGCCTTGAAGCGTTCGCGATTAGGCGCCTTCATGAGCGACATGCAAAACTGGTTCAGGTGGTAGCCCATGCGCGACTGATCCGCATCGAAGATCGTCGTGCCGGGAATATCGAGATACGGTTTATGTAGCGCCATGTCGGTTGGCCCTTTAAGTTGAACGCTCACCCGCCTTCACCTCAGGGCAAGCGAATCGTCCCATCAATCAGCCCAGTAGAGCCGCATCGGATTGTCGACCAGAAGTTTGCGCTGAAGCTCAGGGGTCACAGCAATTCGTTGCACATAGTCAACCAGTAGCCCGTCATCGGGCATATGCGATTTCATGTTCGGATGCGGCCAGTCGGTGCCCCAGAGCACGCGGTCTGGAAAGGTTTCCACAATGCGGCGCGCAAACGGCACCACGTCGTCGTAGCGGGGCGGGCCCGATTTCGAGAGCCGCTCGGGGCAGCTCACCTTTGACCATATGTTCGGATGCTCGGCGAGCATGCGCATGAACAATGCAAACTCTGGGCCGTCAACAGGTTTGCTCACGTCAGGCCGCCCCATGTGGTCAACCACCACGGTGGTGGGCAGCGCGGTAAAGAAATCCCAGAGCTCGGGGAGATCTTGCGCCTCGAAATAAATCACCACGTGCCAGCCGAGCGGGGCGATCCGGTGCGCGATCTCGGAAAGCACCTCGCGCGGCGTGAAATCCACCAACCGGCGGACAAAATTGAAGCGTGTGCCACGCACGCCCGCCTCATGCATGGCGCGCAGCTCGGCATCGGTGACATCGCGGCTCACGGTGGCCACACCTCGGGCGCGGCCGCCAGAATGCTGGAGTGCATCAACCAGCGCGCGGTTATCCGTGCCGTGGCAGGTGGCCTGCACGATCACATTGCGCTCAAACCCGAGAAAGTCGCGCAGCGCGAACAGTTGATCCTTCGACGCATCGCACGGCGTGTACTTGCGCTCGGGCGCATAAGGAAACTGCGCGGCCGGTCCGAACACATGACAATGCGCATCGACCGCGCCAGCCGGCACGCGAAAGGTCGGGCGCGAAGGATTGGGATGAAAAACCAGCCAGTCAGGATCCATATTCACCTCTTGTCGTGTTCCGACCGGATCTGCTCGAGGATCTGATCGGCGTGCTCGCGCCAGGGGCGGCCCGCTTTCGCGCGTTCGCCAAACAGGCGCTCGTCTGCACGGTCGGCCACCCAGGCCTGGCGCTCGGCGGTGCCCGCGGCCGACCAGGGCTCAAGCCCCGCCTCGCGAACAGTCTGCGCCGCTTCACGCATTTCTTCGGCGCGACGGCGGCCATGCTGAATCACGCGCATGAAAAAGTAGTCGCCCTGCTTTTCCCAGTCGATGCCGGGGAAGGTTTCAGCCAGCGAGGCCAGCACCTCGCGCTCTACGCCATAGGCGCGCGCTGTGGTGAAGCTTTCGATCACCATCGCCTCGAGCCCCTTGATCATCACGCTCCTGCACATCTTGGTGGCCGAGGCAACGCCCAGCCGATCGGACACCGCCTTGGCATCAAATCCGAGCGCGGCAAGCGCGGGCTGAAGTGCCTGTGCATGCGCGCCACCCAGAAGGAGCGGCACCCGGATGCGATAGGGCGGCAACGAGGTCATGACCGCGCCTTCAACATAGCGGCCACCCGCCGCATCAATCACCGCACCCGCGCGCTGTTTGGCGCCAGGCGAGGCCGAATTGAAGTCGAGAAAAAACACGTCTCGAGGTATCGTCACGGCACAGGCTTCGGCCACCGCCACCGCCTGGCTGGCGGTGACCGCCGAAATGATGAAGTCCACCTCCGCGGTGAGCGCCGCCACATGATCGGCAAGCCGCACCCCATGCGCCGCCGCATGGTCGCGAAGCGGTCCTTCGCCTTCTGACCCGAGCTTGATGTCAAAGGCACTTACCGCAAAGCCCTGGGCCCGCAGGTCTTCCGACAGAATGCGGCCAACCTCGCCGTATCCCACAAACCCGATCCGCCAGGTCCTGGGATCGGCGCTCGCCGGCAACATGCGGCCCGACATGCTCATTCGATGTAGCGCAGACCGGCGCGGGCGAGCGGATCGCGCATCTTGTAGATGTCCAGGCCCAGTTCGCGCGCGGCGAGCCGTTTGCGGCTGTCGGCCTCTTTAGCCTCGCGCGCAGCCGACGCGTCGGCCGCCTGCGCAGCAAGCTCGCGGGGCACCACCACCACGCCATCGTCATCGGCCACGATGATGTCGCCTGGATTCACCTGGGCGCCCGCGCATACCACCGGGATGTTCACCGACCCGAGCGTAGCCTTGACCGTGCCCCGCGCGTTGATCGCGCGCGAGAACACCGGAAATTTCATTTCGGTGAGATCGCGTACGTCGCGCACACCGGCATCGATCACAAGCCCGCGCGCGCCCAGCGCACGAAACGAGGTGGCGAGCAGATCACCGAACATGCCGTCTTCGTTATCAGTTGTGCAGGCGGCCACCACGATGTCGCCCTCCTTCAGCTCGCCCGCCGCCACATGCAGCATCCAGTTGTCACCGGGCTGGAGCAACACCGTAACCGCAGCGCCGCAAACCCGCGCACCGGGATAGATCGGCCGCATGTACGGCCGCATCAGCCCGACCCGACCCATGGCCTCATGGATGGTGGCCACGCCGAACGCGCCCAGCCGATCGATTTCGGCGAGCGTGGGGCGCTGATAGTTGCGGACAACAACACCAAGATTGTTCATCGGCTGGCTCATTGGAAAAGTCTCCGAAAAAGGGCAGGCGAGCAGAGCGGATTACCTAGCGACCGCGCGCCTTCAGCTGGGCGTCCAGCCTGGGATAGACACGGCGGGCGTTGGCCTCAAAGATCTTGCTGCGCTGCGCCTCGGTGAGTTCCCTCGCACCGTCGATATAGCGCCGTGTGTCGTCGTATTCATGACCGCTGTACGGATCGATTCCGCGAACCGCACCGATCATCTCCGATGCAAACAGGATGTTGTCATCGGGGATCACCTTCAGGAGCAGATCAATGCCCGGCTGGTGATAGACACAGGTATCAAAAAATATATTTTTCAGCAGATGCTCGGTAAGCGGCGGAAGTTTCATGTCCTGCGCAATGCCGCGGAACCGCCCCCAGTGGTAGGGCACCGCGCCACCGCCGTGCGGAATCACAAATCTGAGCGTCGGAAAATCCTTGAACAGATTCGAGGTGAGGCACTGCATGAAGGCCGTGGTGTCAGCGTTCAGGTAGTGCGCGCCCGTGGTGTGAAAACAGGCATTGCAGCTGGTGCTGACATGCACCATGGCCGGAATGTCGTACTCGACCATCTTTTCGTAGATGGGGTACCACCAGCGATCAGACAGCGGCGGCTCTTTCCAGTGACCCCCCGACGGATCCGGGTTGAGGTTGATGCCGACAAAGCCGTATTCGCGCACGCAGCGATCAATCTCCGCGATGCAGGTTTCCGGGCGAACCCCAGGCGACTGCGGCAGCATCGCCACGCCCGCGAACTGGTCCGGAAACAGTTTCGTGACGCGATAAATCAGCTCGTTACAGATCGATGCCCAGGTCGAGCTCACGGCGAAGTCGCCGATGTGATGCGCCATGAAACTCGCGCGCGGCGAGAAGATGGTGAGATCGGAGCCCCGCTCGCGCATTTTTTTGAGCTGGTTGATCTCGACCGACTCGCGCAGCTCATCGTCGCTGATGACGAGATCCGAAACCCGGGGCATGTCGGCAGGGTTGCCGAGCGCCGCAACCTGACGGTTTCGCCAGTCTTCCAGCGCTTTCGGGGCGGTCGTGTAGTGTCCGTGGCAGTCGATGATCATCAGAACTCCGGCAT
>CAMBZS010000026.1 GCA_945872335.1 Bordetella parapertussis | reverse complement strand
CACGTCATCGTGCAGCAAGGTGGCGGTATGAATGAATTCCACCACCGCAGCGAGGCGATGGTGGTGCGAGTCGCCGGCAAACCCCAGAGCGCGGGCCACGGAAAGCAGCAGGAGCGGGCGAATCCGTTTGCCCCCCGACCCAACGATGTAGTCGGAGATGGTGCTGACCAGCGCCACCTCGGAGGCGAGGCTGCGCCGGATCATTCGGTCCGTTGCCTCGAGGTCGGGGGCCAGAGCAGGGAAAAGTTCGGAGGGTTTCATCCGCGGGAAAGTGGCGAGAACGGCAAAGCCAGACACATGAACCCTGCCGCAACCGCAATGCAGCGGGGTTAATTGCCCGCGGGCGCGCCTGCTTCAGGGAAACCGTTGATTATAGTCCGCGTGGTGCGCGCCGATGCCAGGCCGCCCGCTCCCCGCGATCATCGACAATCACCGTCCGCCCCGGATCGGCACCGGAGAAGGAACGTGGGCGCCCCCCACGCGAGGAGCGCCTGTTCGGGACGCTCCTGTTGGTCTCTTTTGACTCAAGTATCGGAATTTGCGACAATCTTCGGTTCCCTCGTGAATACAACACACGGGGATAAAGCAAAAAGGGGTCTTTCCATGTACGCGGTCATAAAAACCGGTGGCAAGCAATATAAAGTGAGCGCCGGCGACAAAATCAAAGTAGAACAGATGCCGGCGGACATCGGAGTCGAAATTACCATTGATCAGGTTCTGGCAGTGAGCAACGGCGAGCAGATCGCCGTCGGCACACCGCTTGTGGCTGGCGCAACGGTTTCGGCAAAGGTGCTCTCCCACGGTCGTCACGACAAGGTCCGCATTTTCAAAATGCGTCGGCGCAAGCACTACCAGAAGCGCCAGGGCCACCGCCAGAATTACACCGAAATCCTGGTGAGCCGCATCGCGTCGTCACTCGGCGAGGCGTTGGCTGCAGCCCCGGCGGCTGAAGCATCCGCCCAGTAAACGGAGATCATCCACCATGGCACAGAAAAAAGGCGGCGGCTCTACGCGCAACGGCCGTGACTCACAACCGAAAATGTTGGGCATCAAGGCTTACGGCGGTGAAACCGTCACGGCCGGGTCCATCATTGTTCGTCAGCGCGGCACGCAATTCCACCCCGGCGAAAATGTCGGGCTGGGCAAAGACCACACGCTCTTCGCCCTCATCGAAGGCAAGGTCGAGTTCGCGGTCAAGGGTCCGGCCCGCCGGCGCACAGTGCGGATCGCCCCGCTTCAGTAATTCCGCTCAGGCACGCGGCCGCAAAAGCCCCGCCTGAGCGGGGCTTTTGTTTGGGCGCCAACCAGGCTCCGGATCCCCACCATGAAGTTCGTTGACGAAGCACACATTGAAGTCGTTGCCGGCAATGGGGGCAATGGCATCGTGTCGTTTCGCCGCGAAAAATTCATTCCGCGGGGCGGCCCCGATGGCGGCGATGGCGGCCGCGGTGGTAGCGTCTGGGCAGTCGCCGACCGGAACATCAATACCCTGGTTGACTACCGCTTTGCCCGCCGTCATGAAGCGCGAAACGGCGAGCACGGCCGCGGGTCCGACCAATACGGTGCTGCTGCGGACGACATCCGGCTGCGGGTACCGGTCGGCACCGTGATCCATGATGAGGATTCGGGCGAACTGATCGCCGATCTGGCAGCCGATGGCGATACCGCCCGGCTCGCGCGCGGCGGTGACGGCGGCCTCGGCAACATTCATTTCAAGTCGAGCGTCAACCGCGCACCCCGACAATCCACACCAGGGCGCGAAGGCGAGCAACGGCGCCTCCGGCTGGAGTTGCGAGTGCTCGCCGATGTTGGGCTTCTCGGCATGCCCAACGCGGGCAAATCAACGCTCATCAGCGCCATCAGTAACGCGCGCCCCAAGATCGCCGATTACCCCTTCACCACGCTGTATCCCAACCTCGGCGTGGTGCGCGTGGGTCCCGAGAAAAGCTTTGTGGTGGCCGACATCCCAGGCCTGATCGAGGGGGCATCCGAGGGTGCCGGGCTGGGGCACCAGTTTCTGCGTCATCTGCAGCGCACCGGCCTCCTCCTGCATCTGGTGGATCTGTCACCGGTTGATCCCGACGCCGACCCTGCGCGCGATGCGCGCGCCATTCTGCGCGAGCTGCGTGTCTACGACACGACGCTCTACGAAAAGCCGCGCTGGCTGGTGCTGAACAAGGTCGACATGATTCCCGAAGACGAACGCGAGGCGCGAATCGAAGCGTTCATCAAGCGATTTCGCGGCCGCGGTCGATCGGCCATCCCGGTCGACCGCAGCCGCGTGTTTGTCATCTCGGCCCTCACGCGGGAGGGCTGCCAGTCGCTTTGCTGGGCCATTCAAGAGCACCTCGAAGCAGTCCGTCCCCAGCAGGATCGCGAACGCGATGTGCGGTTCGACGATGCCCCGCCGCCCGCGCCACCGAAGCCTCCGCAGCCCCGTCCCGGGCGATCCCGGTCGCAGCGCTGACCCAGGAGAGGGAACGGGTGGAACGCAACGAGCCAGACACCACTGCTCAGGCGCTTGCGCTCGCCGACGCGGACCATGTTCGCGTGGTGGCTGCGGCCCGCCGGATCGTCATCAAGGTCGGGTCCAGCCTGGTAACCGATGAGGGCCGCGGGCTTGACCGCGCCGCGATCTCGCGCTGGGGCGCTGAAATCGCGTCGCTCCGCGCAGGGGGCAAGCAGGTCGTGGTGGTGTCCTCCGGCGCTGTGGCCGAAGGCATGAAGCGATTGGGCTGGCGCCAGCGCCCGCGGGAAATGCATGAACTGCAGGCCGCTGCCGCAGTCGGACAGATGGGGCTCGCGCAGGTCTACGAGAGTTGCTTTGCCGAGCACGGCCTGCGCACGGCTCAGGTGCTGCTCACCCATGAAGACCTGGCTGACCGGAAACGCTACCTGAACGCGCGCTCCACCCTACGCACACTGCTCGAACTCGCCGTTGTGCCCATCATCAACGAGAACGATACGGTCGTGACCGACGAGATCAAGTTTGGCGACAACGACACGCTGGGCGCGCTGGTCACCAACCTGATCGATGCCGATGCACTGGTGATTCTCACCGACCAGCAGGGGCTCTTTACCGCTGATCCGCGCAGCGACCCCTCGGCCACCTTGCTCGCGGCCGTGCGGGCAGGCGACCCCCGTCTGGAGGCGATCGCAGGCGGCACCGGTTCGTCGATTGCGAGAGGCGGCATGATCACCAAGGTTCGTGCAGCGCAGCGCGCAGCGCGCGGGGGGGCCAGCACGGTGGTGGCATCAGGACGGCTGGAGGGGGTGCTTCGGCGGCTTGCGGCGGGCGACGCAATCGGAACACAGTTCATCGCCGACCTTCCGCGGCTGGCCGCGCGCAAGCAATGGATGGCCGATCACCTTCAGCTTCGCGGCTCGGTCACCGTCGACGAGGGCGCTGCGCGTGCGCTATGCGCAGCCGGCCGCAGCCTGCTGCCAATTGGCGTCACCGAGGTTCAAGGCGACTATGAGCGGGGCGAGGTCATTGCCATCCGCAACGCCCAAGGTATCGAACTGGGGCGCGGTCTCAGCAATTATTCGTCGGCCGACACCCGCCGCATCATGCGGCGCGCCTCTCATGAGATCGAGTCGATCCTGGGCTACATCGAAGAGCCCGAACTGATCCATCGCGACGATCTGGTACTGCGTTAAGGGTACTCATTCACCCACAACAGTCGGGATGTTGCTCGGACAGACGCAGTCGGTGAAACCACCCGCATCGACACCACCTACCGCGCTCGGCTACCATCAGTCTCCCGTTGACCGATCGCTCGATGGTCCTGCCCCCGTTGCGCGGAGATTTCGCAATGCATGGCGTTCGCCTCTATGCTGGTACAGCCGGCCACTCCACCTGGTTCAGCAGCGACCTGGGTGACCAATGGACTCATCCCAACAGCCACTCGGGGCTCTATACCGAGGCGCGGGTCTGGTGCTTCAGCAGCCACCCATCCGACCCGGACACCCTCTACGCCGGCTCCGACATGGGTCTCTTCTGCTGGAGTGAGCGCGCCCAGGCCTGGGAGAGCCTGCCCTCCCCCATGGCCGATATCTGGTCCATTGCACAAGACCCGAAGGATCCGCGCATCCTGATTGCGGGCACACGACCCGGTGCGCTCTATCGTTCGACCGATGCAGGTCGTCACTGGCTGCAGTCCAGCACCCCTGGCGTCCAGGCATTTTCAAGTGTCAACCGTGGGCCAACACGCGTGACCCAGATCCTGTTCGATCCGATCGATCACGGCACCATCTGGGCGGGTATCGAGATCGGCGGTATCTGGCGCAGCACCGACAGCGGCGTCAACTGGACCTTCCTCGATCAGGGTCTGGTGTCGGGCGACATCCACGGCATCGCAGTGATCCGCGATACCGATGGCTCCAAAGCTGTGCTCGCCACCACCAACAAGGGACTGCACCGCAGTCGCGACAACGGCGCAAGTTGGGTGCATGAGACGATCGACTCGCCGTGGCAGTATTCGCGCGCGGTTCAACTCGCCCCGGATGGTCGCACGCTCTACCTCACCAACGGCAACGGCCCGCCGGGCAGTACCGGTCGGCTTCTCCGCAGCGAGGACGCGGGTCACCACTGGCATGAAATTGCACTGCCCGGCATGCTGAACAGCACCGTCTGGTGTGTCGCCACGCATCCGGCCAACCCGCAACTGCTCTTTACCTGTACCAACCTTGGCCAGGTGTTTCGCAGCACCGACGGTGGGGAGAACTGGACGCGACTTCCGCGCGAATTCGGCGAGATCCGCGCACTCCACTGGCGGCCTGCCCCACCTTCCAACGATTCGAGCGCTGTCGCCGCGCAATGGACTTACCGATAGGAGACCCCCGTGATCAGATCACTTCTTTTGCCCCGTGCACTGGCGGCGCTCGCGTTATCCCTGCTCCCGGCCATCGCGGCTGCGCAGTGGCCCACACAGCCGGTCCGCATCATGGTGCCGTTCGCGCCAGGCGCACTCACCGATCTGGCCGCCCGCAACATCGCAGCCGAGCTCTCGGCTCAGATTGGCCAACAGTTCGTGGTTGAAAACAAAGGCGGAGCCGCCGGCACCATCGGCACCGCCGAAGTGGCCAAAGCTCGACCCGATGGTCACACCCTGGTCTTTACCGATAGCTCCCTTACCATCTCGCCCGGGCTCTACAAGTCGTTGCCCTATGACGTGTTGCGTGACCTGGTCGCGATCACCATCCCGGTGGAGGCACCGGCGGTGATGGTGGCGCGCACCGGCCTGGGCGCCAAGACGGTGGCCGAGGTCGTTGCCCTTGCCAAGGCCAAGCCCAAGGGGCTCACCTTCGGTTCTGGCGGACAGGGCTCATCGGCGCATCTCGCGACCGAGCTCTTCCTGATGCAAGCCGGCCTCGAAATGACGCATGTCCCGTTTCGTGGCGTGGCAGCCGCGCTCACCGACACGGCCGGCAACCAGATCGACATCACCGTCTCGAGCCTCGGTGGCGCCTCGGGCCACATTCGCGGCAACCGGGTCGTACCGCTTGCCGTCACCGGCTCGCAGCGCTCGCCCGCGTTCCCCGAACTGCCCACCTTCGCTGAAGCAGGCTTTGCCCAATACGATGTTGTCTATCGTTTCGGGTTCCTCGCGCCCACCGGTACCCCGGGAGCGGTAATCACCCGCCTGCAGGAGGAAATCGCCAAGGCGGTCACGCAGCCGAAGGTGAAAGCCTTCCTCGACTCGCAAGGCGCCCGTGCGGTGCGCATCGACGGGCCAGCATTTACCGACCTGATCCGACGCGAACTCGCCCTCTGGAAGCAGGTGATCGAACGTGCTGGTGTGAAAGCCGAATAGCCTCTTCCTCTTTTTCGCGGCAGACCCCTTTGAACGAGACCATCGATCCCGACATCCCGGCGCCGGCGCATGCCTGCGACAGCCATTTCCATGTGTTTGGCGACCCCGCGCAGTTTCCATATCGCGACCCGAAACTTCGCTACCAACCGCCGATCGCGCCGCTCGCGGACTACCTCACGCGCGCGCGCCGAATCGGCATCGAGCGCTTCGTGTTTGTGCAGCCCAGCGCCTATCTGCGTGACAACAGCTGCCAGCTCGAAGCCATGGCCCAGATGGGTGCTGCCTGCCGCGGCATCGTCGACATCGACGAAGACGCGCCCGACGCCCTCTTCGAGTCGTTACATCGCCAGAACGTTCGCGGCATCCGGATCAACGTCTCGCCAATTCATCCGCCTGAAGATGGTCTGGCAGAGCGGCTTCTGCCGCGCATCAACCTGCTCGAGAAGCGCTGCCAGGCGTTTGGCTGGCATCTGGACTTTCTGCTCCCGGGTTGGCTCACCGAGCGCCTGCTCCCGCGCATCGCCGACCTCGAGGTCGATTGCACGCTTGCGCATTTGGGCATGTTTGCCGCCTCACTGGGCCCCGAGCAACCGGGCTTTGCGGCGCTGCTTCGGCTGCTTGAGTCGGGGTCGGGGCGGCACTGGATCAAGCTCACCGGCTTTTACCGGGTGTCGCGCGAGCCACCGCACTACAACAATGTGGCGCCAATGATGCAGGCGCTCGCCGCGGTGGCACCTGATCGGTTGATCTGGGGAAGCGACGATCCGCACCTGTCGTTTGCGCACGAAACCGGCACGATCACGCTCTACAACCTGATGTGTCGCTGGGCTGCAAACCCAGTGTTGCTACAGAAAATCCTGGTGGATAACCCGGCGCGCCTCTACGGCTTTGACGCACCGGGCTGAACGCTTACAGGCGACGGGAAAAGTCGGGGTCGAAGCCGGAATCGAATGGCGAGTAGTTGTCCTCGACCAGCTCGGCGTCGCTATCGACCTCGGCCGCATCGAGCTCATCGAGCGAGCGCACGCGGCGGAAGTCGCTGAAAAACCGCAGCCCGCTGCGGCAGGTGGCTTCCATGCGGCGCGCGGCTTCCAGCGCGCCCGCCGGATCAACGATGAGCTGAAGCGGATCGAATGCACTGCCGCCCTGGCCCGGGCTGGTATCGGTGAGGTCGGTGACGCTTGGCACAAGCGCGGAGTCGTAGTTCATGGGGGCTCCCGAGGGTTGAGAAACGAGGAAAGCCCCAGTATTGCGAGAGCCCCGCCGGCTGACTGCGGCGTTCGTCACACAGGCGTTCACAGCCTGTGACGCATATCAGCCGGAAGCGGAAAAAAGTCGCGCCCAGGCGGTGCTTGGACTCCGGCGCATGGTCCCTGGCTCATCACCCCCGGTGCGCGCCGCCCGGCTCGCCGGCCGGGCACCACTCACATCACTGCGCCCAGCTGCCAGGGAACGAATTCATCGTTGCCAATACCCAGCGCCTCGCTGCAGCTCGGTTCGCCACTTGCCACCTTCAGCATCCGCTCAAAAATCTCGCGCCCTTTCTGCGCCACGCTCACCGACCCGTCGATGATCGGTCCGCAGTTGATATCCATGTCCTCGCTCATGCGCTCATAGAGCGCGCTGTGGGTGGCAAGCTTGATCGACGGAGCCGGCTTGCAGCCATAAACCGAGCCGCGCCCGGTGGTGAAGCAGATCAGATTGGCCCCGCCCGCGACCTGGCCTGTAGCCGATACCGGGTCGTAACCCGGGGTATCCATAAACACGAAACCGTGCGATGTGACGGGCTCGGCGTATTCAAAAACATCCATCAAATCGGTCGTGCCCGCTTTGGCCACCGCGCCCAGCGATTTCTCCAGGATGGTGGTGAGACCGCCGGCCTTGTTGCCGGGCGAGGGGTTGTTGTCCATGCTGCCGTCATTTCTGGCGGTGTAGGCCTCCCACCACCGAATCCGGCGAATCAGCTTGTCCGCCACCTCCTGCGAGACCGCACGGCGCGTGAGCAGATGTTCGGCGCCATAGATCTCGGGCGTTTCGGACAGGATGACCGTGCCACCATGCGCAACCAGCAGATCGCAGGCCGCGCCCAGTGCCGGGTTGGCGGTGATACCGGAATACCCATCAGAGCCGCCGCACTGCAGCCCCACCGTGAGAAAGCTTGCGGGGATGGGCTCACGCCGCACCGCATTGGCCGCTGGCAGCATGGCCTTGACCGCTGCAATGCCCGCTTCCACGGTTTTACGGGTACCGCCACTCGTCTGAATGATGAGCGGCTTTAACTGGGCGTTCTCGCCCAGGCCCTGCGCATGAAAGAGCGCATCCATCTGATTGGATTCACAGCCCAGTCCGATGATGACCACACCCGCGAAATTCACATGCCGGCTGTAGCCCGCGATCGTGCGGCGAAGCACATCGATGCCCGCGCCCTGCGTATCCATGCCACAGCCCGAGGCGTGAGAGATCGGGACGACGCCATCCACATTCGGATACTGCGCCATGACCTCGGGGGTGAAGTGCTGGGCGACGAAACGCGACACCGAGGCCGAGCAGTTCACCGTTGCAATCACGCCAATGTAATTGCGGGTGGCCACCCGGCCGTCAGGTCGACGAATGCCCGCGAAGGTTGCGGGTTCGGCAGGTGCTGCGAACGCTCTCCGGTCTACGCCTACATCGTACTGGCGCTCGAACATTTCAAAGCCGAGGTTGTGTACGTGCACATGCTGGCCCGCGGCAATGGGCTGGGTGGCAAAGCCGATGATCTGGTTGTAGCGCCGCACCGGCGCGCCTTGCGCAATGGCGCGCACCGCCACCTTGTGGCCTGCGGGAATAGCGTCGATGCAGGCGATGTTCTCATCATCAATGCGGGTGCCGGCTGCAATCGGTCGTGCAGCAATCACCACATCATCATGGGGATTCAGGCGCAGCGTGGGCCTGCGGATCAGCGTGACGGGCTGGTTCATGGAATCACCTCAAACCATCAGGGATAGAGCAGACGCGGCAACCACAACACCACCTCGGGAACGAAGGTGATGAGGATGAGCGTTGCGAACAGAGGAAGCATCCAGGGGGCGATCGCCACCACAGTGCGCTCAAACGACAGCTTCGAGACCTTGGCAAGCACGAAGAGCACCATACCGACCGGCGGCGTGAGCAGTCCGATCATGAGGTTAAGCACCATCACCAAGCCAAAGTGAATCGGGTCGATACCGAGCTTCGCGATGATAGGCGAGAACACCGGAACCAAAATCGTGATGGCTGCAATCGTCTCCATGAAGCAACCCACAAACAACAGGAACAGATTGGCCAGCACCAGAAACACCCAGGGCTCGCTGCTGATGGACAGCACCCACTGCGCAATGGCCTCGGTCACCTGAGTGGTGGTGAGCACCCAGGCGAAAATGGACGCCGCAGCCACAATGAACAGCACTGTCGCGGTGGTCTCGATCGTGTCCATCGAGATCTTCACCAGCATCCGCCAATTGAGCGTGCGATACCACACGAAGCCGAGGAAGAGTGCCCAGGCGACCGCCGCCACGGCCGCCTCGGTCGGCGTAAACAGCCCGGATGCCATGCCGCCAATCAGGATGACCGGTGTGAGCAGCGCCATGAATGCGCGGAACTTCATCCAGCGATCCACAATCAACGCAGCGGCAAGCGGCAGACCGAACTTGAAAAGCCCCCCCAGTTCCTGGTTACCCCACAGACGAAAGAGCGCAACAGCAACGATCGCCACCGCGATCAGTTCGACAAATGCGCCGCCCATCCGCGGCCATGAAAACGCGATGTCGGCGCCGTAATTACGCACCTTCGCGTACCAGGCCACCATGAACATCATGAAGAGCGCCATGACGATGCCAGGCACAAAGCCCGCGGCAAAGAGCTTGCCGATCGATGCGTTCGCCTGCACGCCGTATATCACCATGGGCAAGGAGGGCGGAATGATGGGGCCCAGGGTGGATGAAGCGGCCGTGATTCCCACTGCAAATTCCACCGGATAGCCATGATCCTTCATGGCCTTGATCTCGATGGTGCCCAGACCGCCTGCATCGGCCACTGCCGTACCCGACATGCCTGCAAACACCACTGACCCCACCACATTCACATGGCCCAGTCCACCCTTCATCCAACCCACCAGCGCAAGCGCGAAGTCGTAGATGCGGTTGGTGATGCCGGCGGAATTCATGAGGTTGCCGGCAAGGATGAAGAACGGCACGGCAAGGAGCGGGAAGCTGTCCACGCCGCCCACCATGCGGTGAACCACCGTGAGCGGCGGAATGGTTCCCGACAGCCAGATGTAGGCGAGCGACCCAATCGCCATGGCAATCGCAATCGGAATGCCGGTGGCCATTGCCGCGAGAAAGGAGCCGAAGAAGAACGCGTTCATGCCCGCTCTCCCCGCACCGACGCCTGCGCCAGGGCGTCGGGGCCGTCATGGTCCTCACCGGGTCGCTCGAGCACGCTCCAGCCACGCCGCCAGTGCAGCACCGCCACCTGGGTGGCGCGATAAGTCATGAGTACGAAACCCAGCGCAACAAAACCGTAGACCCAGCTCATGGGCAGATCCACCACGGTCATGCCCAGGTTGTTCATGCGCGGCACCAGTTCGATTGCGAGCCAGCTTGCATAGCCGAGAAAGGCGATGCGAATGAGATCGACAAAGGTTGACAGCGCGCGCCCGACGACGGCTGGAAGGTAGCGATAGATGAACTCGACATGAATGTGGCTGTTGCGGCGCACGCCCATCGATGCGCCGAGGAAGGTGACCACCACCAGGAAATACCGCGCGATCTCCTCGGTCCAGCTTGCAGAATCGTTGAGCACGTAGCGCGTGAAGAACTGATAGAAGACGGTGAGCGCAAGCAGCCAGAACATGACAAGCGTGAGCCAGTCTTCCCAGCGATATACCGACAGGTCGATGGGTGCATCCGTGGCATGGAAGTGCCCCGATTCGTCGAGTACAGGAGAGTCGCTGTCCGGAGTCATGTGGGCTTACCGTTGGGCAGGTTGAAAACGGGCCGTCTGCACAAACCGTGCCGCAAGATCGCTGCACGCTGCGGTGGTCGACCGGCAGCCGGGCGCGAGGGCGGGGCGAAACACCCCGGCGAGAGGCTCCTGCCAGCCGCCGAGGCGAGGCGCTCATCCGGGGTGCCCATCCGAGGCGCCCGCGCAGGGCCCAATCGAGGGGCCCTCTCCGAGGGCGGTCGAGGGGCTCGGGCCTGGCACCCGATGGGGGTCGCTACGCAAGCGGCCCCAGCGACGCACCCACAGGCGCGCACCCGGGTTCTGCGCCGGGTGCTTACTTGATCGCCTGAATCTTGTCCCAGTCGGCTTTGCTGTAGCCCATGGACTCCATCGGTACCGCCTTCAGGACAGCCTTCTGGAATTCGCTTCGATCGACCTCGGTCACGGTCAGGCCTTTCTTGCGGAATTCATCCACCAGCTCGACCTCGCGCTTGAGGATTTCAGCGGTACCGCGCGCAGCAGCCTCGAGCGTGACTTCCGAGAAGATCTTTTTCTCGTCGGCCGTGAGCTTTTTCCAGATGTGCGGGGCGACCTGCGTGGCCACCGCATCAACGATGTGCCCAGTGAGCACGATGTGCTTCTGCACCTCGTAGAACTTCTTGGCCTCGATGGTGGGCAGCGGATTTTCCTGAGCCTCGACCGTGCCGTTTTGCAACGCGAGGTAGACCTCGGCGAAGGCAATTGGCGTGGGATTGGCGCCGCACGCGCGGGGCGTGGCCATGTAGGCCGGCACATCGGGCACGCGGATCTTGAGGTTCTTCATTCCGGCGCAGTCTTTGAAGGCCCGATTCGACGAGGTGTGACGCGCACCGTAATAGGTCATGGAGGTGATGTGTACGCCTGTCTTGGCCTCGTAGCCGTCTGCGAGCTCACGAAAGGCCGGGCTCTTGGACCACGAAACCAGGTGGTTGCCATCACGGAAAGTGAACGGGTAGTAGCCCACGCCGATGCGGGGAAAGCTGCGCGCCGCAAACGACAGGCCCGAGATGATCATGTCGACCGTACCAAGCTGAAGGCCCTGGTTGATATCGGTTTCCTTGCCGAGCGATGAGGCCGGAAAAACCTGAACCTCGTACTTGCCATTGGTGCGCTTCTTGATTTCCTCGCCTGCCCAGACCGACCAGCGGTGATAGGGCTCGGAGGTTTCATAGACATGCGCCCACTTGAGCTTGGTTTGCGCGCCGACCGGCGCCACCGCCCCCAGTGCAGCCGCGGCAATCATCAACCCTGCGAGGTGTTTCATGTGTGTCTCCTGTTGAATAGTTTTGGATTTGGCAGCCGCCCGGTCAACCCGGTACCAGCTGAACCTTCATGCTGACGGTCTTGTCGCGCGCCCGCTCGATCGCCGCAGCCGCTTCGGTCAGCCGATACGATCCACTGAGTACGGGTCTCACGTCAACCCGCCGGCCCGCAATCGCACTCACCGCCTGCTCAAACACGTTGCCGAACCGGAACGAGCCGCGGAGGTCGAGCTCACGCGCCATGATCTGGTTGGCAAGCAGATGCATGCCCTCGACCGGCAGCGTACCCACCTGGACGATAACGCCTCCCCGGCGCACAGTTTCCATGCAGGCGACAAGCGCGGACGGTGCCCCCGAGACCTCGAAGGCCACATCGGGCTCGCCGCCGCAGGCATCAGCGAGTCGTGCGCCCTTGGGCAACTCGTCGATGCGAATCACCTGGTCGGCACCCACCTGACGCGCCACCGAGAGCGGGTGGTCAACCACGTCGGTGATCGAGACGTGGGCCGCACCCGCGAGCCGCACCGCGAGCACCATCATGCAGCCGATGGTGCCCGAGCCGGTGATCAGCACCCGTCGGCCCAGCAGGCTACCGGCCCGGGTGGCGGAGTGAAGCGCCACCGCAAGCGGCTCGGACATGGCGAGCTCATCGAGCGGCACCGAGTCGGCCACCGGCACGCACTGCGACTGGGGCATGAGGAAGTATTCGCGAAACATTCCCTGCACATGGGGAAACACGCTCGCACTGCCCAGAAACCGCATGTTTGCGCACAGGTTCTCGCGGCCCTCCCGGCAGCCCGGGCAAGCGCCGCAGGGGCGCGACGGGTTGACCGCCACACGCTGCCCCGCGCGAACCCGCGTGACGCCGGCCCCCACACCGGCGACCACTGCAGAGGCCTCATGGCCAGGCGTGAGCGGCTCGCGGATCCGGAATGCGCCCACACAACCGTGAAAGTAGTAGTGCATGTCTGAGCCGCAGATGCCTGCTGCGCCCAGGCGGAGCAGCACTTCTCCGGGACCGGGTTCGGGAACCGGCGCGGTGCCGACGCGCAGATCGAGCGCGCCATGGACCTTGCATTCGAGCATGGGGATCTCCGTGCGGCGCAGGGCCTATCGCACTGCGCGCAACAAACCGTTGATCGGTGCGACTCGATGGTAGCACCGGGATCCGGAGGCGCGAAGCACTTGTATACTCGACAAGCCTCTCTGTGCAGGCACGTGAGACCCGAGCCGCCCACGCTCCCCGCCCGCTTTTCTTCCAACACGCTTCGATCGCCCGATGAGCCGAACCCGAATCGCCTCGCTCCGCGCCACCCCCGTGACCGTGCCTCTCGAGGCGCCCCTTCGTCACAGCAACGGCGCGCATTGGGGGCGCTTCGTTCGCACCCTGGTCGAAGTCGAGACCGACGACGGTTATGTCGGACTCGGTGAGTTCGGCGGCGGTGGCGAGGCGTCCAGCGCGGCAGTCACCGGGCTCCTTCCCTACCTGAAGGGTCACGATGTGTTCCGGCTCGAGTCCATGCGCTACGCCATCTGCAATCCCACGGCGAGCCTTTACAACAACCGCACCCAGATTCACGCCGCGCTCGAGTTCGCCTGCCTCGACATCATCGGGCAGAAGCTGGGCATCCCGGTGTCCGAATTTCTGGGCGGGCGGGTCCGCGACCGCGTCGAATTCGCCTCCTATCTGTTTTTCCGATATGCCGACGCCAACGGCCATGGCGAGGTGCGAAGTATCGAGCAGTTGGTGGCCCACGCGCAGGCGCTCAGGGCGCGCCACGGCTTCAGGAGTCACAAGCTGAAGGGCGGTGTGTTCGCGCCGCGCTACGAGCTTGAGTGCTACCGCGCCCTGGCGCAGGCGTTTCCGGGCGAGCGACTGCGCCATGACCCCAACTGCGCATGGTCACTCGCCGATGCGATCGAATTCGGTCGTGCGATCGAGCCGCTCAACAACGACTACTTCGAAGATCCGGTTTTCGGCCTGCCGCAGCTCGCGCGACTGCGTGAGTTTGTCCGGATTCCCATGGCGACCAACACCGTGGTGGTCAACTTCGAGCAACTGGCTGCAAACATCGCGCAGCGCGCGGTGGATGTCGTGCTGCTGGACACCACCTTCTGGGGCGGTATCCGGCCCTGCATCAAGGCGGCAGGGCTCTGCGACACGTTCGGGCTGGGCGTGGCCGTGCATTCCTCGGGTGAGCTTGGCGTACAGCTCGCCACCATGCTGCATCTGGGGGCCGTCATTCCCAACCTGGGCTACAGCGCCGACGCGCATTACCACCACTTGGTCGATGATGTGATCGAAGGCGGGCCAATGCGCTACGTGGATGGCGCCATCGCCGTGCCGGACGGACCCGGGCTCGGTGTCAGGCTCGATCGCGACAAGGTCAAGCGCTATCACGAGCTGTTTCTTGAATTGGGGCCCTATCCCTACGACCGCGACCCGGGCCGACCCGGCTGGTATCCGCTCATCCCGAACGCCGCTTGGGCCGACCCGGCAGATCCGGTTCGGCCGGCGTTGCGCTGAGCCGCCGCATGGAGGGGCCTACGCAGCCGCTGCCGCGGCTGTCGCTGCGCGCCATCAAGGCCGAACGCAGCGGCGGCCTTGCGCTGCGCTATGCGCCAGCACGGCAATCCGTTGGCATCGTGCATCTCGGGCTCGGCAATTTTCATCGCGCGCATCAGGCGGTTCATGTTGACGAAGCGCTGGCGGCTGGTGAATCCGACTGGGCGATTTCAGCGTGGAACCTGCACAGTCGCTCATTGCCGGAGGCGCTCGCCTCGCAAGGTGGCCTCTATACGGTGCTGGTTCGGAGCAGCCTGGGCACCGACGCCCGCCTTCTCGCACCGATCCGCGAAGCGGGCTGTGCGGGGGAGACCCCCACACGCCTCCTTGAACGCCTCGCCTCACCTTCCACCCGAATCGTGTCCCTCAGCATCACCGAGAAAGGGTATTGCCTCAATGCCGAAGGCGTGCTCGAGGCGAACAACCCCGCGCTCGCCGCCGATCTGGCAGGTGCATGGCCGCCACGCACCGCCCTGGGCTGGCTCGCCGCCGGGCTCGTCACCCGCCATGCCCGGCACCCGACTGCGCGGATCACGCTGCTCTCCTGCGACAACCTCTCGGGTAATGGCCACGCGCTCGAGCACGCACTTGACGCGCTGCTCCGCGCACGTGCGCAGCCTGCGCTTGCCGATCGGCTGCCCGAGATCGCGTCTTTTCCAAACACCATGGTCGACCGGATCGTGCCGGCGACCACCGATGCTGACCGGGCGCTCGCCGCCCGGCTCACCGGCCTTGCCGATGCCTGTCCGGTCGCCACCGAACCGTTCTCGCAATGGGTGATCGAAGACCGGTTCGCCGCCGGCCGCCCCCGCTTCGATAGAAGCGGCGTGACCTTCAGCGACGATGTGGCGGGCTGGGAACAGATGAAACTGCGGCTTCTGAATGCCGCGCACTCGGTGATCGCCTATCTGGGCATGCTGGCCGGGTGGCGCACAGTCGACGAGGCGGTATCGCAGCCCCTGGTCACCACGCTCCTTGAGAGGCTCTGGACCTCGGAGGCCATTCCGGCCCTGCCGGAACGGCTGCATTCACGTGCGCCCGCCTATTGCGCCAGCCTGGTCGTGCGGTTCGAAAATACCGCGCTTGCGCATCAGACCGCGCAGATCGCCATGGATGGTTCAAAGAAAATACCGCTCCGCTGGCTGCCCACCGTGCTGACACTCGATCGACGGGGGCAGCCCTGGCCCGTGCTGGCACTCGCGCTGGCAGCCTGGATCGGCTGCCTGGAGACAGTCAGTCCGCCTCACGAAGGCAAGCCCCCTCCTCACGCGGTGAGCGACCCGCTCGCTGCAGCACTCGCGCCGCTCGCGAGGCATGCCGATCCGGGGCAAGCCGTTCAGGCGGTCCTTCGCGCCGTCCCGGGGCTCCTCGCGCTCGCTGAGCGGCCGAACGCGTGCGCGGCGATTGCGCAGGCGCTCGCGACGCTTCGAGCCCAAGGGCCACACGAGAGCATTCAACGACTCACTGGAGCCTGAACGCATGGCCCTGCATCGTCTCGCGAATTTCCTGCTCCGCCCGCCAGGGTGGCTGGCATGAATGCCCGCGCCCGCTTCTCTGGCCTGGGCCGCCTGCTGCCCTTTGTTCGACCCTATCAGGGACGGGTTCTTCTCGCAGCGGTCGCGCTCCTCCTCGCGGCGGGCGCAACGCTGTCGGTGCCGCTTGCGTTCCGACACCTGATCGACGCAGGCTTTGGCAGCCAGCAGGCGGTCGATGGCCCGTTTCTCGCGCTGTTCGGTGTAGCGGTGCTGCTTGCGCTTGCCACCGCGCTCCGGTTTTACTCGGTCTCGTGGCTAGGGGAGCGGGTCACCGCAGACCTTCGCAGCGCGGTCTTCTCACGGGTGCTCGAACAGGACCCCGCGTTCTTTGACGACATCCGAAGCGGCGAGGTGCTCTCGCGCCTCACCACCGACACGGCGCTCGTCCAGACGCTGGTCGGCACCAGCGTATCGCTGGGCCTGCGCAACGCCGTACTGGGCACGGGCGCGCTCGTGATGATGCTGATCACCGAGGCGATGCTCGCCCTGATGATGATCGGTCTTCTGGCAGCCACACTCATCCCGGTGATCGCCATCGGCCGACGGGTGAGACGCCTTTCGCGTGCGAGCCAGGACCGGATCGCAGATGCCTCAGCTCTGGCTGGCGAAACACTGGGTGCGATCCAGATCGTGCAGGCCTTCAACCGCGGGCCGTGGGAGGCCGCGCGGTTTGCTGCAGCGGCCGAGCTTGCCTTCGAGGCCGCCACCCGGCGAGTCCGCGTTCGCGCAGCGCTCACTGCAATCGCCATCGTGCTCAGCTTCGGGGTGATCGTGTTCGTGCTCCGAAGCGGTGCCGGGTCGGTGCTCGCGGGTGAGCTGAGTGCCGGGCTGCTCGCGCAGTTCGTCTTGTATGCGGCGCTGCTGGCTGGCGCGATCGGGGCGATTGCCGAGGTCATTGGCGACATCCAGCGCGCCGCAGGCGCAGCGGAGCGGCTCTCCCAACTGCTTGATGCGACGCCTGCGATTGGCGCGCAGGCCGATCGCGCGGCGGCTTCCCGGCACGACGCCGATGTGGCACCGCACGCGACGGCGACCATACCGAATGCCGAGCATCGCACGGCGCGAGAGCCCGCTATCGCGTTCGAGTCGGTGACCTTCACTTACCCCACGCGCGAGCAACCCGCCCTCGAGGCGGTGAGCTTTGCCGTGGCACCAGGAGAGACCGTCGCGCTGGTTGGCCCGTCGGGTTCTGGCAAAAGCACGGTCTTTCAGCTGCTCCTGCGTTTTCGCGATCCGCAGACGGGCACTGTCCGGATGGACGGGGTTGATCTGCGTGCGCTTGAACCTGCAGCGCTTCGTGCGCGAATCGGCCTGGTGTCACAAGACAGCACGGTGTTCTCCGCCGACGTACTCGCGAATATCCGCTACGGCAGGCTCGATGCAGCCGATGAAGAGGTGATGGAGGCGGCGCGCGCTGCGCACGCACTCGAGTTCATCGAACGACTGCCTCAGCGCTGGCACACCCCGCTTGGCGAACGGGGCGTGCGGTTGTCGGGCGGGCAACGCCAGCGGATCGCGATCGCGCGGGCCTTGCTGCGCGACCCCGAGCTTCTGCTCCTTGATGAAGCCACCAGCTCGCTCGATGCGCAGAGCGAGCGCGAGGTGCAGGCGGCGCTTGAGGAGGCCACCAGCGGTCGCACCACGCTGGTGATCGCTCATCGCCTGGCCACCGTGCGGCGCGCTGATCGAATTCTTGTGCTCGAGCGCGGCCGGCTCGTCGAGACCGGCACCCATGCGTCGCTTTCGGCCACGGGCGGGCTCTACTCGCGGCTTGCCGCCATGCAGTTCGACGCCGCCCGGGAATTTGCGCTACGCTAGCGCGCCTTTCGTTGGGGCGATTGATCACGCGCAACTAACAAAAAGCGCATCGAGACCGCCTCGACGGGCAGGGCAGTCGCGTCACGCTTCATGGGGACGCGGGCGCATCTTCCCATCACTCAACTCAGGCTTGTACCCATGGCACGCAGACTTGAAGGCAAGACGGTGTTTGTGACGGCGGCCGCCCAGGGCATGGGCCGGGCCGCGGTATTGGCCATGGCACGCGAAGGTGCGCGCATCATTGCCACCGACATTCGCGAGGATCTGCTGCAGACGCTGCGCGCTGAAGTACTCGCCGAGGGCGGCATCGCCCCCGATGTGCGCAGGCTCGATGTCACCGAGCCCGGCGCGATTGAATCGATGATGAGATCGGTGGGCGCGCTCGACGTGCTCTTCAATTGCGCAGGCTATGTCCATCAGGGCACCATCCTCCAGGCAAGTGACGATGATTGGGATCTCAGCTTCGCGATCAATGTCCGTTCAATGGTGCGAACCATCCGGTCGGCGCTGCCCGCCATGATCGCGCAGGGTGGCGGCTCGATCATCAACATGGCCTCGGTCTGTTCGTCGATCAAGGGCCTTCCAAACCGTGCGGTCTACGGCACCACCAAGGCAGCCGTGCTGGGACTCACCAAGGCGATCGCGGCTGACTTTGTCGGCCAGCGCGTTCGCTGCAATGCCATCTGCCCCGGCACCGTAGAAACACCCAGCCTTCGAGACCGCATGGCGCAACTTGGCGATGTGGACGAAGCGCGGCGCATGTTCACCGCGCGCCAGCCCATGGGTCGGCTCGCCAACGCCGACGAAATCGTTCCGATTGTCGTTTATCTCGCAAGCGACGAAAGCTCGTTTGCCACCGGGCAATGGTTCAACATAGACGGTGGCATCACGATCTGATTGACCGGCGACGCGAGCCACCCTACACAGTGCCCGCTCCGCCCACCCCCCTCACCTGACCTTACCAAGGAGAAAGCATGAAACTCGTACGCTACGGCAAACCCGGCAAGGAAAAGCCCGGCCTGATCGACGCAGAAGGCAAGCTTCGCGACCTCTCGGGCGTGCTCGCGGGCATCGGCCCCGACCAGCTCTCGCCCAAGGCGCTTGCCAAGCTCGCCAAGGTCAAGACGGCCAAGCTGCCCCTGGTGCGCGGCAATCCGCGTTATGGCGTGCCGTTCACCGGCGCCACCAAGTTTGTCGCCATCGGCCTCAACTACACCGATCACGCAGCCGAAACCGGAAACGCGCTGCCCAAAGAGCCCATCATCTTCCACAAGACGCTGACCTGCATGCAGGGCGCCAACGACGATGTGATGATGCCCAAGGGGTCCACCAAGACCGACTGGGAAATCGAACTCGGTATCGTGATCGGTACCCGTGCCTGCAACGTTAGCAAGAAAGAGGCCCTCAATCACGTCGCGGGCTATGTGCTTTGCAACGACGTCTCCGAGCGCGCTTTCCAGATCGAGCGTGGCGGTCAGTGGACCAAGGGCAAGGGCTGCGATACCTTCGGCCCGATCGGCCCGTGGCTCGCCACCACCGACGAAATCCCCAACCCCCAGAAGCTCGAAATGTGGCTGGACGTGAACGGCCAGAGTAAGCAGCGTGGCCACACCAAGAACATGATTTTCGACTGTGCGACGCTGGTGTCCTACTGCAGCCAGTTCTTTACGCTCTACCCAGGCGACATCATCACGACCGGTACGCCTGCCGGCGTGGGTCTGGCCACCAAGACATTCCTGAAAGCCGGTGACGTGGTCACGCTCGGCATGACGGGTCTTGGCGAGCAGCGCCAGAAGATCGTCAAGTACAAAGCAGCGAAGTAAGCACGCCGGGTTCGCGCCGCCCGGCGCGAACCCTTTAACGCTTCAGCGCGCAGGCGGCGTGCGCGTTCCGCTCACCACCGGGTAATCAGGCCGGCCGGTACGCATCCAACTCACGATGTTGAGCGCCGCCTTGCGGCGCAACTCAATTTCGGACTGCACCGAATAGAACGCCGAGTGTGGCGAGAGCAGCACCCGGGGATCGGCAAGGAGCGGGTGTGCGGTCGGAATCGGTTCAACCGGCAACACATCCAGCGCGACGCCAGCCAGCCGTCCGGTGCCAAGCACGCGCACCAGTCCGTCCACATCGATCACCGCACCGCGTGCCGTATTGACCAGATACGAGCCGGGCTTCATCCGTGACAGGAGCGACTCGCCCACCAATCCGCGGGTGCCGTCATTCAGCAGGCAGTGAATCGAGATGGCGTCGGCCTCCTCGAAGAGGGCCTCCAGGCTGACCCGCTCGACATACTGCGGAAAGTCCCCGTCGATCAGAAACGGATCATGCGCGATTACGCGCTTGAAGATGGGCTGGGCATAGTGCGCAAAGCGCCTGCCGATGCGCCCCAGCCCCAGCACCCCCACGGTGAGGTTCTGCGCGCGGGGAATTGCTGGCACGCTGGTGTAGTGCCAGTTGCCGTCGTGAATATCGCGGTTGTAGCGGCTGATTGAGCGGATGAGGTCGAGCAACATGGCAAGCGCATGGAGTGAGACCTCGCCCACACCGTAGTCGGGCGAATTCGATACCCAAACTCCGTGACGGGCCGCGGCAACTGCGTCGATCGTGTCGTAGCCCGCGCCAATGCGTGACGCAAGCCCGATTCCCGGACAGGCGGCAAACACCTTGTCGCCCACCGGCGCGTATTGGATCAGCAGCGCGCTGCACCCCTGGGCCGCAGCGATCACCTCGTCTTCCGAGCGGCATTGCGCTTCGACAAGATCAACGCCAGCCTCGCGGAAAATCTGGCGCTCGAGCTCAACGCTCTTCATGTCGTAGTCGGTAAAGAGAACTTTCATCATGCACTCCTGGTCGGGCAGGCGCTGCGCGGCAAGGGCAGCCGGGACGGGGATTATCTCGCAGCAGCTGGGCCGCATCGATCGAGGTCGGCCGTACCCGCCGCGGGCAGCGCTAGGCGCGACCTAAACCGCTTTCCCCGCCACTGGCGCGCCCGCCCGAGCACTGCTATGGTGCGGGCTCTTTCAACCCTGCATCAAGATCTGCTGGAGCCGCGCTCACCATGAATGCCATTGATCTGAACAGCCGCTGTGCGGTGATCACCGGAGGTGCCTCGGGCATCGGGGCGGAAATTGCCCGCCGTCTTTCGGCAAGCGGCGCCCGCATCGCGCTCTGGGATCTGGATCAGGGCGCAGCAGAGCAACTGGCCGCCACGCTACCTGCGATCGGCGGCAGTCATCTGGCGATCGGTGCCGACGTGACCGACGAAGCCAGCGTCCAGCGTGCCTGCGACCGCACCATAGCTGGCTTTGGCCGCATCGATATTCTGGTTTGCAGCGCCGGCATCACCGGCCCCAACGCCACCACCTGGCAATATGAACCCGCCGACTGGCGCCGGGTCATGGATGTGAACGTCAACGGTGTGTTCCTCTGCAACCGGGCAGTGGTGCGCGAAATGCTGAAGACCGACTACGGTCGTATCATCAACATCGCCTCGATCGCCGGCAAAGACGGCAATCCCAACGCGCCCGCGTACAGTGCGTCCAAGGCGGCTGTGATTGGCCTCACCAAATCCTTGGGCAAGGAAACCGCGAAAACCGGCATCCGGGCCAACTGCATCACCCCGGCTGCGGTCAAGACGCCCATGTTCGACCAAATGACGCAGCAGCACATCGACTTCATGCTTTCCAAGATCCCGATGGGTCGGTTCGGACAAATCGAGGAAATCGCGGCAATGGTCGCGTGGATGGCGAGCGAAGAGTGCTCGTTTACCACTGGCTCGGTGTTTGATCTGTCGGGCGGCCGCGCAGTCTATTGAGGCTCCTGGGCACCAGCCGCCGGCGCCGCCCGCGGCCAGGCGAACCCTGAAAACCCAGGCCTGTCAGGGTATTTGATGTGCCGCCAGGCGGGTCGTCACACGGTTGTCACAAAGCGGCTTTATGGTGTGACTCCCGTCAATCCATTCATCAAACCTCCACCATGATCAAGAAATTCCTCTCAGCGTTGATTGCGAGCGCCGCGGTGGTTGCCGCCGGGCCTGCTCTCGCCGCCGACATCACCGGCGCAGGCGCAACCTTCCCCTATCCCATTTACGCCAAATGGGCCGAGGCGTACAAGGCGGTCACCAGCACCGGACTCAATTATCAGTCGATTGGCTCGTCGGGTGGCATCAAGCAGATCCGCTCCAAGACCGTGACCTTCGGTGCCACTGACGCACCGGTCAAGGGCGAAGACCTCGACCGCGACGGCATGGTTCAGTTCCCGGCAATCATTGGCGGTACCGTTCCGGTGTTTAACATTGAAGGAATCGCGAGCGGCGACTTCCGCATCACCGGGCCCCTGCTTGCCGAAATCTTCATGGGCGCCATCTCCAAGTGGAACGACCCCAAGCTCGTGGCACTGAACAGCGGGCTGAAGCTTCCCGACATGGCAATCACCGTGGTGCATCGCGCCGACGGTTCGGGCACGACGTTCAATTTCACCGACTACCTGAACGAAGTAAGCCCCGATTGGGCCTCGAAGGTTGGCAAGGGTGCGGCGGTCAAGTGGCCGGCCGCCTCCTCGGTCGGTGGCAAAGGTAACGAGGGGGTTGCGGCAAACGTTCGGCGCGTCAAGGGCGGCATCGGTTACGTTGAATATGCTTACGCGAAAAAGAACAACATGCCGGTGATGGCCATGCAGAACCGCAGCGGGCAGTACGTGAAGGCCGATGACCTCACTTTCGCGGCGGCCGCTGCAGGTGCCGATTGGTTCTCGGTGCCGGGCATGGGCGTGTCGATCGTCAACCAGCCCGGCACGACCGCCTGGCCGATCGCGACCGCCTCGTTCATCCTGATGTACAAGGCGCCCGCCGACAAGAAGGCCTCTGCCGAAGTTCTCAAGTTCTTTGACTGGTCCTTCAAGAACGGCAAGCAAATGGCAGCCGATCTGGATTACGTGCCCTTGCCCGATTCTCTGGTCGAACAGATCCGTGCCCGGGTGTGGTCGCAGATCAATTGAAGCTCAATCGGGGGATGGTCGGGTATCTTCCGCGCCGTTCCCCCGCCCTAACCGGACCTTATCGTGGCCTCCGTAGCCCCAGCAGGTGTTGCCCAGGATCGGCTCCATGCCATTGCCCGCCGGCAGCGTCTTGAAGACTTTGTTTTTCATAAGCTCACGCTGATCTTCGCGCTGGCCGTGCTCGCTGCGCTGGTCGGGATCATTGCAGCGCTCGCCTGGAGCGCGGCGCCGACATTCAAGAAATTTGGCCTTGAATTCATCTGGCGGGTCGAATGGGACATCATCAACGAAGAGTTTGGTGCCGCCATTGCGATCGTCGGGACGCTGCTGAGCGCCGGGATCGCGCTACTGATCGCGGTACCACTTGCCTTCGGTATTGCACTCTTTCTGACCGAGACCTGTCCGGTTGGGCTTCGCCGGCCGCTGGGCACAGCAGTTGAGCTGCTTGCCGCAGTGCCTTCGATCATTTACGGAATGTTCGGGCTGTTTATTTTCGCGCCGCTCTTTGCCGAATACGGCCAGCCGGCACTGCAGTCCACCATTGGTCAGATGCCTCTGATCGGGCCGTTTTTTGGCGGCGCAATGAACGGAATTGGCATCTTGGCCGCCGGCGTCATCCTGTCATTCATGATTTTGCCGTTCATCGCCGCGGTGATGCGCGACGTGTTCGAAATCGTGCCCCCGATCCTGCGGGAGTCCGCCTACGGGCTGGGCTGCACGACCTGGGAAGTCGTTCGCCGAATCGTGCTGCCCTACACCCAGAAGGGGGTGGTGGGAGGCGTCATGCTCGGACTAGGGCGAGCGCTAGGCGAAACCATGGCTGTTACCTTTGTGATCGGCAACTCGAACCGGCTCGCCGCATCGCTGTTTGCGCCGGGAACATCAATCGCCTCGACGCTGGCGAATGAGTTTGGCGAGGCCGATGACTTCCATATCTCGGCGCTGTTTGCACTGGGTTTGCTGCTGTTCCTCATCACCTTCGTCGTGCTGACTCTGGCAAAGATTCTGATCACCCGATCGGAACGCGCCAAGGGCATCTGATTGTCTCTGGCTCTCATCACCGCACCGTATGGATCCCGCCCTTTACCGCCGTCGCAAGCTCATTAACCAGATTGGCATCGGCGCCTCAATGCTGGCGATGGCGCTTGGGCTGGTCGCGCTCCTCTGGATTCTCGCCGTGCTGTTCGGCAAGGGAATCGGCGGGCTCGACCTCAATGTCTTCACCCAGTCCACACCCGCACCCGGCTCCGAGGGCGGCGGACTCGCGAATGCCATCGTCGGCAGCCTGATGATGATTGTGTTCACGACGCTGGTGGCCACGCCGCTCGGGATCCTTGCCGGCGTCTATCTCGCCGAATACGGACAGTCTGGCTGGTTTGGCGAAACCACCCGCTTCGTGACCGATGTGATGCTGTCAGCGCCTTCTATCGTGATCGGCCTCTTCGTGTATGCCATCGCGGTCGACACCGTAGATCACTTTTCAGGTTGGGCGGGATCGCTCGCCCTGTCGCTGATCGCAGTGCCGGTGATTCTGCGCACCACCGAAAACATGTTGCGGCTAGTTCCTGGGAGCCTGCGCGAAGCGGCGTTTGCGCTCGGCGCACCGCGTTGGCGGGTCGCCACCATGGTGACATTGCGCGCCGCCCGCTCGGGCGTGGTCACCGGGGTTCTGCTGGCGCTGGCCCGCATCAGCGGCGAGACTGCGCCGCTTCTCTTTACCGCGCTCAACAACCAGTTCTTCTCCACTGACATGTCCAAGCCCATGGCGAACCTGCCGGTGGTGATCTTTCAGTTCGCAATGAGCCCCTACGATAATTGGATCCGCCTGGCCTGGACCGGTGCGCTGCTGATCACCGTAGCGGTTCTGGTGCTCAATATCGTGGCCCGGGTCTTCTTCAGAGACAAGGTGCAGTCGTGACGACATCTCTTTCTCAGCCGGCCACCGAGCAGTCGCAAGCCGGTGTGGTCAACGCCATCGAAACCCGCAGCCTCAATTTTTTCTACGGAAAATTTCAGGGGCTTCGCAATATCAACCTCGATGTCGTCGAGCATAAGGTGACAGCGTTCATCGGTCCCTCGGGATGCGGCAAGTCGACGCTGCTGCGCACCCTGAACCGGATGTATAGCCTCTACCCGGGTCAGCGGGCCGAAGGCTCGATCATGTTCGAGGGGCGGAACATTCTCGACCCGGGCCAGGATCTGAACCTGCTGCGCGCCCGGATCGGCATGGTGTTTCAGAAGCCCACGCCCTTCCCCATGTCGATCTACGACAACATCGCATTCGGCGTGAATTTGTACGAGCGGCTCAATCGTGCCGAAATGGACGCGCGCGTGGAATGGGCACTCAGCAAGGCCGCGCTCTGGGGCGAGGTCAAAGACAAGCTTCGCCAAAGCGGGCTGTCACTCTCCGGCGGCCAGCAGCAGAGACTCTGTATCGCGCGAAGCGTGGCGGTCAAGCCCTCCGTCATCCTGCTGGACGAACCCACCTCGGCGCTCGATCCGATCTCAACCGCCAAGGTTGAACAACTGGTACACGAACTGAAGTCCGATTACACGGTTGCCATCGTCACGCACAACATGCAGCAGGCGGCGCGGGTATCTGATTTCACGGTCTACATGTATTTGGGCGAAATGATCGAGTACGGTCGCACCGACGAGATCTTTTTGAAGCCCAAGAGCAAGCAGACCGAGGACTACATCACCGGCCGCTTCGGCTGAGACCTCTTTATTGCAATCGGGCAGCACACGATGGCTCCAGCACACACTGACCGGCACTTCGACGAACAGCTCGAGCGGCTGACCTCCAGCATCGGCGCGATGGGCGACTTTGCCATCGCCCAGTTCAGCGATGCCGTCCGCGCACTGATGGACCGCGACGCAGAGCTCGCCTCGCGGGTGGTCGATCAGGACCGGATGATCGATGCGCTTCGCCGGGATCTGTCGGCCTCGGCGGCGCTGGTCATTGTCAAGCGGCAACCGCTCGCAAGCGACCTCGACGAAGTGCTCGCCGACCTGCGAATCGTTGAAGACCTGGAACGGGTCGGTGATCTGTCGAAAAACATTGCTCGCCGCGCGCGTTCGCTGTCGGCGGGCTCTTTCCCGCAAGATGTCCTCACAGGCTTTGACGGAATGTCTCAGCGGTGCGTCGCGCAGGTCCGTAATGCGATCGAAGCGTTCCTTCACCGCAACGCAGGTCAGGC
>CAMBZS010000025.1 GCA_945872335.1 Bordetella parapertussis | reverse complement strand
CCTGGCGACCCGTGCGCGTGCCATCCGGCCGCGCCGCCTTGCGATGGGCCGGGGCCAGCGGTAGCATTCGCAGATGGCAATCCGGACCATTCTTCGTTATCCCGACCCCCGCCTGCAGCAGGTCGCCGCACCCGTCGAGCGGGTTGATGATTCCATTCGCGAGCTGGTGGGCGACATGGCGCAGACCATGTACGAGGCCCCCGGAATCGGGTTGGCCGCCACCCAGGTCGACGTGCACCTGCGCATCATCGTGATCGACCTGTCCGAGAAGCGCGATGCGTTGCAGGTCTTTATCAACCCGGAAATCGTGAACGCAGGTGGCGACTTCACCGTGCACGAAGAAGGGTGTTTGTCGGTTCCGGGCATTTTCGAAAACGTCGAGCGGCCAGGCACGATCACCGTTCGCGCGCTCAACGAGCGCGGCGAAGCGTTCTCGATCGAGGCCGAGGGGCTGCTTGCCGTCTGCTTGCAACACGAAATCGACCACCTGAATGGAAGGGTCTTCGTGCAGCACCTGTCGCGCCTCAAGCAAACCCGCATCCGCGCCAAACTCGCCAAGCAAGAGCGCGACGCAGCCTAGCGTGCACACGCCTGAATCACGGAGGCTGTGCTGAGGCTTATCTTTGCTGGAACGCCGGCGTTCGCCGCAACGGTTCTTGATGCGGTGGTCCAGGCAGGCCACGAGGTGGCCCTCGTGCTGTGTCAGCCTGATCGACCCGCGGGACGAGGCCAGCGGCTGGTGGCGCCGCCCGTCAAACGCCGCGCGCTCGAGCTGGGACTCGCCGTGGGTCAACCCGCACGTTTGCGCGAAGAGGTCGACCGGGCGCCCTTGCGGGCGGCGGCCGCCGACCTGATGCTGGTGGTCGCCTACGGCCTGATCCTGCCCCAGGCGGTCCTCGACCTGCCGCGGCTCGGCTGCATCAACGTTCACGCGTCGCTGCTTCCTCGCTGGCGGGGCGCTGCGCCCATCCAGCGCGCGATCGAGGCGGGCGATCACGAGACCGGCATCACCATCATGCAGATGGAAGCGGGCCTCGATACCGGTCCGATGTTACTGCGCGAGGCCGTGCCCATCACCGATCTCGATACCGGCGGCAGTCTTCACGATCGGCTGGCGACGGTCGGTGCGCGGCTGGCGGTCCAGGCGCTCGAGCGGCTGGCCGTAGGCCCTTTGGCTGCGACCGCCCAATCCGAAACCGGCGTCTGCTACGCGCACAAGATCGACCGCGACGATGCAGTGCTCGACTGGCATCAGGATGCGCAGACGCTTGCCCGGCGGATCCGCGCGTTCGACCCGGTGCCAGGCTGTAGTGCCGTGCTCGCCGCTGAGAATGGGCTCACGCTCAAGGTCTGGCGGGCCCAGGCGGTGACCGAGGCCAACCCCGAGGGTGCGCTCCCCGGCACGGTGCTGCGTTCGCCTGAGGGCGTTCTGCGCGTGGCCTGCGGGCAGGGGGCGCTCGAGCTCACCGAGCTGCAACGCCCCGGCGGTACCCGTCAACCGGTAGCGACCTTCCTTCGCGGGCGGCCGATCGCAGCCGGCGGGCAGTTTCAAGTGCTCCCGCGCTGAAGGCGACGATGTCCACCACGCTGCGATCGGCGCTTGCCGATGAAATGCGCTCGGCTGCCCAGGCGCTCGGCGCGCTTGCGGCGGGAGAGCGGCTCGACTACGCGCTCGACCAGGCCGAGCGTGACCATGATCTGGCGCCAGCCTCCCGACCGGTGGTCCGTGATCTCGCCTATTCAGCAACCCGGGTGCTCGGCCTTTGCCAGGCGCTCGCTCGAGGCCTGAACGCGCGCGAGCCGGCCGCGCCGGTCGCAGCGCTGCAGTGGCTTGCGCTCTCTCAGCTGATCGCGCCGCAGCGTCACCCCGCCACCATCGTTGACCAGGCGGTGCGGGCGGCGCGCGCCGATCCGCAAACCGAGGGCGCTGCGGGCTTCATCAACGCGACGCTGCGCGCGTTTCTGCGCTCGCCTGAGACGTTGCTGGATGCGGCACGGCGCCATCCCGAGGCGCGCTGGAATCACCCGGAATGGTGGCTCGATGTGTTGCGGACCGATCACCCGAACGCCTGGCAGGCGATCGCTGAATCGGCGGACCACCATCCGCCGCTCACGCTGCGAGTGAACCGTCGCCGCATCGCGCTTGCCGACTATGTGGCACGCCTTGAGGCGCATGGTTACACCTGTCGCGTGGTAGGTCCGGCAGCGGTCATCGTGGAGCCGGCCGGGTCGGTGCAAGCGCTTCCGGGTTGGGCCGAGGGACTGGTGTCGGTGCAGGATGAGGGGGCCCAGCGCGCTGCGTTATGGCTCGATTTGCAGGACGGTCAGCGGGTGCTGGATGCCTGCGCGGCACCTGGTGGCAAGAGTGCGCATATTCTGGAAGATGCGGCGGTACAACTCACCGCGCTTGACCTCAAGCCCAGGCGCCTCGTGCGGGTGCGCGAGGGGCTTGAGCGGCTGGGCCTCGCCGGCACGCTGCTCTGCGGCGATGCGGCGACACCTCGCCGCTGGTGGGATCGGGTGCCGTTTGACCGGATCCTGGTCGATGCGCCCTGCACGGCATCGGGCATCGTCCGGCGCGCGCCCGACTCGCGGTGGTTGCGCCGCCGTGGCGATCTCACGACACTGGCGGCAGCCCAGACGCGCATCATCGACGCGCTTTGGCCCTTGCTGAAACCCGGTGGTAAATTGCTCTATGCCACCTGCTCGGTGTTCAGGGCAGAGGGGCAGGACATCATCGAGCCCTTTTTGAAGCGCCACACCGATGCCCGCGAACTGGCCCTGCCCGATAGCCCGCAGCCTGCTGCCGGCGGTGACACCCGCGGGCCGGGTCTCCAGCTTTTGCCCGTCAGCATGCCATCCGAAGACCACGACGGATTTTTCTACTGCCTGATCGAGAAACGTCGCCCGTGACCCTGCCCGCCCGACTGCTTGCGGCGCTGATCGCGCTATTCCTGAGCCTGCCTGTCGCGGGCGCGCAGGACGGCTCGGTACGGCTCGAGCCCGCGACCGACGGGCGCGCCTGGGTGCTGTCTGCCGACCTCGAGCCGCCGCGCACGCCGCGGCTTGAGGACGCAGTCATGAAGGGCGTGCCGCTACATTTCGTGGTGGAGATCGAATTGCTGCGGCCGCGCTGGTACTGGTGGGACCTGCGCGTAGCCCAGGCAAGCAGCCGCGCGCGACTCACCTACCACGCGCTCGCACGCGAGTTCCGCGTCACCCGCGACGAAGGCCTGTCCACCCTTCATGAATCATTCGAGGCGGCACTGGCCGGGGTGGCGCAGGTGCGCAACTGGCGCATCGATCCGGGCGAGGCGCTCGCACCGGGCGACTACCTTGTTCAGGCCCGCATCCGGCTCGACGCCACACAGCTACCCCGGGCGCTCCAGGTCGATGCCCTCACCAACCGAGACTGGAATCCACAGGTCGAATGGACGCGCGCGAATTTCACGCAGCCCCCGACACCGACAAGCGCGCGATAGGCCGGCTGCTGCGCTTTGCGCTGATCGCATCGGTTGCCTTCGCCGTGGTGCTCCTGGTGCTGCTCGCAGGGGCGAGCGCGAACACCTCGATTTTCGAGCGGCACTATCCCGCGCTTCTGGTCACCACCGCGGTCATGGCGCTTGCGCTGCTGGTGCTGGTGGCCGAGCTCATCCGGCGGCTGATCCAGCGCTACCGGCGGGGGCTGTTCGGCACCCGGCTGATGGCGCGACTCGCGCTGTCCTTCACCGTCATGACGGTGATTCCGGTCTCGCTCATCTACCTGGTGTCAGTGCATTTCATCGGCCGGTCGGTGGAGTCCTGGTTCGCCGTGCCGGTCGAGAGAGCGCTCGACTCCGGCATGAGCCTGGGCCGCGCGACACTGGACGCGCAGCTCTCGGATCTCCTCTACAAGGCTCGCGCGGTGTCGGTGTCGCTTGGCGATACGCCTCCGTCGGGCTGGTCGGCGCAGTTAAACCGACTTCGCGAACAACTCGATCTTCAGGATGCGCTGGTGGTGAGCGGCGGGCGCAACCTGATCGTGGCGGTGGGGGGGCGGCTGTCGGCCCTGGTGCCCGATCTGCCAACGCCTGCGGCGCTTCGCCAGGCGCGTCTGACTCGTCTTTATTCGACCTTTGAAACCCGTGAGGTGGCCGGCCAGTCGTTCCGGGGTCTGCTGATGCGGGTGATCGTGCCGGTCAACGCCGAGGGGCTGCGCTTCGAAGAAGGGGCGTATCTGCAGCTGATCCAGGAAGTGCCAGCGCTACTTGCCGAGCATACCGATGCGCTCGAACAGGGGCGGCGGGACTTCCAGCAGCTCGCGCTCTCGCGCGAGAGCCTGTCGCGCATCTTCAATGTCACGCTCACGCTGATCTTCATTCTGACGGTGTTCTCGGCGGTGGCGGCTGCGTTTCTGTTGTCGGGATGGCTCACCGGGCCCCTGTCGATGCTGGCAGCTGGAACGCGCGCGGTCGCCGAGGGCGATTACCGGCCGGTGAAGGCCTACTCGGGGCGCGATGAGCTGGGGGTGCTCACGCAGTCATTCAACATGATGACCCGCCAGCTCGAGGACGCGCGCACGTTGGTCGAGCGCAACCAGCGTGAAATCGAGCAGGCGCACGCGCGGCTGGTGAGTGTGCTCGCCAATCTCACCGCCGGTGTGATGGTGCTCGATGCACACTGGCGGATCACGCTCGCCAACCCCGGCGCCGAGCAGATTCTCGGGCAGCCGCTTGACAAGAGTCTGGGCATGCGGATTTCGGCGATTGCGCCGCTTGCGCCGTTTTCCGATGAAATCCGCCAGGCCTTTCTCGAACTTCAGGCGAGCGGGCCCGGCAGCTGGCAGCGGCAATTCGTACTGCCCTCGCGCGACACGCCACCCTCGGCCGAGCCGGCGTCGGCGGCCAGTGCGGGCAAAACGCTTCTTGCGCGCGGCTCGATGCTGCCAGGCGAGGGCTTCGTGATTGTCTTTGACGATCTTACCGAGGTGATCTCGGCGCAGCGCACCATGGCCTGGGCCGAGGTCGCGCGGCGGCTTGCCCATGAGATCAAGAATCCGCTCACCCCCATTCAGCTCTCAGCCGAACGCCTGAAGCTGCGGCTCCACGACAAGCTTTCCGGGTCCGACGCGGATCTCCTCAATCGGAGCTCGCAGACCATCGTGGATCAGGTGGCTGCACTCAAGCATCTCGTCGACGAGTTCCGGGAGTACGCCCGGCTGCCCGCGGCACGGCTTGCGCCGCTCGATCTCAACCAGTTGATCGACGAGATTGCACCCCTGTTTTCGGCAGGCGGGCGCCTGCACGCGCAGCTTGCTCCCAACTGTCCGCTGGTCATGGCGGATGCCGCGCAGCTTCGCCAGGTGGTCCTCAACCTGATCGGTAACGCGATCGAGGCCACCGAACGGGTGCCTACACCGCGGGTGGAGCTCCTCACCGGTGTGGTGCGGCTCGCCGATGGCGAGTCGGCGGTGCGCCTGCTGGTGCGCGATAACGGCCCGGGCTTTACGCCGTCGATGCTCGCGCGCGCCTTTGAGCCCTATGTCACCAGCAAGCCGCGCGGCACGGGCCTGGGGCTTGCTATTGTTCGCAAGATTGTCGATGAGCACGGCGCGCGCATCGATCTGGGCAACCGGACCGATGAAAGCGGCACGATTCTGGGTGCCCAGATCGCATTACTCTTTACGAAAATCGCAAAAAGCGGGGAAAATCCCCGTCTGTCTGCTGCCACCACCGCCTAGAGAGCTTCACGAATGGCCGAGATCCTCGTGGTCGATGATGAAATCGGCATCCGCGAATTGTTGTCCGAAATCCTGGGTGATGAAGGACACACTGTCCTGCTTGCCGACAGCGCGCGCGAAGCGCGTGCCGTTCGCGAGCGCCAGCGCGTCGATCTGGTGCTGCTCGACATCTGGATGCCCGATACCGACGGCATCACGCTGTTACGTGAGTGGGCCTCGGGCGGGCGACTCACCATGCCGGTCATCATGATGTCGGGGCACGCAACCATCGACACCGCTGCCGAGGCCTCGCGGATCGGGGCGAGCGATTTCCTGGAAAAGCCGATCACGCTGCAAAAGCTGCTCCGTGCGGTGCAAAACGGTCTCATGCGGCCGGCGCAAAAGCCCGCTGGCGCGCCTGTGCCGGTGGCGGGCAATCCGGCCGCGGTCGCGCCCGTTCTCCGCGATGCCGGGGCGGCAGGCGTGATCCCCGCGGCTGCGCCTGGCGCAGTTGAGCCACCCGCCGCATTCGGCGAACCCATGGCTGTGGCGGTTGCGGTGACACCGGTGGTTCCCGATTCGCCTGCGGCGCGGCTGCTGCTGCGCGAATTACCGCTCGATGCGCCGCTCCGTGATGCGCGCGATGCGTTTGAGCGCGCCTATTTCGAGCATCACCTGATGCGTGAGCAGGGCAGCATGACCCGGGTCGCCGAGCGCACCGGACTCGAGCGCACCCATCTCTATCGCAAACTCAAGCAGCTTGGCATCGACCTCTCGCGCGGCGTCTGGCGCAAACCCCCGACCAATTGAAGATCATCATTCTTGGTGCCGGACGGGTTGGCGCCTCGGTGGCCGAAAACCTGGTCTCTGAGCGAAACGACATCACGGTGGTCGACACTGACGTCACGCAGCTGGCTGCGCTTCAGGACCGGCTTGACTTGCGCACGCTGGCGGGTAACGGCACCCATCCGCCGGTGCTTGCCCAGGCAGGCGCCGAAGATGCCGACATGCTGATCGCAACGGCTGCGCGCGATGAGACCAACCTGGTTGCCTGCCAGCTTGCGGCGCGGCTCTTCAATATTCCCACCCGTATCGCGAGGATCCGCGCGCCCGAGTTTCTCGAGCATCCCGAGCTCACCGGTGTTGATGGGTTTCAGGTCGACCACCTGATCTGCCCCGAGCAGACCGTGACCGACTATGTGATGAAGCTGATCGAGTTTCCCGAGGCATTGCAGGTGCTGGAGTTCGCTGGCGGCCGCGCAAGCCTGATCGCCGTGCGTGCCTACGAGGGGGGCCCGCTGGTCTCGCATCCGATTCGCGACCTGCGGGCCGCGCACCCCAATATCGATATGCGGATCGTGGCGATTTTTCGCAATGACCGCGCGGTGCCGCCCGAGGGCGATACCTTGATCCAGCCAGGCGACGAGGTGTTCATTCTTGCCGCTGCCGAGCACATCCGCACCGCCTTGTCCGATCTGCGGCGAATGGACCAGCCGGTTCGTCGCGTCATGATCGCGGGGGGCGGCAATATCGGGCTACGTCTTGCGCGCGGCTTACGCGATCATTACCAGATCAAGCTGATCGAAGCCGATGCGCGCCGCTGCAGCTATCTTGCCTCGCAGCTTGATTCCGATCACGCGCTGGTCCTGAACGGCGACTGCACCGACGAGGATCTGCTTGGCGAGGAGGGCGTCGATGAGATGGACCTGTTCGTTGCGCTCACCTCCGACGACGAGAACAACATCATGTCGTGCATGCTCGCCAAGCGGATGGGTGCACGACGCACTATCGCGCTCATCAATCGTCAGGCGTATGCCGACCTGGTAGAGGGCAATCGGATTGATGTTGCGATCGTGCCCTCGCAGGCCACGATAGGCAGTCTCCTCAAGCATGTGCGCCGCGGTGATGTGGTGGCGGTGCACTCGCTTCGCCGGGGCGCAGCCGAGGCGCTTGAGGCGATCGCCCATGGCGACCCGAAGTCATCGCGGGTGGTCGGCCGACGAATCGAACAAATCGATCTGCCGCAGGGCGCTACCATCGGCGCGATCGTGCGGGCGGCAGCGCCCGCGGATCCCCTTGCTCCGGATGATGCTGGAGGTTACGAGGTGATCATGGGGCATCACGACACGGTGATCAAGCCTGAAGACCATCTGATCGTCTTCGTGAGCAACAAGCGCCTGTTGCCCCGCGTCGAGAAGCTGTTCCAGGTCGGCGTCGGGTTCTTCTGACGTGTTGCGACTGCTTGTTGTTGCGCCCGTGCTGGGCAGCCTCCTGATGCTGTTCTCGATCGCGTTTCTGCCGGCCTTTGCCTGGTCGCTTGCCGCCGATGACGGCATGCATCGGGCGTTTGCCGGGTCAGCAGTCGGATGCTTTGTCCTGGGCTTACTCATGTGGTGGGCGAGCCGTCGTAGCCGCCGAGAGGTGCAACCCCGCGATGGCGCCCTCCTGGTGGTGTTTGGCTGGCTGCTCGTTACCTTCGTATCGATGCCGCCCTTGCTGGTGGCCTGCCCGCAGCTCTCGTTTGCCAAGGTGTTCATGGAGACGCTCTCCGGGCTGACCACCACGGGTGCTACCGTACTCTCGGGGCTTGACGCCCTGCCGCAGTCGGTCAATCTCTGGCGTCACACGCTGCAGTGGTTCGGCGGCATGGGCATCATCGTCATGGTGGTGGCGGTGTTGCCGCTTCTTGGCGTGGGCGGGATGCAGCTCTTTCGTGCCGAAACCCCCGGGCCGATGAAGGAGGGCAAGCTCACGCCGCGCATCACACAGACCGCGAAATTCATGTGGGCGGGGTATGTGCTGCTCACACTGCTGTGCGGTCTGGCGCTGTGGGCGGCGGGCATGACCCCGTTTGATGCGGTGTGTCATGCGCTCTCCACGGTCTCGCTTGGCGGTTTTTCCACGCGCGATGCCAGTATCGGTGCGTTCGATTCGCTGCGCATTGAACTGGTGCTCGCGGTTTTCATGGTGCTGTCCACGATCAACTTCGGCACCCATTTTCTTGCGCTGCGAAGCCGGTCGCCCGCGGTCTATCTTCGTGATCTCGAAGCCTCCTCGTCCGTACTCCTCATCCTGGTGAGCGCGGCCGGCATCACCGCGCTTCTTGTCTGGGAGCAGGTCTTCGATAGCGCGATCGAGGCGCTCAGGCATGGTGTCTTCAACACGATTTCGGTGGCAACCTCCACCGGCTTCATGACACGCGATTACTCGCAGTGGCCAGTGTTTGCGCCGCTCTGGATGATTTTTCTTGCCTGCATCGCCTCCTCTGCCGGATCGACTGGCGGCGGCATCAAGATGGTTCGCGCCCTCATCCTCCTTAAACAGGCGGGGCGGGAGTTGAAGCGGCTGGTCCACCCGCGCGCGGTGTTCCCACTTTCGATCAACGGCAATCCGGTGGATGAGCGCGTGATCTATTCGGTCTTCGGCTTCATGCTGCTATGGGGGGCCACGCAGCTGATTCTCACCTTTGTGATGGTGCTGACCGGGGTTGATTTTGATTCGGCGCTGTCGGCGGTGGTGGCGTCGGTGAACAACCTGGGGCCAGCGCTCGGGCGATTTGGGCCCGCGGAGAATTTTTCCTCGCTCACCGATTTTCAGGCGGTGCTGCTCGCGATCGCGATGCTGGCTGGCCGGCTCGAACTGCTCACCTTTTTCGCCGTGCTCACCCCGGCTTTTTGGAGGCGCTAAGCGCGTGCGCCTGCCGGTGACTGTGGTCGCGGGGCTCGCCGGGCGTGGCAAGGCGGGCCTGATCGAGAGCTGGCGCGCGGCCGCCCCCCAGCCTTCTGCGCTGGTGATCGACCGGGGTGATGACTTCAAGTTTCCGCGCGCGGCTGACCGCGCCGACGACGACGTCGCCACCGACCCCGGACTCGAGCGGGTGGGTGGCTGTGTCTGCTGCACAGCCAGCGCAGCGCTGGGGGCCTCGCTCAGACGGCTGTCACGCCGAGGCCCCTGGGCGCATCTCCTGATCGACCTGAATGGGGCTGCGCATCCGGCGGCCTTTATCGATGCGCTGCGCGCGCCGCCGCTCGCGGGGGCGGTGCGCCTGGTGGAGCTTGTGAGCGTGATCGACGCCGAGCGGCTCTCCGCGCGGCTTGCGGGACCCCAGCGGCGCTGGCTCATTGAGCAGGTGCAAAGCGCTGACCGGGTGGTGCTGTGGGTCCCGGCAGCCATGCCGCCCGCCGCGATCGACGAGCGGGTCGGGCAGGTGCTGGCGCTCGCAGCCGATCCCGGTTTTGTGCCCGAGATCCAGATCTGGCGTGATGGCACGCTGCCGCCACTGATTGAGGCGGGGGAGCGATGGCCCGCGGTACCGGCGATGCCGGGTGAGCACGCCTCGGCGGCGCCCCCGGCATCGGGACTGCTTGCGGCGACGCCTGGCGAGGTGTCCCGCTGGCACTGGCGCTGGCGGGCCCCGCCTGACACGGTGTTTGACCGTCCCCGCCTGATCGAGGTGGTGGCCGCGATCGCTCATGAGTTGGTCGACATTGCGGCGGTGCTGCGCACCGAGCGCGAGTGGTACCGGTATCAGGCAGGGCGCTGGGAGCCCGACCTGTGGCGGCGTGATAGTCGGGTATTGCTCGGTATCGAGCCCGACCGGCTGGCGAGCCGGCAAGCGCTCCTTGCGACGTTCGCCGATCGTCTGAACGCCTGCAAACGAGGGGCTTGAAAGCGGGGGCCGGATCCCCAGATGATGCGTATCGGATCGTTTGAGGTCACATCATGCAGATGATCTACAACAGCCCTGTTTACTGCGTCATGGAAATTGCCGGCGTTGACGGCGCACCGCGTGGCGTGGAAATTCTCGACAAGCTCGCGCGCCGCGAAATCTATCTGGAGGGTCCGCTTGCCGAGGCATTCCGAAGTGGCGTTGCGCAGATCGTGTCGGGCTCACCCACCGTCGAGGCGCTCGACCATTTCATCAGTCAGTATGAAGGCCTGATGCAGCAGCCCCTGGCGCTTCACTGAGCGAGTGCGCATCGCGCGCGACCGTCAGAACTGCTCCCAGGGCAGCCCGTCAAAACGCCAGCCGTTCACCTTGCCGCGCTGACGTTCGGCGTTCAGGTCGCCTTCAAAGCCGTGCGTCACGTTGTAGACCTGGGAAAAGCCTGCCGCTTCGAGCGCGAGCCCCGCTTCGGCCGAGCGGCGGCCGCTGCGGCAGATCAGGACGACCGGCCGCTCGGTGACATGGGCGGCGAGCTTGCGCACCTCGGCAGTGAAATGCGGGTTCAGCTCCCAGTCGGGCGCCTCGCACCACGCAACATGAATCGAGCCGACCGCGTGACCCACAAAGAAATATTCCGCGTCGCTTCGGCAGTCGACGAACAGCGCGCTCGGGTTCTGGTGAATGAAGGCGTGCGCCTCGCGCGGAAGCAGGTGCTGCACGGGGCGCCCTATTTGGCAAACAGCGACGCGAGGTCGCGAAACGCCTTGAATTCGAGCGCGTTGCCCGAGGGGTCAAGGAAAAACATGGTCGCCTGCTCGCCCACCTCGCCCTTGAAGCGGATATGGGGCTCGATGATGAAGCGCTGCCCGCCCGCCTGCAGTTTTGCGGCAAGCGCCTCCCAGTCATTCATGGGCAGCACCACCCCGAAGTGGCGCACCGGCACGTTGTCGCCATCGACCGCATTGGTGGCCGCGCGACGGGTTTCCTGAGGCGCGAGGTGCGCCACCACCTGGTGGCCGTAGAGATCGAAGTCGACCCACTCGGGGCTGCTGCGGCCCTCGGGGCAGCCCAGGAGTTCGCCATAGAAGGCGCGTGCCGCCGCGAGGTCGTGCACCGGAAAAGCCAGGTGAAAGGGATGGATAGCCATCGGAACCGTCCGAGAAAGGCGGCCGCCCGTCGGGCGACCGTTCAGGTTGAGCAGGCGCTAATGATGCCCGAAGCAGCGGCTGGTGCCAGGAAGCGGTGCAGCGCGCTCCGGGTGTTTATCGTTCATCAGGTCGGCCGGCTCGGGGCGCGCGCGTCAGCCGCGGGCGGGCCACAGCGCGCAGCGACGATCGCGGCCACCCGGTCGCCGGCCTGGATGCCCATCGCCCGTGCGGGGGCGTTGATATGGCTCACCACGCCGCTTGCGAGTCCGTCGGCCGCCTCGCCGATACGGGCCGAGACATGCGAGTAGGCGCAGCCCGCCACGCCGATCGCCTCGAGCATGGGAAGCCCTGCTATGCCTGCGTCGTCTTTGCCAATGCCTGCGTCGTTGAAGAACACGATCAGCGGCCGATGCGGGTGATCCACCACGAAGCTTGCCGCCGAGACGCCGCCGTGTGAGCCTGAAACAATCACCGTGTCGGCCGAGTGTTCGCCTAGCGTTGACACCAGCGCGATCGAGTCGAGCAGAACGGGTGAGTGGCGTGCCGACATGGACCGGGCCTATTCGAAGGGCTTGCGCATCCAGTCGGGGACCGGCACTGCGCGCAGCTTCACGTTTTCATCGCCGGGCTGTCGCTCGCCCACGAAGCGCAGCACCGTGCCATCGCAGATCAGCGTCTCACCCCGGACAATCCGGTGTGCCATCACAAAGGTGCGGCTGCGCCACTCGGCAATTGAGGTTCTTACCTCGACCGTCTCACCGTAGCGGGCGGGCGCGTGGAAGGTGGCCTTGGCATCGATCGAGGGCCAGACCACCAGACCGGTCTCGCGGCTGACCTTCTCCGCGGGCAAGCCCACCGAGGCGAACATCTCATGCATGCCGGCATCGAACCAGCGAAAAAAATTGGGGAAATAGACAATGCCTGCCGGGTCGCAGTCGCCAAACGCGATCCGTACCGGCAGGATGAACTCGCGCGGTGTTGTCATGGCGACCCCGCTAGCAGCCGCGTTCGAGCGCAGAGACCGGCCCGGGCGACTGGCCGAAGCGGGCGGCGATCGCGGCCGAGGCCTGGTCGAGCTGGGCAAGGGTGCCCGAGTCGACCGGGATCGCATGCGCGCGCGCGCTTCGAGCGGCGCGCTCGGGGTCACCCGGCACCCGTACCGGCCCGTCTGTGTTGTCTGACGAGGGCGGGGCCGATCGTACCCAGTCGATGAACTCGCGCGCCTGCGCCTCGAACCACTGCCCGGTGCCGAGCCGGTTGGGGTCGAAGACGATCGCAAGCATGTTGTTCCACACCCCGTGCACCGGCAGACGGGTGGTGGGCTGCACGGTCTCTCCGCCCGAGAGCGCGGCGCCCAGCAACTCGCACACCATGGCAAGCGCATGGCCCTTGTGGCCGCCCGCGGTACGCAGCGCGCCATACGGCCCGCCTTCGGGTTCGAACATCACTGCCGGATCGTCGGTGGGTCGCCCGTCTGCATCGAGGAGGCTCCCCGCGGGGACGCGAACCCGCTTGTTGTAGGCCACGCGTGCCTTGCCGTGTGCGATGGCGCTGGTCGCGAAGTCGAGCACGATCGGCTCACCGCCCGGAATCGGGATGCCAACGGTAAATGGATTGGTGAGATACCGTGCCCGGCCGCCGCCATGCGGTGCCACCATCGGCATGTGGCTCACTGCATTGGTGAAGTGGATCGAGACCAGCCCTGCGGCAATCGCCTGCTCGGCCCAGTGGCCCACGCGGCCGAGGTGGTGCGCATTCCTGAGCGCCATCACGCAGGTGCCGTGTTCGCGCGCCCGCCCGATCGCGATATCCATGGCCTGATGCGTGACCGACTGGCCCATGCCGCGCCGGCCGTCCACCACGATGAGGCTCGCCGCATCGGTTGCAAGCGTCACCCGCTGATTGAGCTGCAGCTCGTTGTTGAGAAGCGAGGCCACATACTTGGGCGCCATGCCCACGCCGTGGGAGTCATGGCCGGCGAGGTTTGCGCCCACCAGATGATCGGCGGTGAGCCGCGCCTCGACCTCATGCGAGCCCGCGGCGCGAAACAGGTCGACCACCCAGGCGTGGAGGGCGACGGTGGGGATCAGATGCTCGGCCATGACGCGACCCTCAGACCACGCGCACGCGCAGTTCGCCCAGCCCCGCGACGCGGCCCACCATCAGGTCGCCTCGCACCACTGCAGCCACGCCCTCGGGTGTGCCGCTGTAGATCAGGTCGCCGGGCGCAAGCTCCCAGAGCGCAGACAGGTGCTCGATGATCTCGCCGATATTCCAGATGAGCTTGGACACATCGCTTGACTGGCGGACGACGTTGTTCACCTCAAGCGAAATTGCGCCCGCGGCCATCGGGGAGGCGCTGCCTGCCCGGTGAATCGGGCCAATCGGTGCGCTCGCATCGAAGGCCTTTCCCACCTCCCAGGGGCGCCCCGCCTTGCGGGCCACCATCTGCAGGTCGCGCCGGGTCATGTCAAGGCCGATGGCATAGCCGTAGACGTGCCGGCCGGCATCGGCGGCGGCAATCGCGCGCCCACCCACGCCAATTGCCACCACCAGCTCGATCTCATGGTGCAGGTCTTCGGTCCCCGGGGGATAGGGCATGTCGCCCGTGGTGCCATCGGCAATCACCACGAGCGCATCGGCGGGCTTGGCGAAAAAGAACGGCGGCTCGCGGCCGGTAAACCCCATTTCCTTGGCATGCTCGACATAGTTGCGGCCGACGCACCAGACGCGGCGCACCGGGAAGCGGTCTGCGGTGCCCGCCACCGGTACCGAAACGACGGGGGGCGGATCAATCACGAATCCCATGGGAAGGCTCCTGGAGGGCTAGGTTCAACCCGTAATGATGACAGAGGCATCGCCGGATCCGGGGCGCCCGGTTGTTACCATTGCTGCTTTGGTCTTCGACCTGCAATGCGAAACACCGATGTCTACCCCCACCGATACTGAAGCCGTCCTGCGCTCGCTTCTTGCCCGCCGCATCCTCATTCTGGATGGCGCGATGGGCACCATGATTCAGCAGCACAGGCTCTCCGAAGAGCAATACCGCGGCGCGCAGTTTGCCGGTCATGCGCGCGACCTGAAAGGCAACAACGAACTGCTCTCGCTCACCCGGCCCGAGCTGATCGCTCAGATTCACGACGCCTATTTCGCGGCGGGCGCCGACATCATCGAAACCAATACTTTTGGTGCCACCACCGTCGCGCAGGCTGACTACGGCCTGGAGCCTTATGCCCGCGAGATGAATCTCGCGTCGGCGCGTCTTGCCTGCGCCGCGCGTGACCGCTACAGCCGCCCTGATCGGCCGCGCTTCGTGGCGGGGGCACTCGGGCCTCAGCCCAAGACCGCGTCGATCTCGCCCGATGTCAATGATCCGGGTGCGCGCAATGTCACCTTTGAAGAGCTCCGCGCGACCTATTACGAGCAGGTCTGCGCGCTGATCGAAGGGGGTGTCGATCTGCTGCTGGTGGAAACCATCTTCGATACGCTGAATGCGAAGGCCGCGCTTTTCGCGATCGATGAAGCGTTTGAATCGCAGGGCGTGAGGCTGCCCATCATGATCTCGGGCACGGTCACCGATGCCTCCGGCAGGCTCCTGTCCGGGCAGACGGTTGAAGCGTTCTGGAATTCGGTGCGGCATGCGAAGCCGATCTCGATCGGACTCAATTGTGCGCTGGGGGCGGCGCTGATGCGCCCCTACATCGCCGAACTTGCCGCGAAGGCCGACACCTTTCTTTGCGTGTATCCGAACGCGGGCCTCCCCAACCCGATGTCGGACACCGGGTTCGACGAGACCCCCGAGATCACGTCTTCGCTCCTTGCCGAATTCGCCCGTGCCGGGCTGGTCAACATCGCGGGCGGCTGCTGCGGCACCACCCCCGAGCACATCGCGGCGATTGCCCGTGAGGTGGCCGATCTCGCTCCGCGCAGCTTCGTCCCCTCACCGCCCGCCCTCAGGCTCTCGGGGCTGGAAGCCTTCAATGTGGACGCCACGTCGCTCTTCGTGAACATTGGCGAGCGCACCAACGTCACCGGCTCCAAGGCGTTTGCGCGGTTGATTCTTGCCGGCCAGTATGACGAGGCGCTTGCGGTGGCGCGCCAGCAGGTTGAAAACGGCGCGCAGGTGATCGACATCAACATGGACGAGGCGATGCTCGACTCCGTGGCGGCGATGTCGCGCTTTCTGAACCTGATTGCCTCCGAGCCCGACATCGCGCGCGTGCCCATCATGATCGACAGCTCCAAGTGGAGCGTGATCGAGGCGGGGCTTCGCTGTGTGCAGGGCAAGGCGATCGTCAACTCCATTTCGCTCAAGGAGGGTGATGCCGAGTTCATCCGGCAGGCGCGGCTTTGCCGCCGGTACGGCGCAGCCGTCGTGGTCATGGCCTTCGACGAGAAGGGGCAGGCGGACTCGCTTGAGCGTCGCATTGAAATCTGCCAGCGCGCCTGGCGGATTCTCACTGAAACCGTCGGACTGCCGGGCGAAGACATCATCTTCGATCCCAACGTGTTTGCAATCGCAACCGGCATCGAGGAACACGATCGCTACGCCCTGGATTTCATCGAGGCCTGCCGATGGATTCGACAGCATCTCGCGCCGGCGCACATCTCGGGCGGCATCTCGAACGTGTCGTTTTCGTTTCGCGGCAACGATCCTGCGCGCGAGGCGATCCACACGGTGTTTCTGTATCACGCGATTCGCGCGGGGCTCTCGATGGGTATCGTCAACGCCGGCATGGTGGGCGTCTATGACGAGATCGACCCCGAGTTGCGCGAGCGTGTCGAAGACATTGTGCTGGCGCGCACACCGCTCTTGTCGGCCGAGCGAAAGCGCCTGCAAGATGCGGCCGACGATACGGCGCGCGCCGCCGCGCAGGCCACACTCGAGGCCGAACAGGCGAAAAGCGCAACCGAACGCATGATCGAATTCGCCGGCACGCTGAAGGCGGGTGCCGCAAAGAAAGAAGAGAACCTGGTCTGGCGCGAGGAACCGCCCGCGCGACGGCTCGCGCACGCGCTCATTCATGGCATCACGCAGTGGATCGTCGAGGACACCGAAACCATGCGCGCCGAAGTGGCTGCGCGCGGCGGCCGGCCGATCGAGGTGATCGAAGGTCCGCTGATGGACGGCATGAATGTGGTGGGCGACCTCTTTGGCGCGGGCAAGATGTTTCTGCCGCAGGTGGTGAAGTCGGCGCGGGTGATGAAACAGGCGGTTGCGCACCTGGTGCCCTTCATCGAAGAGGAAAAGCGCGCCCAGCAGGCGGCGGGTGCCGATGTGAGTTCGCGCGGCCGGATCGTGATCGCCACAGTGAAGGGTGACGTGCACGACATCGGCAAGAACATCGTGACCGTGGTGCTCCAGTGCAACAACTTTGAAGTGATCAACATGGGCGTGATGGTGCCCTGCTCCGAGATCCTGGCGCGTGCCCGTGTCGAGGGCGCAGACATCATCGGGCTCTCAGGCCTCATCACACCCTCGCTTGAGGAAATGTCGATCGTGGCGTCCGAGATGGAGCGCGACGATTATTTCCGGATGAGAAAAATCCCGCTCCTCATCGGCGGGGCGACCACCTCGCGGGTGCATACCGCGGTCCGGATCGCGCCGCGCTACAGCGGTCCGGTGGTGTATGTGCCCGATGCGTCGCGTTCGGTACCGGTTGCGCAGAGCCTGGTGTCGCCCGATTCACGCGAGAAATTCATCGCCGATCTGCTGGCCGACTACGAACGGGTGCGCGCCCAGCATGCGGGCCGCAAGGGCCCCGAATGGATCACGCTTGCCGAGGCGCGCGCGCGTCGCACCCCGGTTCAGTGGGCGATGCAGGCGGACGACCATCCCGGCGAGGGGCCGCATCCGATCGCGCACTACCATCCGCCCCGGCCGAAATTTATCGGCCGTCGGCTGTTTCGCAACTACGACCTTGCCGAGATCGCGCAATACATCGACTGGCAGCCATTCTTCCAGACCTGGGATCTGGCGGGAGCCTTTCCGGCCATCCTCAACGACGAGATCGTGGGTGAGTCGGCGCGCCGCGTGTTCTCCGACGGCAAGGCGATGTTGCGCCGGGTGATCGACGGCCGCTGGCTCACGGCCAATGCGGTGGTGGCGTTTTTGCCGGCCAACAGCGTGAACGACGACGACATCGAGCTTTACACCGATGACTCGCGGACCGAAGTGGCGTTCGTTTGGCGCAACCTTCGCCAGCAGACGGCCAAGCGCGAGGGCGTGGCAAACAAGTGCCTCGCCGATTTCATCGCGCCGCGCACCCTGGACGGTCGGCCATCGGGCATTGCCGACTACATCGGCATGTTTGCGGTCACCGCTGGCCTGGGGGTCGAGAAGAAGGAGGCGGAATTCGCAGCGCTCCTCGATGACTACTCGTCGATCATGCTGAAGGCGATTGCCGACCGGATGGCCGAGGCGTTTGCCGAATGCCTGCACCGGCGGGTGCGCACCGACCTCTGGGGCTATGCACCCAACGAGGCGCTCGATCCGCAGGCCTTGATCGACGAGCGGTATGAGGGCATCCGCCCCGCGCCGGGCTACCCGGCCTGCCCCGAGCACACCGTCAAGGGCGAACTGTTCGAGGTGCTGGGCTGTCATGATATCGGCATGACGCTGACCGAGAGCTTTGCGATGGCGCCGGCGGCCAGCGTCTGCGGGTTTTATCTGTCGCACCCGCAGTCTGAATATTTCAATGTGGGGCCGATTGACGAGGATCAGCTGGCCGATCTCGCCAGGCGAAGCGGCCGCGAGCGTTCGGATCTGGAGCGGGCGCTTGCGCCGGTGCTGGGGCGCTGAGCCCCGGCCTACCGTCCGGGGCCGCCCGCCCGCGCTTTAAAGTCGCTGCGCTCGAGAAGCCATGCTCCGGCAAAGCCGAGTACCAGACCCCAGAACGGTGCGCCGATGCCTGCGATCGGCTGGTTGGCCACGGTGACCAGAAAAGCGATCAGCGCACCAAGCGAAAACCGCTCGCGAAACGAAATCTGAAACGCGGTCTGTAGCACCCGCAACATGGCAAGACCGGCGAGCGCAGCGATGAATGCAGGCGGGGTGGCGAGCAAAAGCCGGGTGAACCCCGGCGCGAGCGCCCCGAAGACAAGCGACAGCAGCCCCACGAATATGCCGGCGGTGTAATGCCGGTGACGTTCGCCCGAGCTTGAGATCAGCGCATTGGTGGGCCCGGTGAGGCAGGTGGAGACGGTGCCGATCAGGGCGGTCATGCACGACCAGACGCCACAGCCCAGCGTCACCGCATTGACTGGCGCGCGGTGCCCGGCGGACTCAAGCACCGCAAAGCCCTGACCGTTCTGAACGATCAGCACGGTGATGGCAAGCGGCACCACCAGCTCGAAGGCTGCGGCCGCCGACCATTCCGGGCGCTGAAAGACGGGACGTGCGAGCTCGAACGCGGCTGCGAAGTCTGCGCCAGGGCTCCCTGCGAGTGCGACGGCGATGGCACCCGCCACCAGCGCAGCGATCACCGGCGGGGTGCGCCGGCCGAGCGCCGGCCACACCGATGCCGCGATGAACGCGAGCACCATGGGCCCGGCGATGGCGGGCGACTCATGCATCGCGTGCACCAGATCGAGCCCGAAGCGCAGGAACACCCCGGCGACCATTCCCATCACGATCGGCATGGGGACGGCTGCCATCAGGCGCTTGATCCAGCCGGTGAAGGCGAGCGCGATCATGACGAGGCCGGTGAGAAGGAACGCGCCCACCACTTCGGCAAAGCGCAGATGCTCGAGCGCCTGGCCGACCAGAACCGTTCCCGGAATCGTCCAGAAGAAAACCAGCGGTTGCCGCCAGCGCCAGCAGAACAGGATCGACAGCAGGCCGTTCACAAAAAAACTCCCGAACAGCCACGATGCGAGCTCCGCCTCGGACAGCCCGCCCCGCGAGCCCACCGACAGGATGATGGCCACCGGCCCGCTTGCCGCAAAGATGAAACCGATCAGGCCGTTCGCGGCATAGACGGAGCCGAAGTCACGCCAGATCTCGCGAAAACCGGCAGGTGCCTGGTCAGGCCGCTCGAAGCGGCCGGCGCTCATCGCGCGTGCCCCCGAGGTTGCGCGGGGGGCGGGCCTGCCTGATGCGAGGGCGGGGGAGCGTCGTTGAGCACGACCGGGCCGTCCTGAAACACCCGCGCATCCATCGTGGAAAGCGAGGGTGCGATCGCAACGCCAGGCGGCAGCAGGGCGAGCACATCGCGCTCGACGTCCAGCCCGGGCGCCACTTCGCACAAAGTAAGCCGCCCCTCGCGTAGCCGAAAGACCGCACGCTCGGTCACGTAGGTGGCACGAATGGCCTGGCGCGAGGCGTACTCGCCGTTGAAGCACAGAAGGCCCACCTGCGGAACCATCTTCTTCCAGCGTCCCTCGCGTTCGATCCTCAGGTTCCCGTTATCCATCATCAGAAGTAGCCCCCCTGATGTGAGGGTACCCATGAACACCAGCTCGCGCGTGGATTGCGTGATGTTGATGAAACCGCCCACCCCGGCGATTCGTCGCCAGGGGCCCACGCCAAACAGACCGACGTTCACATTGCCGCGTGGATCGGCTTCGGCCATGCCAAGAAAGGCCATGTCGAGGCCGCCGCCGTCGTAGAAATCGAACTGTGCGGGTTCATCGACGATTGCCTGCGGGTGCTCGGCGGCGCCAAAGGACAGGCCGTCGGCCGGTGTGCCGCCGATCGGACCCGACTCCACCGTGAGCACAATGTCCGGGATACCGGCCTCGCGGGAAAGCGCGCCCACGCCCGCCGGCATGCCGACGCCCAGGTTCACGGTCCGTGGCCGAACGGCGGCCAGTTCAAGGAGCGCCCGCCGCTGGATGATGCGTCGCGGATCGGCGGGGCGCGGCCCGGGCGCAGTCGCGGCCTGGAGGGGTCTGGCGGGGTGCGCGCGCGCCGTCGCCGCCACGCGCGGGATGAGCCCGGTGTAGGCGGGATTGAAGTACTCGCCAAAGGTCATGGAGTGGTGATGCGGATGCTCGCCCGCCACCACGACATAGTCGACCAGGATGCCGGGCACACAGACCGCGCGCGCTTGTGGATGGGCGCCCACCAGACGTTTGACCTGCGCGATCACGATCCCGCCGCTATTGCGCGCGGCCTGCGCGATGGCGAGGAGCTCATGGTGAAAGGGTTCGTGCTCGGCGCTCAGGTTGCCCAGCGCGTCGGCGGTGGTGGCGCGAATGAGCGCGCAGTCGATCGGCAGCGGCTTGTAGCGCAGGTATTCCTCACCCTCGATCGTGATGAGCTCCACCAGCTCTTCGCTACAGCACTGATTGAGCTTGCCCCCGCCATACCGGGGGTCCACGAAGGTATGGAGGCCGATCGGTGTGATCACGCCAGGCTTGCGGCCCGCAATGGCGCGATAGAGCTGCGAGATCACGCCCTGCGGCAGGTTGTAGGCCTCGGTGCCTTCCTCGAGCGCGAGCTGCGCCAGTCCGGGCGCCGATCGCCAGTGGCCACCAATCACGCGGCGGGTGAGCCCGCGGTGACAGAAGTGATTGACGCCGCGGGTTGCCCGGTCGCCCTGGCCGGCCGAGTAGATGAGGGTGAGATTGCGCGGCGCCTGGTCACGCAGAAATCGCCGCTCGATGGCTTCGGTGATCGCTTCGGCGTGTCCAGCCCCCAGAAAACCTGCGCTCGCGACAGTTGAACCGCATTGGATGAGTGCGGCCGCGTCGTCGGCACTGATGAGTTTCAACTCAGACCCCCCAGGTGACGTCGCGCTTGCCGGCAAGCGCCCGCTCGAACATTTCGATGAGCGGTTGAGCCCGCGCTTCGAGTGAGATGGCCGTGCCGGGACCGGCTTCCTCTGCGTCGTGCCCGCCACCCGCGGCGGGCTTTGGCAAGGCATCTGTGGCCCGCGCGCTGGCGTGCGCTGCCTCGCGCGCTGCCTCGCGTGCGTGTTGCTCGTCGGCGATCGCTGCCCGCAACCGAGCGATTGCCTCAGGCAGCTGCTCAACCGTGATGATGCCCTGGGGACCGGCGGGCTTGCCGAGGATGCCAAGCATCCTTTCGGCCACCTTTCCCATCATCACGATGCTACCCGTAGCGCGCGAACGGAATTCGTAGATCATGACCCTGACTCCCTGGATGATGAAACAGCTTGGTACCATTATCCGATGAGTCTGCCGTCCAGCCTGTTCCGGCGTACCGCCGGTCGCCGACGCGCGATCCGCGGTGTGTTGGGTTGGCTGGTTCTGGCTGGCCTCGTCGCCGCGTGTTCGCCTGAATTCAACTGGCGTGAAACCCGAAGCCTCGAGCAGGGCTTCTCGGTGCTCCTGCCCGCTCGCCCAGCGTCCATGAGCCGCGAGATTGATCTCGACGGACTCAAGGTCGAGATGACGATGACCGGCGCGCGCGTGGACCGCGCGCTGTTCACGGTGGGCACGGCTCGGCTCGAGGCCCGTGCGGCCGATCCTGCGGCCGATCTGGCGGCCACCCATGCGAAGGCGCTGTCGGCCATGCGGGTCGCGATGTTGCGTAACCTGGGCGCAGAGCCGCAGCCTGGCGTTCCAATCCGCGTGGGGCTTCTCGACCTCTCTGGCACCTCCAAGGGTGCGGTGGATGCCATGTCGGTAGAAGCGCGCGGCCTGATGGCGGGCGAGCCGGTGGTCATGCAGGCGGTGTTCGTCGCGTATCGGGAGCAGCTTTGGCAGGCGGTGGCGATTGTGGCGCCCGCGCAAGTGTCGCAGGGGCGCACGATGCTCGATTCATTCCGGCTGCTGGTTCCGTGACCCGCAGCGCGTCCCTGCCGGTCGCTGAAGCCGGATTCGGCGTGTTTGCGCTCTTTGCCTCGGGCTATGTGCTGTCGTATGCGCTTCGCACTGTCAATGCGGTGATTGCGCCCGATCTGGTCGACCAGTTTGGTTTCAGCAACGCGCAGCTTGGTGCGCTTTCCAGCGCCTATTTCTTCAGCTTCATCGTGATGCAGTTGCCCTTGGGCGTCTGGCTCGATCGCTTTGGCTCGCGCGATACCGACTCGACGCTGCTCGCGATTGCGGCGCTCGGCTGCCTCATGTTTGCGCTTGCAACCGAGGCCTGGGTGCTGGGTCTTGCACGGGTGGTGATCGGCATTGGTGTGTCGGGAGCGCTGATGTCGGGGCTACGCGCCTTCCGGTTTGCCTTTGCGCCGGAGCGTCAGCAGCGGCTGGCCGCCTGGATGCTTACGGCGGGCACGCTGGGCGCGCTCAGTTCAACCGTGCCTGCGCAGCTCGCTTTGCCGGTCATCGGCTGGCGGGGGCTGTTCTTCCTTTGCGCGGGGCTGCTTGCGCTTGCGGCGGTGTGCCTGAGAGTGCGCCTGCCTGCCGAGCCGCGCCAACCCGCCACGCCGCTTGCCGAGCAGTGGCGTGCCTACCTTGAGGTCTTTCGTGAGCGCTACTTCTGGCGCTTCGTCGTGCCGTCGGTCACGCTGCAGGCCACGTTCATCGCGATGCAGAGTCTCTGGGCAGGGCCGTGGTTTACGCGGGTGCTCGGGATGTCGGCGGCGCAGAGCGCGCAAACGCTTCTGGTGCTGAATGTGGTGTTAATGTTTGCCTACCTTCTGCTCGGCTGGGTGATGCCCAGGCTGGCTGCGCGCGGCTGGTCGACGCTTTCTGTGACGGTGGTTGGGTCGCTGCTCATGATTGGCGCTCAGGCGGTGATCGTGCTCGCCGATGGCACCTGGGCGTGGCTCGCCTGGCTTCCGTTTGCGGTGGGCGTGACGGTTTTTACGCCAGTTCAGACGCATGTGAGTCTTACCTTTCGTGGTGCGCTGACCGGTCGCGCATTCAGCGCCTTCAACATGATGATTTTCGTGGGCATTTTCTTGACCCAGTGGTTGTTTGGCGTACTCGTGGATGCGCTGGGCCGGCAACTGGGGCTCGAGGAGGCGCTCGCGTTTCGGTGGGCGCTTGCCTGCTGGCTGGTGCTGCAGGTGCTGGCGCTTGCGGTGATGATTGGCTGGCGCGTGAAGCCGCCCGGTGGGCAGAGCGCGGCGATGTGAGCGTTCAGCCCGCCTCGCCGCTCAGTTCGAGGGGTGAACGGCGATAGCCGATGGCCTCGGCCAGATGATTGCGTTCGAGGCCTGCGCTGCCGGCGAGGTCGGCGATGGTGCGGGCGACCCTGAGCGCGCGATGCACGCCGCGCGCCGACCAGCGCAGCCGTTGGCTTGCCGCCACGATCAGCGTCTGAGCGTCGGCGCCAAGCGCGCAGTGGCGCGCAACGCCTTGCGCGTCGAGCCTTGAATTGGCGCAGCCCTGCCGACTGAGCTGACGCGCCCAGGCGGCCTCTACCCGCAGGCGGATGGTGTCGCTCGCCTCGACCGGCGTGCGCTCGAGAAGATCGGTTTCGCTCAGGCGCGCTACGGGCAGGAGCAGATCGAGCCGGTCGAGGAGCGGGCCGGAGACGCGGCGCTGATAGCGCAGCACCTGCTCGGCGCTGCATCGGCAGCGCGGGTCGCCCAGATGACCGCAGCTGCAGGGGTTCATGGCGGCGATCAGCTGAAAGCGCGCCGGAAGATCGATGGAGCGGCTGGCGCGGGCGAGCGTGATGTGGCCGGTTTCGAGCGGCTCACGCAAGGCCTCCAGTACGGGCCGCGAGAACTCGGGCAGTTCGTCCAGAAACAGCACGCCGTGATGCGCTAGGCTGATTTCGCCGGGCCGCGGACCAGGACCGCCGCCCACCAGCGCCGCTGCAGAGGCGCTGTGGTGCGGCGCGCGCATGGGGCGCCGGCCCCAGTGCGCGGCGTTGAAGTGCCCGGCGAGCGCCTGGACCGATGCGACCTCGAGCGCCTCTTCGCTCGAGAGGGGCGGGAGGATGGAGGCGAGGCGCGAGGCGAGCATGGACTTGCCCGCGCCGGGCGGGCCGACCATGAGTGCAGAGTGGCCGCCGGCGGCGGCGATTTCAAGCGCCCGCCGGGCCTGGGCGTGGCCCCGGATGTCGCTGAAGTTCGCGCCCTGCCATTGCGCGGGCGGGGGCAGCTGGTGATCGACCCGTGCCAGAGGGGATGCGCCGAGCAGATGCAGGCACACCTCGCCCAGGTGGTTGGCTGCGAGGGCAGCAACCTCGGGGTAGACCGCGGCTTCGTCGGCGCTGGTTGCCGGGACCACCAGCCGACGGCCGGCTGCGCGGGCGGCGATCGCCATGGGGAGACTGCCGCGAATGGGGCGCAGTTCGCCAGTCAGAGAGAGTTCGCCGGCAAGCTCGAGCGCTTCGAGCGGCTCGACCGGCAGCTGACCGCTTGCCGCGAGCACGCCGATGGCGATCGGGAGATCAAACCGGCCGGAGTCTTTGGGAAGATCGGCCGGGGCGAGATTGACGGTGAGGCGGCGATTGGGAAAGTCGAAGCCGCGATGAACGAGCGCGGCACGCACCCGCTCGCGGCTTTCACGGACCGCAGCCTCCGGCAGACCCACGATGTGGAATGCGGGCAGGCCGCGCCCGACATGAACCTCGACCCGGACTTCTGGTGCGGAAAGACCAACGAGTGCGCGGGATCGAACGATGGCAAGCGACATGGTGGGCGGGGGCGGCTGGCGGGAAAACCAGAAGGCCTGATGGCGGAAAGGCCCGATGTTGCCCCGGGATGCCGGCCGGATCGACGCCTGGCTCGGCCGACCGGCCAGGCCATTGGGATGAGAGAGCCGTCCTGCGCAAGGCGCGGTCGGCGCCCGTGGGACAGCCCGAGTACCAGCGGGAGGGTCGGTGTACCCGCGCGGTGATCCGTGTCCGCGTCCGAGCGCGTTTCGCGAAACCGGACGCTGCGCTTTGCGAGGGCGCCCTCCATACTTCGGGCTTCAACGAAACCGGAGTCTTTCCCCATGGCTATTTACGAACTGCGCACCTACGAAGTTGTTCCCGGCAAGATGGCCGAGATCATGGAGCTTTATAAAAGCGAGGGCTGGGCGGCCATCAGCGGCCACCCGCCGAGGCTGCTCGGCTATTTCACCGGTGACGTGGGTGCGATCAACGAACTGATCCATCTCTGGAAATTCGAAGACGATGCCGATCGCCGCGCGTTCTGGACCGGCGTGTTCTCCGATCCCAAGTTCATGGCCTTTGCCAAAAAGGTTAGGCCGATGTTCGTTTCGCAACGAAACAAGCTGATGCTGCCGGCAGGCTGGGGGCCGCAGCCCTGATGCGGCCCGCCGTCCTTCACCGGCCAGTCAGCGCGGCGCCATGGCGCTCCTGATCGCACGGCACGGAGAAACCGCACTCAATGTCGCTGGCATTGTTCAGCCGGCCGACACCGCGCTTTCCCCCCATGGTCTGCAGCAGGCCGAGGCGCTCGGTGCGCGCCTCGCCCGGGAGTACCGGGTGACCGCAATCGTGGCGAGCGATTTGCCGCGTGCGCGCCAGACCGCCGAGCAGGTGGCGCGGCACCTGCAGCGGTCGGTCGATACCTCGCCCGACTGGCGCGAGCGCAATTTCGGGGCGCTGCGGGGTCGTGCCTATCGCAGCCTCGATTTCAATCCGATCACAATGATCGAGGCGCCGCCCGAGGGCGAGTCGCTCGCGCAGTTCGAGGCGCGGGTGGCGGATGCCTGTGCAAAGCTCGCCGCGCGCGTCAGTCCATCAGCGCAGGCACCCGCCGATCGGCTGGCCGACCCCGGTGATGTGCTCCTGGTGACCCACGGCCTGGTGGTGCGCCGGCTGCTTGAGGCGCATATCGAGGGCGGGGCGGCAAGCGTGCGCGCCGGCCCGCCTGCCAACGCTTCTTTGGTGGTGGCCGAGGTCATCGATGGGCG